>NZ_JBFODE010000052.1:0-13791 GCF_040908155.1 Aeromonas sp. R6-2 | reverse complement strand
CATGCGAGAGTAGGACACTGCCAGGCACCCAATTTGAAGATAAAAAGACCATCTCGTTTGAGATGGTCTTTTTGCATTTGCAGTTTTGAAAGGCTGTCGAGACAACAAGAGGCTATCCCACCCGGGATGGCCTCTTTCTCTTTGGGGTTTGCTCACTCTCACCGAGCGACCGCGAGCTCGGCAGGCCCTGGTTCTCCATCCGCGCCTCACGGCGTGTTCACGGCGAGCGGCAGCACCATGCTCACCAGGTTATCCTCCATCGACACCTCTACCTTGAACCCGACCTTGCGTGCCAGGGTGACCATGCCCCGATTGCCGGGCCTCATGGCCGGTTAAGCCTCATGTCCACAGTGTTTCTTTGGGCGAAGGCAATAAAAAAGCACCTCCCGATGGGAGGTGCTTTGCTGTTGGTAAGGGACTGAACTTACAGGATAAAGCGGCTCAGATCCTCGTCTTCAATCAGCTTGCCGAGATGGGTGTTAACGTAGTCGGCGTCGATGGTGAAAGTCTGGCCCGATTTTTCAGAGGCATCAAAGGAGATCTCCTCCATCAGGCGCTCCATCACGGTATGCAGGCGGCGGGCGCCGATGTTCTCGGTGCGCTCGTTGACCTGCCAGGCGGCCTCGGCCAGGCGGCGGATGCCGTCCTGGGTGAAGGCGATGGTGACGCCCTCGGTGGCCATCAGGGCCTGGTACTGATCGGTCAGGGAGGCGTTCGGCTCGGTCAGGATACGCTCGAAGTCCTCGGTGGTCAGCGCCCCCAACTCGACCCGGATCGGCAGACGACCCTGCAGCTCGGGGATGAGATCAGACGGACGGGCCACCTGGAAGGCTCCGGAGGCGATAAACAGGATGTGGTCGGTCTTGACCATGCCGTGCTTGGTGTTGACGGTACAGCCTTCGATCAGCGGCAGCAGATCCCGTTGTACACCCTCACGGGAGACATCGGGGCCCGAGACTTCGCCGCGTTTGCAGATCTTGTCGATCTCGTCGATGAAGACGATGCCGTTGTTCTCCACCACTTCGATGGCTTTCTGCTTGAGCTCTTCCGGGTTGACCAGCTTGGCGGCCTCCTCCTCGGTCAGGGCCTTGATGGCCTCCTTGACCTTCATCTTGCGCTTCTTCTTCTGGCCCTGCCCCAGGTTCTGGAACAGTCCCTGCAGCTGGTTGGCCATCTCCTCCATACCCGGCGGGGTCATGATTTCCACGCCCATGGGGCTGGCGGAGAGCTCCAGCTCGATCTCCTTGTCATCGAGCTGCCCTTCACGCAGCTTCTTGCGGAAGATCTGGCGGGTGTTGGAGTTGTCGGCCTTCTCCTCTTCCCCCCAGGTGTTACGCGGGTTGGGCAACAAGGCATCGAGGATGCGCTCCTCGGCAGCCTCTTCGGCGCGGTACTTCATCTTTTCGACCTCGGTCTCGCGCACCAGCTTGATGGCGGCGTCGGTCAGATCGCGGATGATGCTGTCCACTTCCTTGCCCACATAGCCCACCTCGGTGAACTTGGTGGCCTCGACCTTGATGAAGGGGGCGTTGGCCAGCTTGGCCAGGCGGCGGGCGATCTCGGTCTTGCCCACGCCGGTCGGGCCAATCATCAGGATGTTTTTGGGGGTCACCTCATGGCGCATCTCTTCATTGAGTTGCATGCGGCGCCAGCGGTTACGCAGGGCCACGGCTACCGCGCGCTTGGCGTCGGCCTGGCCGATGATGTGACGGTCCAGCTCGTGAACGATTTCTCTCGGGGTCATCTCGGACATGATGGGATTCCTGTGTCGGGGGCGGCGTGGCCGCCCCGCAGAATGGGGGGAGCGCTTATTTCGGCTGGTAGTCCAGCACCTCTATGGTGTGGTGCTGGTTGGTGAAGACGCAGATGTCGCCGGCGATCTTGAGGGCCTTCTCGACGATGCTCTTGGCATCGAGATCCGTGTTCTCCAGCAGGGCAGTGGCGGCGGATTGGGCGAAGTTGCCCCCCGAACCGATGGCGATCAGATCCTGCTCCGGCTGCACCACGTCACCGTTGCCGGTGATGATGAAAGACTTGTTCTCGTCGGCCACGGCCAGCAGAGCCTCGAGGCGGCGCAGGGCGCGGTCGGTGCGCCACTCCTTGGCCAGGGCCACGGCGGCCCGCTCCAGGTTGCCCTGATGGGCTTGCAGTTTGGCCTCGAAGCGCTCGAGCAGGGTAAAGGCGTCGGCGGTACCGCCGGCAAACCCGGCCAGCACCTTGCCGTTGTAGAGGCGGTGGACCTTGCGGGCATTGCCCTTCATGACGGTGTTACCCAGGGAAACCTGGCCATCGCCACCGATGACGACCTGACCGTTACGGCGAACTGAAACTATGGTGGTCACTTGCTGTACCTCGCTTGGGGCCACGACCCCGGAGGCGGGGTCAACTGTGCATGAGAAGAGAGGTGGGGGCGCAGGAGGATTTTTTCAAGGCAAAAAAACGCCGGCGATGCCGGCGTCATGATACGGGATTACTGTTTGCGGGGAATGCAGCCGCTGATGCCGGAGGCCTGCAACCGCTTGTTGGCCGCATCGGCGGCCGCCTTGCCGTTGAAGGGGCCCACCACCACCTTGTAGACGGTGCCATTGGCGCCGTTCACGCTCTGCAGGCTGGAGGAGAGACCGGCGGTAAAGGCGATACGCGCCTTGAGCGACTCGGCGGCGTCCTGTGAACGCAGGGCGGCGCACTGCATCATGTAGCGTCCGCTGTCGGCACTGGCGGCGGCCGCCTTGGCCTTCTCGGCCTGCTCCCGCTCCAGCTCGGCGCGTAGCTCGCGCTCCATCCGTTCCCGCTCGGCCTTGCGGTCGATCACCTGCTCCTGGGCCGTGGCAACCGGGGCGCCGGTGGCGGGTTTGGGGGCGGTAACCGGGGTGCCCGGCTGCGGTACACGAGTCTCCACCGGCTTGGGAAGGCGTTCGGGCTGCAGTGTAACCGTCTCGGCAGGAGGGGGAGGCAGCACACCCGGCTGGGGAGGCGGCTCGACGATGTCGACCTGCTTGTTCTCCAGCCGCTCCATGTAGCTCCACTTCTCCTGGGGCAGTGCCGGCTTGTCGGACTTGGGCTTGTTGGCCCGTACCTGCTCCTCGATGGAGGGGGACGAATCCCCCTTGCCATTGATCACATACAGGAAGCCGCCGAAGCCGGCCAGCAATACCCCGAGCACCAGCACAGGGATGAGCGGGAAGCTGCGCTTGGGCGCCGCCCGCTTGCTGTTACGTCCACCGGCCCTTCTGCGCGAGCCGTTGCCGACATAATCCCGTGTCGCCATGGATTACATGCGCTCCAGGGTGTGAATGCCCAGTACGTCCAGACCCAGCTTGAGCACCTTGGCGGTGGCGGCACAGAGCAACAGGCGGCTCTGACGGGTTGCCTCGTCCACCCCGTCCTTGTTGATCGGGCAGGCTTCGTAGAAGGTCATGAAGTTGCCAGAGAGCTCGTACAGATAGGTACAGAGCAGGTGCGGCATCCCCTTGTCGGCCACGCCGTTGACCGCGTCGGAGAACTGGATCAGCTTCTGGGCCAGGGTCTCTTCGGCGTCTTCGGTCAGGGTGATGGAGCCGGTCAGGGTCGCCGGATCCACCTCGGCCTTGCGGAAGATGGACTGGATACGGGTATAGGCATACTGCAGATAGGGGGCGGTGTTGCCCTCAAACGACAGCATCAGATCCCAGTCGAACACATAGTCGGTGGTGCGGTTCTTGGAGAGATCCGCGTACTTCACCGCGCCCATGGCGATGGCGTTGATCACCTTGGCGCGCTCCTCACCCTGGATGTCGCTGCTGCGGCTCTCGAGCAGGGCGGTGGCGCGCTCCTCGGCTTCGTTGAGCAGATCGACCAGCTTGACGGTGCCGCCGGAACGGGTCTTGTAGGGACGGCCATCCTTGCCCAGCATCATGCCGAAGGCGTGGTGCTCGAGGGGCACGGACTCGGGCACATAGCCGGCGTTGCGAGTGATGGTCCAGGCCTGCATCAGGTGCTGGTGCTGACGGGAGTCGATGAAGTACATGACCCGGTCCGCCTTGAGGGTTTCATAGCGGTACTTGGCGCAGGCGATGTCGGTGGTGGTGTAGAGGAAGCCACCGTCACGCTTCTGGATGATGACCCCCATGGGCTCGCCATCCTTGTTCTTGTACTCGTCCAGATAGACCACCAGGGCACCGTCATCCTCGACCGCCAGGCCGCGCGCCTTCAGATCCTCGGCGATGGCGGGGAGCATGTCGTTGTACATGGACTCGCCCATGATGTCCTTGTTGGTCAGGGAGACGTTCAGGCGATCGTAGTTGCGCTGGTTCTGCTCCATGGTCATGTCGACCAGCTTCTTCCACATGGTACGGCAGTACTCATCGCCACTCTGCAGTTTCACCACATAGGCGCGGGCGCGCTCGGCGAAGGCTTCGTCTTCGTCGTAGTAGCGCTTGGCCTGGGTGTAGAAGGCTTCCAGATCGCGCAGCTCCATGTCGGAGGCGTGCTCGTTCTCCATCTTCTCCAGATAGGCGATCAGCATGCCGAACTGGGTGCCCCAGTCGCCGATGTGGTTGGCGCGCACCACGTCGTGGCCGAGAAACTCCAGGGCGCGCACCGCCACGTCACCGAGGACGGTGGAGCGAATGTGGTGCACCGCCATCTCTTTGGCGACGTTCGGGGCCGAGTAGTCGACCACCACGCGCTGGGGGGCCGGCAGCTTCACGTTGGCCTTGGGGCTGGCGTTGATGGCCTCGATCTGGCCGGCCAGCCAAGCCTTGTCGAAGAAGAAATTGATGAAGCCGGGGCCGGCAATCTCCACCTTGGCCACCTGGCTGGAGGCGGGCAGGTGCTCGATGATGGCCGCGGCCAGCTCACGGGGGTTCTTGCCGGCCGGCTTGGCCAGCAGCATCGCCAGGTTGGTGGCCAGGTCGCCGTGAGCCTTCTCCTTGCATCGATCGACTTGAATACGGGCCTCCAGGTCGGCCGGCAGCAGACCGGCGGATTTCAGGTTGGCAACCGTCTGTTCAAGTAGATGATGAATATGCTCTTTCATAACTGACCACCAATGGTTATGCGTCGAAACGTGACTTGAGTTTAAGGGCGTGAATTTTACCCGTAACGGGCCGAGAAAACCACCACACGGGCGGGGTGGAGGGGGCGCGAGCAGGCATCTTCACTGGTATGGGGCACCCATTTCCGCAGGATATTTCGGATAAGTGGTGCTTATCCATTTTTACTGCATATCCAAACGGTTTAACAGTCAGATTTCGCCTTTCTTTTATAATAGTGACAGTGGATCGCGCTGTATCGGTATCAAGGCCGGAGTCTCTGATGGAGCTACCTCTCTTTCCCCTCACCGCACACCTGCTGCCCGGCGGCATCATGCCCATGCGTATCTTCGAGCCTCGCTATCAGCGCCTGGTCGCCCAGGCTTCCACTCATGGCTTCGTCCTCTGCATGCTCGATCCCCAGGCGTCACAAGCGCTCCGCAACATGTTGCCCATCGGTACCCGGGTCGAGATCGTCGACTTCGACCTGCTGGACGACGGCCTGCTCGGTATTACGGTGCGCGGAGTGGAGCGGGTGCGGATCGGCGAGGTGCGCCAGGAGGCAGATGGCCTGCGTTGGGGTGAGGTGGCGGCACTTCCCCCCTGGCCACCGGTGGCAGTATCACCGGCCTTTACGCCTTTGGTGGAGAAGCTCAGGGAGGTGTTTGACGACTACCCCGAATACGGCGCCCTCTATCGAGAGCCCCACTGGGAGGATGGCTGCTGGGTGGCCCAGCGCTGGCTTGAGATGCTGCCACTCTCTCCCCATCAGAAGCAGTGGTTGCTGGGGGAAGAGAGCTGTGCCCCGGTTCAGGCCCTGCTGGAGCGACTGGTGCAGCGGGGGTGAGTCTGGTCATCTGCCTGCCGGCATAAAACAGAGAGCCCGGCGCAGGCCGGGCTCTCGGGGGCATTACTCGGCAGCCGGGGTGTCGGCGGCCGGCGCCTCGGGCAGCGGGCCCGGTACTATGGCCACGGCGGGCTTGGCGACCACGGAGCGGGTCTCTTCCACCACCTCGGCCAGCTTCACGGCGAGGGTCTGGCCCAGCTCCATGATCGGCTCCTTGTCGAGGAAGACACGGCCGCTGTCCCAGTTGCACTCCAGGCGATCCTTGTTGTCGAGGATCAGCTTGGCCGGCACGAAGGCGACGGCGCCGTTCTCGCGCAGGCGCACCTTGAGACCGGCACGCATCACGTCGATGATCTCGCCCTCGAACACAGTGTCGGTGGCGACCAGGGGGGCCAGGAAGCGGGCATAGAGCCAGTCGGCGATGTCGCGCTCCACCGTGCGGTGCAGGCGGCGGCAGTCGGTCAGGTGCTGGGTCAGCTCCTCGCTCGGGCGTGCGCCCGGTTGCTGGCCGGCGATGACGGCTTTGAGCAGGCGATGGTTGACCATGTCACCGTATTTACGGATCGGCGAGGTCCAGGTGGCGTAGGCATCCAGACCCAGGCCGTAGTGGGCTCCCGGCTCGGCCGACATCAGGGCATAGCTCTGGAAGCGGCGGATCTTGCCGTCCAGCCAGCGGGTGTCGAGGCCGTCGATCCAGCGGCGCAGGGCGCAGAAGCCCGACAGACTGGCGATCTCTTCCTTCTCGAACGGGGCCTCGGCGCTCTTGAGCAGCTCGATGGCGCCGTCGAGGGAGTCCTCGTCAAAGCCGCTGTGGACGTTGAAGATGCCGTAGCCGACGGTCTTGCCCAGCACGCGGCCGGCGCAGATGTTGGCGGCGATCATCGACTCTTCCACCATGCGGTTGGCGAGGCGGCGCGGCGACATATGGATGGCCAGCACGGCGCCGTTCTCACCCAGCTCGAAGTCGTAGTCGGGACGGTCCGGGAACACCAGGGCGTGCTCGGTGCGCCAGTTGATGCGCGCCTCTGTCATGGCTTTCATCAGCGGCAGCTGGGCCAGCACGGCGGCGTCCACGTCCAGCGGCTTGTCGTGCTCAAAGAGATCCGAGACGTCGTCATAGTTGAGACGGGCGCGCGAGCGGATGCGGGCGGCGAAGAACTCGGTCTGCTCGTCCAGCAGGCCATCCTTGTGGATGGTCAGACGGGCGCACAGGGTGTTGCGCTCTTCGCCCTCTTTCAGGGAGCAGAGCTCGTCGGAGAGGGTGCGCGGGATCATGGGCACGTTGCGCCCCGGCATGTAGACGGTGAAGGCGCGCTGGGCGGCCTCCTTGTCCAGCTCGCTTCCTTCGGCCACGAAGGCGGTCGGGTCGGCGATGGCGACCAGCAGCTCCCAGCCTTGCTCGGTCTCACGGATGGCGAGGGCGTCATCCATGTCCTTGGTCTTGGGGCCGTCGATGGTGAAGAAGGCGACGTCGGTGAGATCCTGGCGCGGCAGATCCGCTTCCAGATCTTGCCACTCGGGCAGGTCGGCCGGCTCGATCTGGGCCAGGTTGTGGCGCGCCAGCACCACCCACCAGGGCACGTTGTGGTCTTCCTTGTCGGCGATCTTGTGGGTGATCTCGGCGAAGAAGCCGTTGTCATTGAGGGCGTGACGCTTGAGGGTCGCCACCACCCAGTCCCCTTCCTTGAAATCCTTCTCGTCCAGCCCCTTCTTCGGCCGGGCCTTCATCGCCTCCTTCATGTTGGGGTGATCCGGCACCACGTTGAGGCGATCGCGGAACATCTTCACGCGGGCCACGAAGCGGGTCAGGGAGGCCTCCAGCAGTTCATCCGGCTCGGCCACCTCCTTCTCGTTCTCGGTGCGGATCAGGGCGACCACGCGGTCACCGTGCAGCACCTTCTTCATGTAGGGAGGGGGCACGAAGTAGCTGGTCTTCTCATCGACCTCGAGGAAACCGAAACCCCGGTCAGAGGCGCGGATCACGCCCTCTTTCTTGGGGATATTCTCGCGGATTTGTTGCTTGAGCTGGGCCAGCAGCGGATTGTCTTGGAACATAATGGGGAACCTGATGGATTAACGCCCAGCACTATACGGCCTTGGCCCCCTCATGCCAAGAAACGCACCGTGGACGGCGCCATCTTATGGCTTATAATTTCGCCCTTTCCTCCTGGCTCGAGTCCATCATGGTCCGCCACAGCCCCATCTCGCTGTTGCAGCAGCGCTTCTATCGCCACTACCGCCTCATCCACGGGGTGCGCCTGGCCTTTGCCTTCATGGTGACCCTGTCGCTGATACGGCTGATCAAGCTCCCCAACGATGCCTGGAGCCTGGTGACCATGGTGGTGATCCTGGGCCCGCTCCCCTACTGGGGCAACATAGTCACCCGCACCTGGCACAGGGTGCTCGGCACCTGTGTCGGGGCAGCCCTGGGCATGGTCGCCCTCTACCTGCTGGGGAGTCTGCCCTGGCTCGGAATGATCTGGTGTGCCGCCGTCATGGTGGCGTGTGGCTATGTGGCCCTCGGCAAGCGCCCCTATGTGGGGCTGCTGCTCGGCATCACCCTGGCGGTGATCGTGGGGCCTCACCCCTCCTCGATGGAGGCCGCCCTGTGGCGGGCCGGTGATGTGCTGGTGGGGGCCCTCATCGCCATCGTGCTGGCGGCCATCTGGCCCCACAAGGCCTACCTGCACTGGCGCATGAAGCTGGCCAGCCAGCTGCGGGCCACCGCCCTGCTCTATCGCAGCGCCCTCTCACCCAACCTGCTGGCTCCTCCGCCCCTTGAGGGGCAGCGCAGCCGACTGATGGGAGAGCTGGTGAAGCTGCGCCCCCTGATGGCCCCGGCAGCCCGGGAGAGCGGTGCCCCGCTCAAGGGGATGGAGCAGATCCAGCGCGGGCTGCGCAACCTGGTGGCTCAGCTCGAGCTGCTCGGTAGCGCCTTCTGGGCCAATCGGGAGAGCCACTTCGCCCTGCTCGGGGACGAGCTGCTGCGCCGGGCGCACCAGCGCATCGGCGATCTCATCGATCAGCTGGCCCAGCTGGCCATCGACGGGCAGCTCAGCCACGACCTGCTCGGTGAGCTGGCCCAGGTGGAGGCAGACCTGCGGGGCCTGCTGGCAAGCGGCGGCCGCACCCCCGAGGTGGCGGGTTACCTCTGGCTCAACCTGGCTCTTATCGATCAGTTGCGAACCCTGCAACGGGATCTGCTGGGGGTGCTCAATCACCCCGGCGGGGCAGAATAGGGGGAAAGGTGCGTGGCGTTGGTCATCGGGCCGCCACTTCCGTATAATCGCCGCCTGTATAAATAAACAGGAGTGGTGATGGACGTTTCAAGCCTGCTCGATGGCCTCAACGACAAGCAACGGGATGCGGTGGCGGCACCGCGCGGCAACCTGCTGGTACTGGCGGGGGCCGGCTCGGGCAAGACCCGGGTGCTGGTGCACCGTATCGCCTGGCTGATGCAGGTAGAGCGCTGCTCGCCCTTCTCCATCCTGGCGGTGACCTTCACCAACAAGGCGGCGGC
This sequence comes from Aeromonas sp. R6-2, assembly GCF_040908155.1. NCBI lineage: Bacteria > Pseudomonadati > Pseudomonadota > Gammaproteobacteria > Aeromonadales > Aeromonadaceae > Aeromonas > Aeromonas sp. R6-2. The sequence continues at coordinate 4,412 of NZ_JBFODE010000052.1, read as the reverse complement.
CGAGATGCGCGGCCGGGTCGAGCGAGTGATCGGCACCGATCAGCGCGGCATGTGGATTGGCACCTTCCACGGCATCGCCCACCGCCTGCTGCGCGCCCACCACCTGGACGCCGGCCTGCCCCAGGACTTCCAGATCCTCGACTCGGACGATCAGTACCGCCTCATTCGCCGGGTCATCAAGGCGCTCAACCTCGACGAGAAGCACTGGGCCCCGCGCGAGGTGATGGGGTACATCAACCGCAAGAAAGACGAGGGGCTGCGCCCCGGCGACATCGATCTCTACGGCGACCCGGTCACCCGCACCTACCAGAAGATCTACCAGACCTACCAGGAGACCTGCGATCGCGCCGGCTTGGTGGACTTTGCCGAACTCTTGCTGCGTGCCCACGAACTGTGGCTCCATCGCCCCCACATCCTCGAGCACTACCGGGATCGCTTCCAGAACATACTGGTGGACGAATTCCAGGACACCAACGGCGTGCAGTACGCCTGGCTGCGCATGCTGGCCGGCGACACCGGCAAGGTGATGATCGTGGGCGACGACGACCAGTCTATCTACGGCTGGCGCGGCGCCAAAATCGAGAACATCCAGCGCTTCCTGACCGACTACCCGGGCGCCGAGACCATCCGTCTCGAGCAGAACTACCGCTCCACCGCCACCATCCTCAAGGCCGCCAACTGCGTCATCGCCAACAACGCCGAGCGCCTCGGCAAGGAGCTGTGGACCGAGGGGGCCGAGGGCGAGCCGATTTCCCTCTACGCCGCCTTCAACGAGGTGGATGAGGCCCGCTTCGTGGTGGGGCGCCTGAAAGAGTGGCGTGACAAGGGGGGCATGCTGGCCGATTGCGCCATCCTCTATCGCTCCAACGCCCAGTCCCGCATTCTGGAAGAGGCCCTGATGCAGGACGCCATGCCTTATCGCATCTACGGCGGCTTGCGCTTCTTCGAGCGCCAGGAGATCAAGGATGCGCTGGCCTACCTGCGCCTCATCAACAACCGCGGCGATGACGCCAGCTTCGAGCGGGTGGTCAACACCCCGACCCGTGGCATCGGCGATCGCACCCTCGACATCATCCGTGGCCACGCCCGGGATCGCGGCCTCAACCTGTGGCAGGCGTCGCGCGAGCTGCTCGCTGACAAGGTGCTCTCGGGCCGCGCCGGCAACGCGGTGCGCGGCTTCGTCGATCTCATCGACGGCCTCGAGGAGCAGGTGGGCCTGTTGCCCCTGCACCAGCAGGCGGACATCACCATCCAGAACTCGGGTCTCAAAGCCATGTACCTGGCCGAGAAGGGCGAGAAATCCCAGGCGCGGGTCGAGAACCTGGACGAACTGGTGACCGCCTGCCGCCAGTTCACCCGCCCCGAAGAGGCGGACGAGATGAGCGATCTCTCGGCCTTCCTGGCCAATGCGGCGCTCGAGGCCGGTGAGGGCCAGGCCGACGAGCACGCCGACGCGGTGCAGCTGATGACGCTGCACAGCGCCAAGGGGCTCGAGTTCCCCCTGGTCTTTATGGTGGGGGTGGAAGAGGGCATGTTCCCGAGCCAGCAGACCACCGAAGAGGCCGGGCGCCTCGAGGAGGAGCGGCGCCTCTGTTACGTGGGCATGACCCGCGCCATGGAGAAGCTCTACCTCTGCTATGCCGAGAGCCGCCGCATCTACGGCCGCGAGATGTTCCACAAGCCGAGCCGCTTCATCCGCGAGATGCCCGCCGAGTGCCTGGAGGAGATCCGCCTGCGCACCCAGGTCAGCCGCCCCACCCAATATGGCCGCTTCAGCCAGAATGAGGTGCAGCAGAGCTTCGCCCAGAGCGGCTTCAACCTGGGCCAGCGGGTGCTCCATCCCAAGTTTGGCGAAGGCACTGTGCTCAACTTCGAGGGGGTCGGCCCCCAGAGCCGGGTGCAGATCCACTTCGACGACGCCGGCGCCAAGTGGCTGGTGGCGGCGTATGCCAGATTGGAGGCGCTTTGATTTTTCTTACCTTTTGATGCAATCAACCCGGCTTAGGCCGGGTTGGTTTTATATAGGCTGTAGCGGTAGCATTAATGAAGTGATCGTCCAAATATACAAACCTACAGCTCTGTCACTTTACCTTGGCAACTTCTGGGGCCAACAATACCGTATGAAAGGAGCTATGTGCCGACTCGTTGACCGCTATGCGGCACTCAAAGCGGTAGATAACTCAGTTTGTCCTTTTGTTTGTCATGTTAAATAAAACTGATGTTTATCATCTAAAAAAACAACATAAAAAGTATTGTAGTCAAAGTTGCTTGCTATAGCTTTGTCTAAATTATCCGGTATAACAAAACCGACTAATCTCGTATCGCTGTCTATTCTGAATCTAGCCCACCAAACATCAATAGGTACATTTTGAGGATGTGAGAAAGCGGACCTTGCAGGGAAGTCCTTATATACCTCTAAGCAACTCTGACGCTTTCCTTTTCCTGCATTTTTTCCTTTACCTATTTTCTCATTTTCCCAATGCTTTAACGGTTCGCGTGTAAACTCTTTTAATTTCCCCATTAACTTCACTAATTTACTATTTCCTCCTGCGTTGTTCCAATCAACAAAATCCTGGCCGGGATGGTTATTGTTAAAATAAGAGAAATTGAACTTTGAACGGGTGAGTATGTCACAGTTGCTTAAACTATCCTTTGGGACTGTTAATAGAAATCGTTCTTTCCTTGGTGATTTTGAAAAGTTTTTGCTCATTTTTTATTGTCACTCCAAAACTCAGCAATTCTAGAAGCTAAGCCATCAATATTTTTTGGAGTTCCACCAATTTTACCTTTGCTGTATAAAGGAGAGATTGGCCGGTCATTTCTTAGTAAAGACACATCATCTAATCTGAAGCAATAACTCTCATTATTTTCTTTGTTTACAAGAATGGCTCGGTAACGACCGAGAGAGTCGATAATTTCTGTATTGTGTGCGGTAAAGATTAGTTGCGCATTGTTTTTATTAATATTAGGGTTTGTGAATAGCTCCAGTATTTCTGGGAGAATCATCGCATGAAGGTGAGTATCGAATTCATCTAAAACCAGTAAACTACCGTCTTTAATTGCTACCCAATATTTTTGAAGTGTAACGAATAATGCTTTTGTTCCCATAGATTCATGTGCGAGACCAATTTCAAAGTCAACATCTCCACCACTATGAAGAAACATTGGGTAGAAAATATCTACGCCTTTTTCAGAGTCTGTTGTCTTCTCAATTGTAATATCGGAAATTCCATCATCTACACTTTCAATAATTCCCTTTGTAAACTCGAACGCATCTTTATTATGATAATAAAACTCACTCACCTCAAAGTAATTATCGGTTTCAATATTGTGATACCCATCATATCCAACATTAAACAAGATTCTTGTAAAATTCCAGTTCATGACTTCTAAGTCATACATTTCATTGTTGAATGAAAAATCATTTGTTACGCTAATAATAGATTGGTCTGCTTTTAATTTTAAGCTTTTAAGCTCTGAAAATTCTTTAAGGCAATGAGTCACTCTATTATTTTCACGAGTTAAACAGACAACCTCCTTTTTATTTTTCCTACGTATTTCCTCTCTAACTATCCCTGAACGCTTTAGGTCCAACTCGTAATAATATGTAATTCCTTTCCTAATAAACTCAATATAAAACTCTGTGATATCATCATTATCCATAAAGCTTTCAAAAGGAAGATCTACTTCAGAATCTTTTTTAGATGTGGTCATTCTTCTTGAGCAAAAGCAATATAAGAATGTGATAGCTTTTAGAATGTTCGTTTTACCTGAACCATTGGCACCCTTAATCCCTAATACTTTTGATATATTTGTTGAATCGGCTTCATCGAAACTAGAATCTTTTTCAGAGAAATTAATTTCAACACCTTCTTTAAAGCTATAAAAATTTCTAAACCCAAGTCTTTTTATCATTTTATGATACCCAAATGTGAGGTAAATCTAAGTTGATATTGTACACACAATCTCACAAGAAGGCATTCAAAATCATCAATTTTGCCAAATTTGTCAAAAACGTCTACTTTTGAGGGCGAGATTCTGGGGAGATTCTGGAAGATTCTGGGACACCCACCATTTTGACAGAAGCGTAGTGGCCTGCTTGGCTTGAAGCATCACTGCCGAGGGACTCGCCATGACCATCGCCCGTTCACGTCAAATCAGTCTGCAAGATACGCCTTACGAACAGATTCTGGGACGAACAGATTCTGGGAAGATTCTGGGAGGCGAAGATTCTGGGACACCCACCATTTTGACAGAGGCGTAATGGCCTGCTTGGCTTGAAGCCTCACTGCCGAGGAACTCGCCATGACCATCGCTCGTTCACGTCAAATCAGCCTGCAGGATACGCCCTACTACCACGTGGTGAGCCGCTGTGTGCGGCGGGCCTTTCTGTGTGGGGAAGATGCCCACTC
>NZ_JBFODE010000051.1:0-2079 GCF_040908155.1 Aeromonas sp. R6-2 | reverse complement strand
TTTGCCAAGGGCGAGTCGCTCGATGAGGCCCAATGGCTGGCGGTGCAAGCCACTATCGGCATTTACCGTCAGCGGCTGATGGATATCAGCTGGCTGATGCGTCTGCTGTGCGAGCCCATCGCCCGGCAGGCCAACCGGGAGGATGGCTGCACCGGACACTTCTGGGAGGGGCGCTTCAAGTCCCAGGCCCTGCTCAACGAATCGGCGTTACTTGCCTGCATGGCCTATGTGGAGCTCAATCCGGTGCGAGCCGCCATGGCCGAGACGCCCGAGTCGTCCGATTTTACCAGCATCCAGCGACGCATTCGGGCGGCGCTGGAAGGGAAACAACCCGATGAGCTGCTGCCCTTTGTGGGCGATGAGCATCAAGCCCTGACTCACGGCTTGACCTTTTCCCTGGCGGATTATCTCGAACTGGTGGACGAGAGCGGCCGCTGGCTGCGTGGAGACAAGCGCGGCGCCATGTCACCGGGTTGTGCGCGAATATTGGCGCGATTGGGATTGCCCGCCGCTCACTGGGAGAAGCTGACCCGGGATTTTCGCCGCCTGTTCAAGGGGCCGGCCGGCACCCCCGACGAGCTGGGCCATTTCTGCGAGCATTTGCAGCGCAAGCGGCGACAGGGGCTCGCCAACGGCCGGCGCTGGCTCTGCGCCTGACCATTTCCCTTCAATGTTCTCACTCGGCCTTCAGTCGAGGGGTCTTCATGCGTCTTTGCCCACTCACGCTCGTTCTGGGCCTTCCATCCCCGGGCCAACAGCGCTGTTGCCGGGAGAAAAATGCCTCTCAGGGCACAGAGATAGATGGGGAAGGAGAGTCAGCAAGAGCAAGACATCAGCTCAACCATGGTTCAGCTCAACCATGCCTGTCCATGTTAAAAAGATGCCTGTCCATATTGGGGAAAAAACACGCTACCGCCCCTGAATTACAGCTTCCAGTGCGCTCATTGCCTCGGGATGGGAAGGCCCCATCGCAGACTCAGGGCACCGGCCGCTATGATATTCAATCCGGTCTTAAATCATCCAGTGCTCTGTGGTCATTCGACGCCAAATAAAGTGGTTTGTTTGAGCCCGATCAAATAATCCAGAGACTGCCCTCGCCTTGGCGCATGCCATCTTGTCGCTTTGTGATCCGGATCGGCGGAAGAGGACTTTTGTCCTGCTTGATGCCAGCCCCGGGGGGGTAGGATGCGCCCATGCTCAGAACCCAGCAGGAACAATAACAATGACCGCTCATATCAATGCCCAGCCCGGCGATTTTGCCCAGACCGTCATCATGCCCGGGGATCCGCTACGTGCCCGTTACATCGCCGAGACCTTCCTTGAGGATGTGCGCGAGGTGACCAATGTGCGCAACATGCTCGGCTACACCGGCTACTTCAAGGGTCAGCGCATCTCGGTGATGGGCCATGGAATGGGGATCCCCTCCATGGTGCTCTACGCCCACGAGTTGGTGAACGACTTTGGCGTGCGTCGCATTATTCGGGTCGGCAGCCTGGGGGCGACCCAGCACCATGTGCAGATGCGCGATGTGATCCTGGCCCAGGCCGCCGGAACTGACTCCCCCACCAATGCCAAACGCAGCAGCGGTTATCAGATGGCCACCTCAGCCGACTTCGAGCTGCTGCACAAGGCCTTCAGCCAGGCTCGGCAGCAGGGTATCCCGGTCAAGGTCGGCAACGTCTTCAGTGGCGATCTCTATTACGATCCGGACGAAAACTAATCTAACCCACCCTCGATGGACACTTGGTTAAGTGAGTAAAATCACTGACAGAGGTACATCATGACCAAAGCAACGATCGAACAGAAAACACCCAGAACCCGTTACTCTCAGCAATACAAGGAAGAAGCCTTGGCTCTGGCCGAGCGCGTAGGAATGAGCAAGGCCGCCATCCAATTAGGCCTCAAAGAAGCCCAGCTCTACGCTTGGCGCACCAAGGCCAAGCAACTCATGGATACGGGGGAGCGCGAGCAGCAACTCGCCGATGAAAATGTCCGACTCAAGCGCCAACTGGCTGAGCAAGCAGAAGAGTTGGCCCTGGTAAAAAAAGCCGCCGCGTACTTTGCCAAACACCTGAAGTG
>NZ_JBFODE010000050.1:0-40071 GCF_040908155.1 Aeromonas sp. R6-2 | reverse complement strand
TGACCACGTCGGCGTGTAGCGCAGCCAGGTAGCGCACTGTCATGGGGTGTCAGGGGTCGGAGGTTCAAATCCTCTCACGCCGACCATCATTCCCCGCAAAAGGCCCAGTCTTGTGACTGGGCCTTTTCCTTTTCCTCTCCCCCATGTCACATCTGACAGCTAGGCATCCACACTCAATGGCGCATAATTCCTCTCACCAGCCTGTTGGCTTGTGTTCCTGTATCTGTGTGCAATTGGTCCCTCCTCGCGAGGGACTTTTTTTATCTGCCCCCCGCTTAACACCCACCCATTGCATCCACGCCACGGCATCCCCATATGTTTGTCATCGCCCCAGGAGATGCTCATGACCCTCTACCCCGAACACCGCTATGATCGCCATGGTCAGCTCAATCCCCCTTTCTGGTTCTGGCCCATCGCCCTGCTGCTCACCCGCTCTCTCTGGCTCTTCCTGATGGCCGGCGTCACCCGGCAGGGAGGAAGTGACATCCTCACCCTGCTCTATCCGGACAAGATCAGCCTCTATCTTGCCATGGCCAGCGATCTCCCCGCCGCCCTGGCCCTGCTTGCTTGTGGCGGCCTGCATACCCATCCACTGCGCGCCTGGCTGCGCCGCCATACCCGGGGCTTGCTGCTGCTGTCCGCCCTGAGCGGCTTGCTGCTGCAAATCACCACCCTCACCCATCAGGGATGGGACTTTAGCTGGGCCAATGCCCTCACCCTGGTGGGGAACCTCTGGGCCATCTGGTATCTGCTGCGAAGTCGCTCCCTTCGCGACTACGCAAGGGATATCCCCGTTTCCCACGGGTGAAGACAAAAACGGGGCACCCCCAGGCGCCCTGTCTCACCACTGACCAGAGCGACCCTATCGAAGTGTCACCCGGATCTGCAGCCGCTGGCTCAGGGCCTGACTCCCCTGACCCAGGCTGGTACCGAGCTGGCTTGCGTCCCCCTCCTGACTGATGGCGCCAAGCTCGATCCACTCGCCGAGCCGGCCGCTGACTTCGCTGGAGAGTTGCTGAAGGCGATCGCCACCGGCCACCTTGTTGCGAGTCCCGACGGTCACACTTACCCTCTCCCGCACCAGGGTCGGCACGGCGGCAATGCCCTCACGCTCCTCGGCAAGCAGCACCCAGCGCTCACCACGCCAGCCGTAGAGCACCACAGGACGCGTGCTACCCAGGGTCAGTTGCACCGGTTTGCCCGACAGACCGCTCACCTGCCAGTTGCCACTGGAGCTGGCATGGCGGCTCCCCGCTCCGAGGACGAGATCCCCCTGCGCCACCCCCGCCTGCCACCCTTGATCGCGCGTCTCCCCCACCACCCGCCACGCCACATTGAGCATGGCCGGCGGCCGGTCGAGAGTGTCCAGCGTCCCCTTCACCTCGGCCAGACGCGCCGCCGGGCCGCTCACCACCAGCTGGCTTCCCAGATGGCTCACCCCCAGATCCGGATAGAGCTCGCGCAGGGTCTGCGCCGCCCCCTGGGCATCGAACATGTCGCGCACCATCACCTCGGCGTGCAGGGGAAGAGCCAGCAGCAACACCATCCACAGCCATCGTCTCATGACCACCTCCTTTTGGATGTCAGGATGACATAAAAAAGGCTGCCCGGGGGCAGCCTGCAACCATCAATAGACCCAGGGGGCGGCGGTGGGGCCACTGTGCAACCCCAGCTTCCAGACCCGGCCGAAGTGCTTGTAGTGGCCCGCATCCAGCCCGGCCTTCTCGCCCATGCCGTGATAGAGATCCAGGTGTCCGCCCTTGACCGCCCCGCCCGTATCGAGGGCGATAAGCAGGCGCAACTCATGGCGGCCGGTCCAGTTCCCCTCCTTATCGAGCAGGGGCACCTCGGCAAGGATAGGAGTGCCCATGGGGAGCAGGCGGCGATCGGCCGCCACCGCCGCCATGCCGAGCAGAGGGATGCCGGCGGCACCGATCACATCGTTGGTGGGACGGCGCTGGAAGAAGACGTAGGAGGGGTTGTTCTCCACCAGCTCCTTGACCTCGGCTTCAGACTTGCTGTCGGCCCACTCCTTGATGGCCTTGAGGGACATCTTCTCCTTGGCCACCTCGCCCCGATCGATGAGCACCCGACCTATGCTGACGTAGCCATGGCCGTTTTTGCCCGCATAGCCGAGATATTGCAGCTGATCCGACTCCCCGTAGTGGACAAATCCCGACCCCTGCACGTCCATCAGGAAGTTGTCGATAAGGGACTTGCTATAACCGAGCTCCAGGCCACGATTGGCCAGGGCGCCCTGATGGATCTGGGCCCGGCTCGGGCAACGCCCGCCACAGTTGGGCATGGCGTAGAGGGGGTACTTGAACTCTCCCCCTTTCTGGCGCCGAACCTCGAGCACCGGGGAGAAATAGCCGGTGAAGAGGATGTTCCCCTGACGATCGGCGCCCCCCATCTGTGCCAGCGAGATGCCGTAGCCTGGTAAGGCCGCAGGATCGCCACCGGCCGCTATCCAGCGGTTGAGCTTGTAGTAGAGATCCCCGTAGCGGCTCGCCATGCGTTTGGATCTGTCCACCACCAGCTGGCTCTGGGGACCGAACATGCGAAAATTGCGAGCCTGCTTGCTGTTGACCCGGGTCACGTGATTCAGCTCACCGGGCAAGCTGCCGTCGAGATACTGCCGCCCCAGGTTCTCTTCCTGGTTGCAATCCACAAAGCAGCTCTCTGCCGTGGGCTTCACCGCTTTCTTCGGGGCCTCCCCCGAGCCGGCACACCCCCCAAGAGCCAGGGGAATGGCCAACCACCAACCGGAGCGCATCTTCATTAGGTCCTCATACAACACCAAGCCACTGATGGGCGGCAAGATGCCAAAAAGCCGGTCACAAAGCAAACCCGCCAAGAGCCGTAAAGCACCTTTTTTTGCAGGGGGTTATCAATAAGTTACAAGTGACCGCCCCTGGGTTATAACATGAGCAGGGATTGACGGGAGCCATCATGGAGCAGCTCGAATTCTTTCCTCTGCAGAGCCCCTGTATTGGCGTCTGTGAGGCCAATAACCGTGGCTACTGCAAGGGGTGCTATCGCAGCCGCGAGGAGCGCTTTAACTGGCAGAAGATGTCCGCCTCCGAGCAACAGGAGGTGCTGCGTCTGTGCCGGGACCGCAAACGCCGGGTCGAGGCCGCCAGACGCAAGGCCGTCGAGAGTGGTCAGGAGCCGCCGACTCCGGATGGATGGGATTTTTAAGCGCCCCCGGGTTCCCGTTCACGCCAATAAAAAAGCGGCCCGAGGGCCGCTTGCATCAGGGTATTGATTAGGCGGTCGCGAGGCTGGCCGTCGGCTGCTCGCTGCGCTTGAGCATGGCATAGCTGACACCGGTCAGCGCCGAGCCTGCGGCAATGGCCAGCATGTAGGGCAATACATGGCTGATGGCGCCCGGGATAAAGAGCACGAACAGGCCGCCGTGGGGCGCCATCAACTCGCAACCGAACAGCATGGAGAGGGCACCGGTCAAGGCACCACCGGCCATGCAGGCGGGGATGACGCGCATGGGATCCTTGGCGGCAAACGGAATGGCCCCCTCGGAGATAAAACACAGACCCAGCACGAAGGAGGCCTTGCCCGCCTCTTGCTCCGCCTTGATGAATTTCTTGCGGGCGAGGAAGGTGGCGATCCCCATCCCCAGTGCCGGCACCATGCCGGCGGCCATCACGGCCGCCATGGGCGCATAGGTCTTGGAGGCGAGCAGACCGACCCCAAAGGCGTAGGCCGCCTTGTTGACCGGGCCGCCCATGTCGAAGCACATCATGGCCCCGATAATGACACCCAGCAGCACGGCGTTGGCCGACCCCATGTTGTTCAAAAACTCGGTCATGGCACTCATGATGCCGGCGACCGGGCCACCCACCACGTAGATCATCACCAGCCCCGTGAACAGGCTCGCCACCAGCGGGATGATGAGGATGGGCTTGAGCGCCTCCAGGGTCACCGGCAGGCGCACCTTGTCACTCAAGTACTTGGCGCTGTAACCGGCGAGAAAACCCGCGACTATGCCACCGAGGAAACCGGCGCCAAGGGAGCTGGCCAACATGCCCCCTATCATGCCGGGTGCCAGACCCGGTCTGTCGGCGATGGAGTAGGCGATATAACCCGCCAGCACAGGGATCATCAGGGCGAAGGCCGAGGCGCCACCGATCTGCATCAGGGCCGCGGCCAGGGTGCCTTCCACCTTGAATGCCTCGATGCCAAACACGAACGACAACGCGATGATGAGGCCACCGGCCACCACCATGGGCAGCATAAAGGAGACCCCGGTCAGCAGGTGCTTGTAGGGCCCGGCCTTCTCCGCCTTCCTGGGCTCGCTCTGGCCCCCGCTGTGGCGATAGACCTTGGCCTCGCGCCACCCCTTTTCAAGTTCGGCGCGGGTCTTCTTGAGGGCCGCCCCTGTGCTGGTGCGATAGACCCGCTTGCCATCGAAGCGGGACATCTCCACCTCGATATCGGTGGCCAGCAGCACCAGATCCGCGGCGGCGATCTCCTCCGCCGTCAGGGCATTTTGCGCACCGACCGAGCCCTGGGTCTCGACCCGGATCTCGTAACCAAGCTGCGGAGCCATGGTTTCGAGGGCCTCGGCCGACATAAAGGTGTGCGCCACCCCGGTCGGGCAGGCGGTCACCGCCACTATGCGTCCGCTGGCAGCCACTTCGCTCCGGGCTTTGGGACTGGCCACATGGGCATAGGGGCTGGCCTCACGGATCGCCGCCTCCAGCAGGGCCTGGGGCGCCTGTATGGCTTGCTCTATCTCACCCCGATAGAGGCGCTTGCCCTCGAAGCGGGCGAGATCCGCCTCACCACTGGCGGCCACCACCACCAGCTCGGCGGCGGCGATCTCGGCCTCGCTCAACAGCGGATCATGGCCTCTGGCCTCGGCCTTGACCTCCCACCCCTGCGCCCTGGCTACCTGCTCGAGGCGGCGCGCGGCGAGAAAACCGGTGGCAATGCCCGCGGGGCAAGCCGTGACTATCAATGCTTTCATTGGGCATCTCCTTGAGTCATCAGTTGTGTAACGACAACGCGTTCCATCAGGGGCGCGAGCTGCTCGCGCCCGTCAAATCCAACGGCCACCTGGCTCACCGCCAGGGCCGAGGCGGCGGTGGCCAGGCGAATCGTCTCCTCTCTGGGCAATCCGCTGGCCAGGCCATAGACCAGGCCGGCCACCAGGGAGTCCCCGGCACCGACCGTACTGACCACCTCCATGCGTGGCGGCACCGCACGCAGCACCCCTTCCCGGCCAAACCAGAGCAGGCCTCGGCTGCCGTCGGAGACCACCACATGGTCGACCCCTTGGGCCAGCAGGGTGTTGGCGCAGGCCTGTTGTTCCTGATCGCTCTCGATGGGGTGACCGACCCACTGGCCAAGCTCCTCCCGGTTGGGCTTGACCAGGGTTGGCAAGCCACCCAGGCCGGCACGCAGGGCCGCGCCACTCGAGTCGAAGATCACCTGCTTGCCGCGCGCCTTGAGACGGGCGACCAGCTCGCGCGCAAATTCGGGCTCGATCCCCTTGGGCAGGCTTCCCGCCAGCACAAACCAGTGGTGATCGAGGCAAAGCCTGTCCAGGGTGACCAGCAGCGCCTGCCGGGCCTCTTCGCCTATCTGCAGGCCCGGCAAATTGAGATCGGTCACCCGGCCACAGCCCTCGGCAATCTTGACGTTGATCCGGGTCTCGCCGGGCACCCGAACAAAGGCATCGGTGAGCCCCTTCTGGCCAAACAGCTCGGCGAAGGGGATCTGGTTCCCCGCCCCGAGCCAGCCGGTCACGGTCACCTCGCCGCCGAGATCCTTGAGCACCATGGCCACGTTGATCCCCTTGCCGGCAGGGCGCAGGGAGGCCTGAGCGGCGAGGTTAACCTCCCCCACGCAGAGCTCGTCCAGACGAGCGGTCAGATCGAGGGCCGGGTTGAGGGTGATGGTCGCTATCTTCATGCTCCGGCCCCTTCACCCAGACCGGCGGCGATGGCCTCGCCAAGCCCATTGAGGGCTGCCCCGGCATCGGTCCCCTCGGCGCGAAATGCCAGGCGATGGCCACACTTGACCCCGAGACCTATCACCTTCATCAGACTCTTGGCGTTGACCTCCTCGCCGCTGCCGTCGAGGTTGGCAACGCGGATCTCTGCCTCATACTCCTTGGCCACCTTGACCAGCATGGCGCCGGGACGGGCGTGCAGGCCGTGGGGGTTGACGATGGTGAAGGTGGCCCTGTGGCCGTCGCTCTGGGAGGCGACCGGGGCAGCCTCGCCCTGCAGCAGGGTCAGCCCGTGCCGGGCCAGCTCGCCGAGGCGGCCAGCACCTGTCAGCTCCACCAGCCGGCCCAGTTCCGCCTCATGCCCCCGGCCATTGGCGCAGAGCAGCAGCAGGGCGTTGACCTCGTGGCCATGGGTCACCAGTGGCTGGGCCGGGGTGGCCAACAGCCATCCGGCCTGCCCGGCGGCGGTGCGGGCCAGCCATACCCCCTGCCCCAGATGCAGGGGAGCGGCCCCCAGCAAAGTGGCCAGGGCCTGAGTGTCGAGCCAGCCGAGGGACTTGGCGCGCGCACCGGCCCCCAGCAGCAACTCATCGAGGCTCAGGGCCGGGAAGTGTGCCAGGGTGGCCAGCTCCCGCTGACCGTCAGCCCGGCCTGTCGCCCCGGTTACCAGCGGGTCACCCTCCCCCGAGAGCACCCGGATGATCTCGGTCACATCCCGGGTGGTTCGAAGGCGCTCGGTGGCGGCCTCATCCCCCAGCACCCGGGTGAGCTGGCGCAAGATCCCCAGATGCTCGTCGGACTTGGCGGCGATGGCGATGACGAGATAGGCCTTCTGGCCGTCGTCCCACTCCACCCCTTGCGGGAACTGGGCCACGCGCACCCCGGTCTGGCGCACCAGGTGGCGGGTCTCGGTGGTGCCGTGGGGAATGGCGATGCCGTTACCCAGATAGGTGGCGTGCTGGGCCTCTCTGGCCTGCATGCCGGCCAGGTAGCCGGGCTCTACCAGGGCCGCGGCCTCGAGCCGTGACGCCAACAGGCCGATCGCCTCGTCCTTGCTTGCGGCGCGCTGGTCCAACAGGATCTCATCGGGTGCCAGGGTCAACATAAACACTCTCCAGTCAATGCAATATCAATGTTTCGGTACCGGCGGCTTGGGAACGCCGGTCGACTCGCTTCGCCTCGGCACCAACCACCGCAGGGTAAGAGCCGTGGGGCCATCCCCGCTCTTTTTGGCTTGGGATGCTGACAAGCTGAATCGTTTCACTTAACCTAAAGACTGAATCGTTTCAGCGATTTATTCAAGCCCGCGCCAGGAACAAGATTCCAATGGTATGATCGGGCGCACAATTTTCGTGATCACGGCGCCAAGTGAGATAAGACGATGAAACTCGAAGAGATAGCCGCGCTGGCGGGGGTATCCCGTACCACGGCGAGCTATGTGATCAATGGCAAGGCCGAGCAGTACCGCATCAGCCAGGCTACCCGCGACAAGGTGATGGCCGTGGTGGCGGCCCACCACTATCAACCCGACAGCCGCGCCGCTTCCCTGCGCGGCGGACAGACCAGGACCCTGGGCTTCATCCTGCCCGATCTGGAAAACGCCAGCTACGCCAAGCTGGCCAAACGCCTCGAGCAGGGTGCCCGCGCCCAGGGGTATCAGCTGCTTATCGTCTGCTCGGAAGATGAGCCCGATACCGAGCGCGAGCTGGCCAAGATGCTGCTTGCCCGCCACGTGGATGCCCTCCTGGTGGCCAGCTGCCTGCCCCCGGAGGAGACCTGGTATCAGGATCGCCAGCGCGAGGGGGCCCGCATCATCGCCATCGATCGGGTGATGGATCCCGAACACTTCGTCTCGGTGGCCAGTGAAAACCGCGAGGCCTCCGAGGCCCTCACCCGGGCCCTGCTGAGCCCGGATCTGGCCAGTATCGCCCTGATCACCGCCATGCCGGGTCTCACCATCAGCGAGGAGCGCCGCGAGGGCTTTGTGCAGGCTCTGGAGGGGCATTCGGCCCGGGTGTGGGAGTGCGCCGGCGCCCATTTCGATCGCGCCGAGGGGTATCGCCTGCTGGCCGGACTACACCGACAGAGCGGTACCCTGCCGGCGGCGCTGGTCACCACCTCCTACGTCTTGATGGAGGGAGTACTCGACTATCTGCTGGAGCAGGGGATCGACATGCAGAGCCTGGCCATGGCCACCTTCGGTGACGACCGGCTGCTCGATTTCTTGCCCTGCGCCATCCACTCCCTCCCCCAACGCCACGACGAGATCGCCGCCAAGGCCCTGCAGTTGGCCATCGGCGCCATCGGGGGCCACTACCCCTGCGGCATTCACGCGGTCAGCCGTAGCCTGCACAGGCGCTGATCCGGACGCCGGCCCGGCCGGCGTCATCTTTTCTTTCCGCTTTCTGGCCAGAAATGTGAACAAAGCCCTCCCTTTTGCTTGCCACTGCCCTTCCCCTTGTTTACAGTGGCAACCCTCAATTACAGCGGGTTATGCTATGTCACTCCTCATTGACAACCGATATCTCTAGCCACCAGCCAAAGACTGGTGGCGGCATCCATTCCATCCCGAATCTTTTGTATAAATAGCTTTACGGAAACGAATTCATGCGATCCAGAACCCTCGGTTGTACCCTGCTCATCGCCGGCACCACCATAGGCGCCGGCATGCTGGCCCTGCCCCTGGCTGCCTCCTCCCTCGGCGGCCCCGCCACCCTGCTGCTCATGGTGATCCTCTGGGCCCTGATGGCCTACACCGCCATGCTGCAGGTCGAGGCGAGCCTTGTCACTGGCCACTCTCATCTGCATCAGCTGGCGGATCATCTGCTCGGCCCCTGGGGCAAGCGGCTGGCCGCCTTCTGTGTGTTGATGCTGTTTTACTCGCTGGCGGCGGCCTACATCAGCGGCGGCAGTGCCCTGCTGGCCCAGGCCTTGGGGGAACAGGGCATGGCGCTGGGACAGACCCAGGCCGCCTGGCTCTTTACCCTGCTCTTCGGGGGCATGGTGTGCGTGGGTACCCGCTCGGTTGACTACCTCAACCGCCTGATGTTTGCGACCAAGTTGGTGATCATGGTGGGTGTGTTGACCCTGCTCCTGCCCCGTGCCGAGGGACAACATCTGCTGGCCATGCCCCTTGAACAGGGACTCTTGCTGGCGGGCCTGCCGGTTATCTTCACCTCGTTCGGCTTTCACGGCTCCATCCCGAGCGTGATGCTCTATCTGGGTCGGGATCCACGCCGTCTGCGCCGGGTGTTTGTGTGGGGCTCGGCCCTGCCCCTCATCCTCTATGTGCTCTGGCAGGTGGCCATCCTCGGCCTGCTCGGTCAGCAGAATTTGCTCGCCAGCGGTGGCGCCCTCGACGGCCTGCTCGCCCGCATCGGTCAGGAGATCGACTGGAGCGCCTTTAGCCAGGCCATGCATCTGTTTGCGGATCTGGCGCTCGCCACCTCCTTCCTTGGTGTGACCCTGGGGCTGTTCGACTTTATGGCCAAGGTGACCCGTCGCAAGGATAACTGGCAAGGTCGAGCCCAGACCGGCCTCATCACCTTTATGCCGCCCCTGCTGTTTGCCCTCTATTTTCCCCAGGGTTTCATCATGGCACTCGGCTACGCCGCCATTGCGCTCGCAATCCTTGCGGTGCTGCTGCCGGTGGCCCTGGCCTGGCAGGCGCGCAAGGTCGCGACCCCGAATGCCTACCGCGCCCCCGGCGGCACCCTGGCATTGGCCGGAGCCGCCACCCTGGGGGGTCTTATCGTCATGGTACAACTGGGCGTCTCGGCAGGATTGCTGCCGGCCCTGTAAATCACAGTGGCGTGTGGGTGATGCTCACACGCCCTCCTCTTCTGCCCAGCGGCACTCCAGGGCCGCTGCCTCTTGCTGCAGCCACTGGATCACCCGCCGTGCCGGCTCGCTGATACCGCCGGGAGCCAGCGCCACCAGCCGGTATTCTGCGGCCACCACCGACTCTCCCAGCTTGACGAGCAGGCCGGCCTGCAGCTCTTCGATCACAAACAGGTGATGAGTCACCAACAGGCCCAGGCCGGCGATGGCCGCCTGGATCGCCAGTGGTGAGCTCTTGAACATCAACTCGGGGTCACGCTGTGCCTGACCGTTAGCGGCAAGCCAGATCGGCCAGTCACGCTTTCTCAATGGGTCTTGCACACCGATGCAGGGGGTATGGCCAAGCAGTTGCCCGTGTGGCTCGCTCCGGGTGCCCCGCGCCGCCACCAGGATCAGCCGGTCGGGACACAAGGGGTAGTGAGGGTAGCGCTCGAAGGGGTTAGGCTCTGCGCTCACCAGCGCCATATCCAACCCGGCACGGCGACCTGTCAGCTCATCCCGGCGGTAGGTACCAAGCTGCAGCCCCACATCAGGCAGCGCCGCCTGCAAGGCCGGCATGCGCGGGATCAACCAGCGCAGGGCCAGGGTCGGCGCCAGGTTGAGCCTCACCTCCCCCTCTACCCTGCTCATGATCCTCTGGGTCGCCGACCCTATCGCCCCCAACCCCTCCTCCACGGCCATCAGAAAATGGCGACCGGGCTCGGTGAGCTGCATGCCGCGGGTGTTTCGCTCCAGTAGCCGGCAGCCCAGAAAAGTCTCCAGACTCTTGAGGCTCTGACTGACGGCTGAGTGGGTGAGGCAGAGCTCATCGGCCGCCTGACTGATGCTTAGATGACGACAAATACTTACAAATACGGGAAGGGTTTTCAGCGGTGGAAGGGACATGGCTTGCGATCTGTCAGATTTTCTTACATGACGTTCACTATATGTCGATTCTCAAATCGCTCGCAAACCGTATGCTGATATCCACAACCAAGGAGTGATCTCATGCAACAAGATTCCCATCAGGCCCTATTGGTCATCGATTTCATCAACGATATTGTCCATCCTCAGGGCAAGATTGCAGGCTGTGCCAGCCACTGTCAGGAGCAGCAGGCGATCTCGCATGCCAACCAGGCCATGGCCTACGCCCGTCAGCAGGGCTGGAAGGTCATTCTGATCAAGGTCGGATTTGATCCCCACTACCACGCCCAACCCAAGCATTCAGCCATCTTCGGTAAAGCACATCTGCTTGACGCCCTGATGTTGGGCGCAAGCGGTACGGCATTTCACGACGCACTGGAGGTGCGAGACACAGATCTGGTGCTGACCAAACCCAGAGTGAGCCCCTTTTATGGGACATCCCTGGAGGCGGCCCTCAGGGCCAATCACATCACCCACCTCTGGATCTGCGGCGTCAGTACCGAATGGGCCATTCAATCGGCGGTGCGCGATGCCCATGACAGGGACTATGAGGTCACCCTGCTTGAGGATGCCTGCGCCGCCGCAGATCCCGCGCAGCACCGCCACGCGATCGCCAGCCTCTCTCGTATTGCCCGCATCATGACGGTGGCCGAGATGCTCGACGCCCAGCCATGATGCCTGGGCCAACTCACCGCCAGGAGCTGATGAGCATGGCCATGGCGCTGCTCCCTGCCGGAGCCTGTTATCTCATCGCTCCGGGCCGGGAGGGCGTCGCCATGCTGCTGGTGTGTGCGGCGCTACAGCGGGGTGAGCGAGCCCTTGGCCGGGGACGTCGGGGCATGCTGATGCATCTGCTGCTCATCGCCGCGACACTCGTGACGCTTCAGTATCTCCTGCCCCACCCCTGGCTATTTGCCCTCTTTACCACGCTCCTGGCCATGCTCTGCAGCGCACTCTCATGTTATGGTGAAGCCTGGCGCACTCTGGCCAGCTGGGTGTTTATTCCGGCCCTCTACATCGCCTATGGTCCGGGTTCGCCGGCCCCCCTCTCCCTGGCGCTCTTGATCCTGCCCCTGGCAGGCCCCTTTCTGCTGCTATCGACCGGCAAGCCGATTGACACCAAACAGGTCGCCAGGCCCATGGCCGATATCCTCTATCCCTGCGTGGGTCTCGGGGGCGCCGTGCTGATCTGTTCGCTGTGGGTCGGCTATCATCGCCCTCCCCACGGGCAATGGATCATCTGGTCGGCCATGAGCGTCAGCATGATGGAGACAGGGGAGATCTACCGCAAGCTCAAGGCCAGGATCCTGGGGGCCATGGCCGGAGGCGGTGTGGGACTGGCGCTGGTGTCGCTGCATCCGGCCCACTATGTGGCCACCCTGGGCAGCATATTGATCCCGCTCACCCTGGCGATGCGCCCCTATGGCCTTGCCTTTGCCAGCCGCTGCCTGCTGATTGCACTGAGCATAGAGGCCTTTCGGGGCAGTGAGGCGGTGGTCATGGCGAGAGTGCTCGAGGTGGCGGCTGGCGGCATACTCGGGGCCACCTGCACCCATTTGGGGCTCTATTTGCACCGACGCCGACATTGAGCGCTGCCCTGATCACACGAGGGAGGCTGACGCCTCCCTCTTGCTCGTTGTTCACTCCACCGCTTAGCCCTTGGGCTCTTCATGGGAGGAGAACTCCCGCATAAAGGCTTCGGCCCGCTCCACCATCTTGGTAGAGCCGATGAAGTAAGGGGTGCGCTGGTGCAGGGCGGTGGGCTCGATGTCGAGGATACGGCGAAAGCCATCGGAAGCCTTGCCGCCGGCCTGCTCAATCAGGAATGCCAACGGATTGCACTCATAGAGCAGGCGCAGTTTCCCCTTGGGGGCATTGGTGCCGGACGGATAGATGTAGATGCCGCCCTTGAGCAGATTGCGGTGAAAATCCGATACCAGGGAGCCGATATAGCGAGCGGTATAGGGACGATGGGTCGCCTCGTCGAGCTCCTGGCAATATTTAAGGTACTTCTTCACCCCATCCGGGAACTTGATGTAGTTGCCCTCGTTGATGGAGTAGATCTTCCCCTCCTGGGGAATACGCAGATTCTCGTGAGAGAGGCAGAAGCAGCCGATGGAGGGGTCATAGGTGAAGCCGTTGACCCCGTAGCCCGTGCTGTAGACCAGCATGGTCGAGGAGCCATAGACCACGTAACCGGCCGCGACCTGACGATGACCCGGCTGCAGGAAGTCCTCCAGCACCACCGGGGAGCCGGCAGGGCTCACCCTGCGATAGATGGAGAAGATGGTGCCGACCGAGACGTTGACATCGATGTTGGAAGAGCCGTCAAGGGGGTCAATCAGCACCACGTACTTGGAGTTCTTGGCCAGCACCGAGTCGAAGGCAACGAAATCCTCTTCCTCTTCCGAGGCCATGCCGCATACCTCACCGCGGGCCTCGAGGGCCGCCTTGAAGCGCTCGTTGGCATAGACATCGAGCTTTTGCTGTACCTCTCCCTGTACGTTTTCGGCCCCTACCGAGCCGATAATATCGGCCAGGCCCGCCTTGTTGATCTCCCGGTTGACCACCTTGGCTGCGAGTCGGATGGAGCTGAGCAAGGAGCTGAGCTCACCGGTGGCGCTGGGGTACTCGGCTTGCTTCTTGACGATAAATTCACCGAGCGTGACCATGTTTTTCATCGTATGTCCTTAACGTGAACCGTTGGCGTTGAAAACGTTTGCAAAACAGAGCAAAAAAATCGCTGTTCTTGGGTGACAGCGCTATGTAACCGAATGTAACGCCTTTTTTTGCTTTTTGCAGCGAATTAACTCGCCTGAATCCCTCCCATCCGGCCCCTTTGTTTCCCCCCTTCTCCCGCCCCGATCCGCTCTGCCTGCGGGAGTCCACGGCAGTGTCGGGGGACTTTATTTTTGCTGCGAGTTTATATCACCGCCTTGTCTCGGGAGACGGCTTCACGCACACTGCCGATTGCTCGGAAGCAAACATAACAAGGACATATTCATGAAGAAGACCCTGATCGCGGCCTCCCTGGCTGCGCTGCTCTCCCTCCCCGCCCTGGCGGCAGAAGTACCGCCCGGCACCCGCCTCCTCCCCGCCGAACAACAGGTATTTGTTCGCAACATCAATACAGAGCCAGCCTCAATCGACCCACAACTGGTGGAAGAGAGTGCCGGCAGCGAGATCGTCAACGATCTCTTCGAAGGCCTCTTCAGCCTCGATGGGGAAGGTAAGCTGGTACCGGCCGGTGCGGTGAGCTACGAGGTGGATCAGAGCGGCACCGTCTACACCTTCAAGCTCAGGCCCGAGGCCAAATGGTCCAACGGTGATCCGGTCACCGCCGCCGACTACGTCTATGGCTGGCAGCGTGCCGCCGACCCCAAGACCGCCTCTCAGTACTCCTGGTTTATCGAGCTGATGGGGCTCAAGAATGCCGGTGATGTGCTGCAAGGCAAGTTGCCGCCCTCCGAACTCGGGGTCAAGGCACTCGATGAGCACACCCTGCAGGTGACCCTCAAGAGCCCCACCTCCTTCTTCCTCAAGACCCTGGCCCACTACACCACCTTCCCGGCCCACAAGGCCACCATAGAGAAGTTCGGCCAGGAGTGGGTCAAACCGGGCAACATCGTCTCCAACGGCGCCTATGTGCTCAAGGAGTGGACCCCCAACGAGCGGCTCATCGCCGAGCGCAACCCCAGCTACTGGAATAACGCCAAGACGGTGATCAACAAGGTGCTCTATCTGGAGATCGCCTCCGAGACGGCCGGCTATAACCGCTACCGCTCCGGTGAACTGCACTACACCACCTACCCCCTCGAGCAGTATCGCAAGATCAAGCAGGAGAGCCCCGGCGAGCTGGTCAATGTGCCCATCCTCGCCAGCTACTACTACGTCTTCAATACCAAGCGCAAACCGTTTGACGATGTGCGGGTGCGCCGTGCCCTGTCTCTGGCCATCGACCGTGAGGTGATCACCGACAAGATCCTGGGCCAGGGGCAGATCGCCGCCTACAGCTTCACCCCCCCCATCGTCGATGGTTTCGAGCTCAAGAAGCCCGAGAGCCAGCTGATGACCAAGGCAGCGCGCATCGAGAAGGCCAAAGCACTGCTCACCGAGGCCGGCTATGGCCCGGGCAAGCCGCTGAGTGTCGACATCCTCTACAACACCAACGAGGGGCACAAGCGCATCGCCCTGGCGGTGGCCTCCATGTGGAAGCAGAACCTTGGCGTCAATGCGGTGCTCAACAACATGGAGTGGAAGACCATGGTCTCCACCCTCAACGAGGGGGACTTCAACGTCAGCCGCTATGGCTGGAACGGAGACTATAACGACGCCTCCACCTTCCTCGATATCATGAGCAGCTCCAGCAGTGCCAACAGCGGTCAATGGAAGAGCACCGAGTATGATGCCCTGCTGGCCAAGGCCCATGACTCCATGGACGCCGCCGAGCGTACCCGTCTCTATCAGGAGGCAGAGACCCTGATCGACAAGGAGGCCCCCATCGCCCCCATCTACTTCTCGGTCAAATCCCGTCTGCTCAAACCCTTCGTCAAGGGTTACCCCTATCAGAACCCGCAGGACGTGGTCTACAGCCGCGAGATCTACCTCACGGCCCAATGACTTCAGAGGGGAAGCATCTGCTTCCCCTTTTGATACCAGCCATATGAGTCTTCTCCTCATTCCATTCATTTTATGTTCATAAAACGATGGTACGGTTTGGGCTCATTTCACTTGGCGTAGGAGTCCTCTTATGGAAGAGTCGATTCGTGAAGAGGTGGCGCAGATGCGCCAGGAGTTCGAGCAACGTGCCCAAGCAAAAGCAAAAGAGCGATGGGATCAACGAGTTGCCGAGCATGAGCAGCGCCCTGACGATAGCGAGGCGTGACCCCCTCAGGCAAGGCCCCTTGCCTTGCCTGAGGGCTTCAGGGTACTTCCCCTCTCTCTGAGTCATGAATATAAAGTGCATAAAAAAAACCCGCCAACAATGGCGGGTTTTTTTCATGGGTCATCGCTTATTCGACGACCGCCTCCTGATTGGCGAAATACTCGATCTTGGCCGCCTTGCGCAGGCTGTCGAGCAGCGCCTTGTAATCGGCCTGAGCCTTCACCTGCCCCAGTTGCCCCTTGATGAGTTCAGCCATCTGAGAAGCCTTCTCGGGCACCTGAATCGCATCCAGGGCGACGATCACCTGATCCCCGTTGCTCTGGGCAATCAACTCGACTGTGGGCTTGTCCTTGGCCGGGTGCGGCATGCGGAAGATCTCGGCAACCAGGCTCTGATCCAGCCCCTGGGCAAAGCGGGTAACGCCCTTCTCGCTCTCAAGCTTGAGACCGAGGGCTTGCAGGTCCTTCTCGCCGGCGGCGCCGGACTGGAACTTGGCCATCAGCTCCTGACCCTTGCTGCGAGCCACTTCACTGGCCTTGCTGCGCTTGATGGCAGCCACCACCAGATCACGGACCTCATCCAGCGGCTTGGCCGCCTTGGCCTTGTAGTCCATCACGTGCAGCACCAGCGCCTTGCCATCACCAATCTCGATGACGTCGGAGTTGGTGTTCTCTTCACGCAGCATCTCGGAGAAGGCGGCGGAGATCACCTTGCCATCGTTGAGGGGAGCCGGAGCACTGCCCTGGGTGAAGTAGTCGCTGGAGATGACCTTCAGACCCACCGCCTTGGCGGCCGCATCCAGAGAATCGGGATTCTCGAAGCTGGCGTCAGCCAGTTTCTGCTGCTCGGCGAAGTAGCGCTCACGGGCCTTCTCCTTTTGCAGGCGATCCTTGGTCTCGGACTGAACCTCGTCAAACGGACGCACAGTGGCGGACTCGACACCGGTCAGCTTGATGATGTGGAAGCCAAACGGGCTCTTCACCACGGCGGAGAGATCACCCACCTTGGCAAGCTCGAAGGCCGCCTTCTCGAAGGCCGGATCCATCACGCCCTTGGTAAACCAGTCCAGCTCTCCCCCCTTCTTGGCAGAGAAGGTATCGGAAGAGTCACGCTTGGCCAGCTCGGCAAAATCGCTACCGCCCTTGAGGGCTGCCAGATCGTCCTCAGCCTTCTTCAGGGCCGCGGCCTCATCCTTGCCAAAGGGGATCAGAATATGCGCCACACGGCGACGCTCGCTGCGCTGGAACTGATCCTGATGCTGGTCGTAGTAGTCGCGCACGTCCTGATCGCTGACCTGGATACCCTGGGCCAGGTTGGCGGCGTCGAGCAGCAGGTAGTCCACCTTGACCCGCTCATCGTTCA
Organism: Aeromonas sp. R6-2; assembly: GCF_040908155.1. Taxonomy (NCBI): domain Bacteria; kingdom Pseudomonadati; phylum Pseudomonadota; class Gammaproteobacteria; order Aeromonadales; family Aeromonadaceae; genus Aeromonas; species Aeromonas sp. R6-2. The sequence goes on along the minus strand of NZ_JBFODE010000050.1, from coordinate 23,104 downwards.
TGAAGCGGTTCTGGTTGGCGTCGAAGTATTGCTTGATCTCCTCGTCACTCACCTGCACATCATTCAGGTAGGCCTGCGCAGGCAGACGCACCAGGCGTACATCGCGGCTCTGCTGATAGAGCTTGTCGAGGGTTGCGGCTTCACCGGCGAGCACAAATTCGCTCCCCAGCAGTCCACCCACCAGTTGCTGGCGAACCATGTCTTGGCGAATGCTCTCGCTGAACATCTCAGGAGACATGCCTGCCCGACGAATGAGCTGCAGGTAGCGCTCGTTGTCAAACTTGCCGTCCTTCTGGAATTCGGGCATGGCAACGATCGCCTGCTTGATCTGCTCGTCACCGATCCGCAGCCCCAACTCGTGCGCCTTGGCATCGACCAGCGCCTGATCGATCAGACGATCCAGCACGCTGCGACGCAGTTGCTTGAGGTATTGGGGATTCTCGGCGAGGCGGTTGAACTCTTCGCCCATCTGGGCCTCGAGACGGGCACGCTCGTTGCGATAGGCATTTTCCAGCGCCTGGGGGGAGATGTCGTTACCGTTGACGGCGGCGACGGCGGTGTTGGCGGGACGGTTCAGATAGCTGCCCACACCGGCCAATGCGAAGGAGAGGATGATCAGGCCCAAGATGATCTTGGCCACCTTGCCCTGCGCCCCTTCGCGCAGTTTATCCATCATCATGTTTTTACTGTTGCTCCAGGCAAAAACAATAAAAAGGCGCACCGGATGCGATGCGCCTTGGTCAATCAGTATGAGGGAAGCCCTCTCACATCTTCGGTTCGACGAATCGAACAGTAAGCCGAGGCGGCTTAGTTGACTGCGTCTTTCAGGGCCTTGCCGGCTTTGAAGGCAGGGACTTTACCGGCAGCGATCTCGATGGTGGCGCCAGTCTGGGGGTTGCGACCAGAACGAGCGGCACGCTCACGAACGGCGAAGGTACCGAAACCAACCAGGGCAACCTGGTCACCCTCTTTCAGAGAGTCGGTAACGGCATCGATGAAGGCATCCAGCGCACGACCGGCAGCGGCCTTGGAGATATCAGCGCCATCGGCAATCTTGTCAATCAGTTGAGATTTATTCACTCTTATTTCCCCTTTTATCGAACATCGCTACGGCGCTGATTTCCCTGGCCGCAACAAGTGGAGGTTTTTATAACAAGCCTCCTGATCAGTTGCAAGTGACAATCTGGCGCAAACCCGCGCCACATCACGCCTTGCGACTCATCATGAGTTCCCGGTCGGGGGACAAGGCTACTGCCCTTAATGAGACCTTGCAAGCCTTCTCCCCCGCCCTCATGCACCAAATTTGCGGTACATCATGCTTTAACGTCAGAAACGACCTCAAAACCCTGAGGATTTTCGGCCAGAGCCAGCTCCAGCACCTGATCGATCCAGCGTACCGGATGGATTTCCAGATCGGCCTTGACGTTGGCCGGGATCTCTTCCAGATCGCGCTCGTTCTCTTTGGGGATCAGCACACGCTTGATGCCACCACGGTGAGCCGCCAGCAGCTTCTCCTTGAGGCCACCGATAGGGAGCACCTCGCCACGCAGGGTGATCTCGCCAGTCATGGCCACATCGGCACGCACCGGATTGCCGGTGAGGCTGGAGACCAGGGCGGTACACATGGCGATACCGGCACTCGGACCATCCTTGGGGGTTGCCCCTTCCGGCACGTGTACGTGGATATCCCGCTTCTCGTAGAAGTCGGCGTTGATGCGCAGCTTCTCGGCACGGGCACGCACCACCGTCATGGCGGCCTGGATGGACTCCTGCATCACATCTCCCAGCGAACCGGTAAAGGTGAGCTTGCCCTTGCCGGGCACTGAGGTCGCCTCAATGGTGAGCAGATCGCCCCCCACCTCGGTCCAGGCCAGGCCACACACCTGACCCACCTGGTTGTGCTCTTCAGCCTTGCCGTAGTCAAAGCGCTGCACCCCGAGAAACTCCTTGAGGTTCTCCTGGTTCACGGTGACATGCGTGATGTTCTTGTCGAGCAGTATCTTCTTGACCGCCTTGCGACAGATCTTGGAGATTTCCCGCTCCAGGCTACGCACTCCGGCCTCGCGGGTGTAGTAACGGATCACCCCGAGAATGGCAGAGTCTTCGAGGGTGATCTCGCTCTCTTTAAGGCCGTTACGTTGTACCTGCTTGGCCACCAGGTGCTGCTTGGCGATGTTGAGCTTCTCGTCCTCGGTGTAGCCTGACAGACGGATCACCTCCATCCGATCGAGCAGCGGGCCCGGGATGTTCATGGAGTTGGAGGTGGCAACAAACATCACATCAGAGAGGTCGTAGTCCACCTCCAGATAGTGATCGCTGAAGCTGTTGTTCTGCTCCGGATCGAGGACCTCGAGCAGGGCGGAGGCGGGATCACCACGCATGTCCGAGCTCATCTTGTCGATCTCGTCGAGCAGGAACAGGGGGTTTTTGACGCCCACTTTCGCCATCTTCTGGATGAGCTTGCCGGGCATGGAGCCGATATAGGTGCGGCGATGGCCACGGATCTCGGCCTCGTCACGCACGCCACCGAGGGCCATACGCACATACTTGCGGCCGGTGGCCTTGGCAATCGACTGACCCAGCGAGGTCTTGCCCACACCGGGGGGGCCAACCAGGCAGAGGATGGGCCCCTTGAGCTTGTTGACCCGCGCCTGCACCGCCAGGTACTCGAGGATGCGATCCTTGACCTTCTCCAGACCATAGTGGTCCGCATCGAGGATATCCTGGGCCTTGGCGATGTCTTTCTTGACCTTGGTTCGCGCCTTCCAGGGCACCTGCACCAGCCAGTCGATATAGCCGCGCACCACGGTTGCCTCGGCCGACATGGGCGACATCATCTTGAGCTTGGAGAGCTCGGAGAGGGCCTTCTCACGCGCCTCTTCCGGCATGCCGGACTCATCGATCTTGCGGCTGAGGGCCTCGAACTCGTCGGGGCTGTCTTCCAGCTCGCCAAGCTCTTTTTGAATCGCCTTCATCTGCTCGTTGAGGTAGTACTCCCGCTGGCTCTTCTCCATCTGCTTCTTGACGCGAGAGCGGATGCGCTTCTCGACCTGCAGCAGATCGATCTCGGACTCCATCATGGCCATCAGGAACTCGATACGCTCGGCGACGGAGGCAAACTCCAGCACCTTCTGCTTGTCCTCGAGCTTGAGGGGCATGTGGGCGGCCATGGTATCGGCCAAACGAGCCGCATCATCGATGGCCGCGATGGAGGTGAGCACCTCGGGCGGAATCTTCTTGTTGAGCTTGATGTAGCCTTCGAACTGGCCGATGGCGGAGCGCACCAGCACTTCGGCCTCCCGCTCGGGGAGTCCCTCGGAGGTGAGGTAGCTCGCCTCCCCTACGTAATAGGCCCGATCATCGACCATCCGCTCCAGGCATGCCCGCTGGCCACCCTCGACCAGCACCTTGACGGTGCCATCGGGCAGCTTGAGCATCTGGAGTATGTTGGCCACAGTACCGACCGAGAACATCTCCTCGACCGTCGGATCATCTGTGGAGGCATCTTTCTGGGCAATGAGCAGGACTTTCTTGTCGTGCTCCATCGCCGCTTCCAGACACCGGATGGATTTTTCCCGCCCCACGAAGAGTGGAATGACCATGTGGGGATAAACCACCACGTCACGAAGAGGCAGGACGGGAATCTCGATGCGTTCTGAACGCTCTAGGTTCATATATGTCCTCTCGGCTTGTTATACCGTTGGCTAGCGCTTGGGTGAGTATATGGGGGCAGATCGGGGGGATTCAACGAATAAGGAGCCAAAAAGCATGAAAGGGGCGATTTGCCCCTTTCATTTGGTTAAAACACAGTCACTTACTCAGAGGCTGCGGCCTGGGTTTCAGGACGCTCGTAGATCATCAGGGGCGGTGTATCACCCTTGATGACACCCTCGTCGATGACCACCTTGCTGACCCCTTCCTGGGAAGGCAGGTCATACATGGTATCGAGCAGGACGGCCTCCACGATGGAGCGCAGGCCACGAGCACCTGTCTTGCGCTCCATCGCCTTCTTGGCAATGGCGACCAGAGCATCCTCACGGAACTCCAGCTCCACCCCTTCCAGATCGAACAGGGCGGCATACTGCTTGGTCAGCGCGTTCTTGGGCTCTTGCAAGATCTGGATCAGGGCAGCCTCGTCGAGCTCACTCAAGGTCGCAACCACAGGCAGACGACCGATGAACTCGGGGATGAGACCGTACTTGATGAGATCCTCCGGCTCGACCTTGGCAAAGGTCTCGCTCAAGGTTGCCTTGGCATCCTTGGATTTGACCTCGGCGCCAAAACCGATGCCGGTGCCCTTGACGGAGCGCTGCTCGATCACCTTGTCGAGACCGGCGAAGGCGCCGCCGCAGATAAACAGGATCTTGGAGGTATCGACCTGCAAGAACTCCTGCTGCGGATGCTTGCGGCCACCCTGGGGCGGCACGGAAGCAATGGTCCCCTCGATCAGCTTGAGCAGGGCCTGCTGCACCCCTTCCCCGGACACGTCGCGGGTGATGGAGGGGTTGTCGGACTTGCGGGAGATCTTGTCGATCTCGTCGATGTAGACGATGCCGCGTTGGACCTTCTCTACGTCGTAGTCGCACTTTTGCAGCAGCTTCTGGATGATGTTCTCCACGTCCTCCCCCACATAACCGGCTTCGGTCAGTGTGGTGGCATCGGCCATGGTGAAGGGAACATCCAGCAGGCGCGCCAGGGTCTCGGCCAGCAGAGTCTTACCGCTACCGGTAGGACCTATCAGCAGAATATTGGACTTGCCCAGCTCAACCCCGTTGGTATCGACACCGCTCGAGCGCAGACGCTTGTAGTGGTTGTAGACGGCCACCGCCAGCACCTTCTTGGCATGCTCCTGCCCGATGACGTAGTCATCGAGATGGGCACGAATCTTGTGCGGGGTCGGCAGCTCGGCACCTTCCCGTTTGGGAGAGATGTCGCGGATCTCTTCGCGAATGATGTCGTTACACAGCTCGACACACTCGTCGCAAATATAGACGGAAGGGCCCGCGATCAGCTTGCGCACTTCATGCTGGCTCTTGCCGCAAAAAGAGCAATAGAGCAGCTTTTCGCCCTCACCCTTGCGTTTGTCTGTCATTAAGAAACCTCTATCGTGATGGCGCGGTCGTTGCGCACTCTCATGGTCAGTGTACTACAGGCCGCGCCCGAGTGCTCAGGAGCGATGGGTCAGCACGCCATCGACCAGACCATAGGCTACCGCCTGCTCGGCCGACATGAAGTTGTCACGGTCGGTATCGCGCTCGATGGTGGCCATGTCCTGACCGGTGTGGAATGCCAGACGCTCGTTCAGGGTGTTCTTGATCTTGAGGATCTCCTGGGCGTGGATCTGGATGTCCGACGCCTGGCCCTGGAAACCGCCCAGGGGCTGGTGAATCATCACCCGGGCGTTGGGCAGGCAGAAACGCTTGCCCTTGGCACCACCGGCCAGCAGGAAGGCGCCCATGGAGCAGGCCTGACCCATACAGACGGTGCTCACGTCCGGCTTGATGAACTGCATAGTGTCATAGATGGACATGCCCGCAGTCACCGAGCCACCCGGCGAGTTGATATAGATGTAGATGTCCTTGTCCGGATTCTCGGACTCGAGGAACAGTAGCTGTGCCACCACCAGATTGGCCATCTGATCTTCCACCTGACCGGTCAGGAAGATCACCCGCTCTTTGAGCAGACGGGAGTAAATATCGTAGGAGCGCTCACCCTTGGCGGTCTGCTCAACCACGATGGGGACCAGGGCATTGCTGGGGGAGTCGGTCACATCGTTATAGTTTTTGAACATAAGGCATTGTCCCTAAAATAAAATGGCCCGAGTGAGTAACACACGGGCCATTATACGTAACACTCTTGACCTTAAGTCAAATGTTCTTAGGCACCGGCAGCAGACTTGTTGATGACCTCGTCGAAGCTTACCGCTTTCTCGGTCACCTGAGCCTTGGAGAGGATGAGGTCGATCGCCTGATCTTCGATGGCCAGGTTGCGCACGCCGTTCAGGGCCTGCTCGTTCTGCTTGTAGTACTCAACCACTTCCTTCGGATCTTCGTAGGCGGTGGCCATGGACTCGATGATGGACTCGACGCGAGCGTCGTCAGCCTTGATCTCGTTGGTGCGGATCACTTCACCCAGCAGCAGACCAACGCGCACGCGGCGCTCGGCCTGGTCCTTGAACAGCTCGGCCGGCAGCTCGGGGGCGTTGCCACCCTGGAAGCCGCCGAAGCGCTGCAGGGCCTGCTTGCGCATGGCGTCGATCTCTTGCTCAACGGCAGCCTTCGGCAGGTCGATGGCATTGGTGTCGACCAGACCGTTCAGTACCTGCTCCTTGACGGCGTTCTTCAGGGCCTGGGAGAGCTCGCGCTCCATGTTCTTGCGAACCTCGCCCTTGAGCTCTTCAACGGCACCGCTCTCGATACCGAAACGCTTGACGAACTCCTCGGACAGCTCCGGCAGGATCTGCTCTTCAACCTTGTGCAGCTTGGAGGCAAACTTGGCCGCCTTGCCCTTGAGGTTTTCGGCGTGGTAGTCAGCCGGGAAAGTCACCTCGATGGTGAACTCGTCGCCAGCCTTCTTGCCCATGATGGCGTCTTCGAAGCCCGGGATCATACGACCGGCACCCAGTACCAGGTTGAAGCCTTCGGCCTTGCCGCCTTCAAACTCTTCACCGTCGATGGAGCCGACGAAGTCCATGGTGACACGCATGCCATCGGCGGCAGCGGCGTCAACGTCAGACCAGGTGGCGTGCTGCTTGCGCAGGGTGTCGATCATCTTGTCCAGGTCGGCGTCGGTCACGGCAGCAACCGGCTTCTCGATCTTGATGCTCTCCAGACCGGCCACTTCGAACTCGGGATAGACTTCGAAGGTGGCGGAGAAGACGAAATCCTGACCTTCTTTGATCTCTTGCGGATCCATGGTCGGGGCACCGGCCGGGCTCAGCTTGTTATCGATGATGGCCTTGATGAAGTTGGTCTGCATCATTTCGTCGGCAACGCGGGCATGGGCCAGGGCGCCAAACATCTTCTTGATGATGGAAACAGGTGCCTTGCCCGGACGGAAACCGTCGATGCGACGGGACTTGGCCAGACCGTTCAGCTCTTTCTTCACGGCGGCGTCAACGGCGGCAGCCGGAACAGTGATAGTCAGGCGACGTTCCAGACCCTGGGTTGTCTCTACAGAAACTTGCATTCTTTTACCTCGTTCAACTCAGCACTCGGTGCTGACCCTTTATCTCCCCAAGGGTCTCCCCGGGGTCTTCCTGGTATTCAAAGACAACAGGGTGTCTTTGCTCAAATGAAAATCAGACGCGGCATTATAGCGGTGCGGTCCGGTCGAGTCGAGCCGCAGCGCCGTACGATTCTGTGCACCAGCACGCGATTTGATGCACAACCGGAGCCGAAGGTGGCGACCCGAAGGGAATATTTCAAGGCTTTTTCCCTTTTTTTCTCTCAAATGGGCAAAAAGCCGGCAGAGAGTGCCGTTTGTGCGACCATTACCACCATCCGAGCAAGTTACGACCGGCGATACCCCCCCAGACGAACAGGGTCAGGGCCAATGCCAGAAACACCGCGGCCGAGCCCATGTCCTTGGCCCGACCCGACAGCTCGTGGCGCTCCGATCCAATCCGATCTACCACCGCCTCCAGGGCCGAGTTGAGCACCTCGACGATCACCACCAGCCAGCTGACACAGACCAGCAGCAGGATCTGCTCGAGGGTATTGCCGACCCAAAACGCCAACGGCATGAGAAACAGGATGAGCATCAGCTCCTGGCGAAAGGCCGCCTCATTGCACCAGGCGGCCTTGAGCCCCTTGATGCTGTATCCGGTGGCGTGAATGATCCGGGTCAGACCGGTAGCCCCAGGTTTTCCCACATGACACCTCGATTATGTGCAAGCAGTACAGAACAGAAGGGCACGATAGTACCAGAGCGCCCTGCGGTTTCAATCAAGCGGCTTTTGCATTATGGTAAGCCCTTGCTTTCATGGGCCCTGGCGGCCATTTGACCCGAGTTGTATATGTCCATTCACACTGACGAACTGAGAACACGGCGCATCGGCGATCTCATCACTCCACGCGAGCTGGCTCGCTCCTTTCCCATCGATGACGAGACGGCGGGCCATCTGCTGACGGCCCGACGGGAAGTGGAGGCCATCTTGCAGGGGGAGGACAAGCGTCTGCTGGTGATCATTGGGCCCTGCTCCATTCACGATCCAGAGGCAGCCCTGGAGTATGCCCGTCGTCTGGTGATCCTGCGCGAGCGCTACGCCTCGAGCCTGTGCGTCGTCATGCGTACCTATTTCGAGAAGCCGCGCACCATCATCGGCTGGAAGGGGCTCATCAACGACCCCCATCTGGATGGCAGTTTCGACGTCAATCAGGGACTCTGCCTGGCCCGCAAGCTGCTGCTCGAGATCAACCAGCTCGGCATGCCCACCGCCACCGAATTTCTCGACATGGTCACCGGTCAGTATTACGCCGACCTCATCACCTGGGGCGCCATCGGCGCCCGCACCACAGAGTCCCAGGTACACAGAGAGATGGCCTCTGCCCTCTCCTGCCCGGTTGGCTTCAAAAATGGCACCGACGGTAACCTGCGCATCGCCATCGATGCGGTGCGTGCCGCCCGCCACAGCCACATCTTCTACTCCCCCGATAAAGAGGGGAAGATGACCATCTACCGCACCGCCGGCAATCCGCACGGTCACGTTATCCTGCGCGGCGGCCACAGGCCCAACTACGACACAGCCAGCATCGATGAGGCGTGCGAGGCCCTGGCGGGCGTGACCCTGCCCCAGCGCCTGGTGGTGGACTTCAGCCATGGCAACAGCATGAAGGATCACCGCCGTCAGATGTTGGTGGCCGAGGATATCTGTGATCAACTGCGCCGCGGCCGCAGCGGCATCGCCGGTATCATGGCCGAGAGCTTCCTGGTGGAGGGGCGTCAGGAGGTGGTTGACGGGCGCGCCGCCACCTTCGGCCAAAGCATCACGGATGCCTGCCTCTGCTGGGAGTCGAGCGAGCGTCTGGTGGCCATGCTGGCCGAGGCCAGCCAGGCCCGCATGAGCTGCCAGCCGCGATAACCCTAGCCGATAGGCAAGATCCAGTGCCGACCGGCCGCTTCCACGCGGCCGGTTTTTATTTTGAAGACCCGCTCTAGCACTGCCGGCTCCAGCCCCTCAGGCTCCCCGTCAAAACAGAGCCGCCCCTGTTCGAGACAGAGCAGGCGATCGGCCCAGTGCAGAGCCAGGTTGAGGTCATGAATGGAGAGCACGACCCCCATCCCCTGCCCCGTCAGATGACGCAATAACCCCAGCAGGGCGTGCTGATGGTGCAGATCGAGCCCGGCCAGGGGCTCGTCGAGCAGCAGCAGGCCGGCATTTTCGATGGGCCACACCTGCAGCAGGGTGCGGGCGATCACCACCCGTTGCAGCTCCCCTCCCGACAGGGTTGTCGCATCGCGCCCCAGCAGAGGGCCAAGCTCCAGGGTCTGCATCAGGGTATCGAGACCGGCATGGACGCACTCGGACGCCACCCCCAGGGTAAGCAGCTCGAAGACCGGCATGGGGAGACCGGGCTGCACCCGCTGGGTCAAGAGCGCACGCCGGGCCGCCAGGCTAGGCCAGTCGTAATCCCCCAAGGGACGATTATCGAGAGAGATCCTCCCCGCGCCCGGTGTCAGCAGCCCGGCCATGGCACCGAGCAGGGTCGATTTTCCGCTACCATTGGGACCAATCAGAGCCACCGCCTCGCCCCCCCGGAGGGAGAGGGAGACCTCATGGAGCCGGCCACTCAGGGTGACACATTCAAGGTGCAGCATGGCGCCTCATCAACAGAGCGATAAAGAGGGGAGCCCCCAGGGTGGCGGTCACCACCCCGATGGGCAGTTCACCGCTGGAGAGGGTGGTGCGGGCCAGCAGATCGGCCATCAGCAGCAACAGGGCACCACCGAGGGCCGAGGCAGGCAGCAGATGGCGCGGATGGGTCACCCCGCAAAGACGCAGCAGGTGCGGCACCACCAGCCCGACAAAACCGATGACACCGGCCAGGGAGACGGCCAACGCGGTGAGCAGACAGACCAGCAGGATGAGCCAGGTTCGCTCTCGCACCACGTCGAGCCCCATCAGGCGCGCCTGATCTTCCCCCAACAACAGCAGTTGCATGGCACCTCCACGCCGCCACAGCAGCAGGGCGCCAGTGAGGAGCAGGGGCAGACTCCAGAAGAGCTGGCTCCCCCCGAAGGCGAGACTGCCCATGAGCCAGAACATAAACTGGCGCAACGAGGCGTCATCGGCCAGATAGAGCAACCAGGTCACGGCGGCGTTGGCCAAAATACCGATGGCCACACCAAACAGCAGCAGACGCCCGGTATCGAGGCGTCGCCGGCGTGACATCCCCACCAAAAGCGCGGTGACCAGCAGGGCTCCGGCGAAACTCGCCACAGCCAGGGCCCAGGCGGGGAGTATCCATCCCCCCCCATTGGCCAGCGTCATCGCCACCATGGCACACAGCCCGGCCCCGCTCGAAATGCCGAGCAAGCCGGGCTCGGCCACCGGGTTGTAGAGCAGCACCTGCAGGGTAGCCCCGCTCATGGCCAGCGCCGCCCCTACCCCGATGGCCAGCAAGGTACGCGGCAGGCGCAATTGCCAGAGGATCTGCTGCCCCAAGGGGTCTTGCTCCTGCCAAGGCCAGACCCCGTAGGCGCCGAGGGAGAGGGAGAGCCCTCCCATGATGAGCAGGGCGAGGAGCAGGATCAGCAGCAACCCTCGTTGGCGCTGTTGTTGACGCATCTGGAGCTGATGGTGGGAGAGATTCAGTGGAGCTCCTTAACCCGGGGGCGATAGGCGGTGGCAAGGCGCTCGATAGTGCCATCTTTCACCATGCTCGCCAAGGCGTTAGCCAGCGCAACCCCCTGGGTCTGCCGGCCCGCAGCCCGGCTCATCCCCACATAGAGGTTAACCCTGGCCTCGGGCTGCCAGGGGGCCTTGACCAGTCGTGCCGGCGACTGAGCCAGGGCATAGTCGACCTGGCAGTCGGTACCGATCAACAGGTCCAGGTGGCCACGCTCTACCATGCCCAGCAACTGCTGCTCGGTCGGCACGCCGTGCCGGTGCAAGGCGGGATCCGAATCAAACGGCTCGAAATAGGCTGACTTCAGCACATAGCCCAGCTCAAGGGGGCGCAGATCCTCATAGCGGCGCACCCGCAGCGCCACCTCGGGCGGACCGTAGAAAGCGGGACGGCACTGGTAATAGGAGGGCTCGAGATAGTCGATATAGCGCTCACGCTCCGGTGTGCGGGCCAGCCCCATCATCAGGTCAACCTTGCCACTTTGCATAAACGAGAGTGCCCGCCCCCAGGGATAGCGGCGAATGGTCACCTCGACGCCGGCTCGCTCGGCCATGGCCTCGAGGATATCCACATCCAGACCACGAAATTGCCCCTCCTGCATCATGCGAAAGGGGGGCCACTCATCCATGGCCACCACCAGGGGGGCACTCCATACGGAAGGGACCAGCCAGAGCAGTCCCCAATACCACCACTTCATTACACCATCCTTGCCACGACAACTCACATCCGTGTCCCCTCTTTATCCCACAAGCCGCCCGGGCTATAAAGAGCCCCCTTTTTCTTTTGGATACAAAGCATGAACCCCGTCACCACCAGCATAGGCCTGCTGCTGTGCAGCAACGTCTTCATGACCTTCGCCTGGTATGCCCATCTCAAGAACATGGGCCACAAGCCCTGGATCATCGCAGCCCTGGTGAGCTGGGGGATCGCCCTGTTCGAGTATCTGCTGCAGGTACCGGCCAACCGCATCGGTCATCAAGTGCTGACGGTGGCGCAATTGAAGATCCTGCAAGAGGTGATCACCCTGACCGTCTTCGTCCCCTTCTCGGTGTTCTACCTCAAAGAGGAGATCAAGCTCGACTATCTGTGGGCAGCCCTTTGCATGATGGGAGCCGTCTTCTTCGTCTTTCGAGAGAAACTGACCGGTTGAGCCGATACAGGCCCCTTGCGGTTATAATCAACCCATTGCGACACGAGGACTCACCATGGAATTGCAACCCCTGCTGCAGATCCTGGCCCACCAGGATGGCTCTGATCTCTATCTCTCTACCGGTGCCCCCCCCAGCGCCAAGTTTCAGGGGGTGCTCAAACCCCTGGGCAGCGATCCCCTCCCCCCCGGTGAGACGGCCCGTATCGCCGACAGCATCATGGACGAAGAGCAGCGCATCGCCTTCGCCAAGGATCTGGAGATGAACCTGGCCCTCTCCATCCCCAAGGTGGGGCGCTTTCGTGTCAATATCTTCAAACAGCGCAACGAGATCTCCATCGTCGCCCGTAACATCAAGACCGAGATCCCCCGCTTCGAGGATCTCAAGCTGCCCGACGTGCTGCTCGAAACCATCATGGAGAAGCGGGGTCTGGTGCTGTTTGTCGGCGGTACCGGCTCGGGCAAATCCACCTCGCTGGCGGCCCTCATCGACCACCGTAACCGTAACAGCGGCGGCCACATCATCACCATCGAGGACCCTGTCGAGTATGTCCACCAGCACAAACGCTGTATCATCAACCAGCGCGAGGTGGGGGTCGACACCCGCAGCTTCCACGCAGCCCTCAAAAATACCCTGCGTCAGGCACCGGATGTGATCCTTATCGGGGAGATCCGCGATCGGGAGACCATGGAGCACGCCCTCGCCTTTGCCGAGACCGGGCACCTGGCCATCTCCACCCTGCACGCCAACAACGCCAACCAGGCCCTCGATCGCATCATCAACTTCTTCCCCGAGGAGCGCCGTCCCCAGCTGCTGCAAGATCTGGGCAACAACCTCAAGGCCTTCATCTCCCAGCGGCTGGTCAAGACCAAGGAGGGGGGACGCCGCGCCGCCGTCGAGGTGATGCTCGGCACCCACACGGTACGCGACATGGTCAAACGCAGCGAATTTGGCGGCCTCAAGGAGGTGATGGAGAAATCCAGGGCCCTTGGCATGATCACCTTCGATCAGGCCCTCTTCGAACTGGTGGTCGAGGGGTGCATCGAAGAAGAAGAGGCGGTGAAAAATGCCGATTCGGCCAACAACTTGCGCCTCAAGATCAAGCTCTGGCGTGAGAAGGGACAAATCGCCAACAGCAACGACTCCTCCGGATGGGCCATCGACATGGGCGACCACTGACCCGGCCGATATACGAAAAGAGGGCCCGCAATGCGGGCCCTCTCGCTTTAATCAGCGGTGAAACACCACCCCTATCTCGCCGTCGGGCAACCACTCGAAAAGCACCTCCGATTTCTGGCCGCAGCAGCTGCCACTGCAGCCCCCGCTGGCGCACTTGCGCACCCTGCCCTTGCGCATCCAGACTCCCAGCATCGCCTCGACGGCATCTTCCGAGGTGGCGAAATGACGGGCCAGATCCCGCCGGGAGACCCGGCCCTGCCGGGCCAGATAGTCACCCAGTTCGCGCAGGATCACAGTACCACCGCCTTGCGGGCCATGATGTCCCCGTGGCGGCGCATGGCGACCCAGAGCAGTACCGTCATCATCAGGTAGAAGAGTACCCACAGCAGGCTCTGCTGGGGATGACGGGTGAAGGTCAGCACCTGATAGCAGAGCGTGGCCCCCATGAAGGCGGTGTAGTTGCACCACAGGGCGGTGAAGGTGGCCCAGCCACGGCCGGTCTCACGGACCAGAGCTCCCATGGCGGCCGCGCAGGGCATGTAGAGCAGCACGAAGACCAGATAGGCCAGGGCGCCGGCTGCGCCGTCGAAATGCTGCTGCATGTTGCCATAGGTGGCCACATCGACCTCTTGCTCCTCGGCAGCTACGGCGGCATCTTCCACTTCGCCAACCGAGATGCCGATAGGATCGCGCGGATCGATGGCCGAGAGGTTTTCCGGGATGGTGGCCAGTGCCTCCTGCAGGCTGCCAAGCAGGCTGTACTCACCCGCCTCGTCGTCGGCACTGCCGGCATAGAGGCTGTTCAGGGTGCCCACGACCGCCTCCTTGGCGAAGATACCGGTGACGATCCCGACCGTTGCCTGCCAGTTGTCATCGCGGATCCCCAGCGGGTGCAGCACAGGGGTGACCCACTTGCTGACCGTGGCCAGGATGGACTTTTCACCGCCTGCGTGATCGAAACGGCCGTCGGTACCCAGGTTGTTAAAGACGCTCAGGATAGCGACCACCAGCACTATGGTCTTGCCCGCCCCGAAGATGAAGGTCTTGAGCTTCTGCCAGGTCTTGAGCAGCACGTGATTGAGGCGCGGCAGTTCATAGTCCGGCATCTCCATCAGGAGACTCTCGCTCTTGCCCGGCAGCAGGGTGCTGCGCAGCAGCAGACCGGTTAGCACGGCCACCAGGATCCCCAGCAGATAGAGGGCAAAGACCAGATCCTGGCCGTTATGGGGGAAGAAGGCGACCGCAAACAGGGCGTAGACCGGCAGGCGGGCGCCGCACGACATAAAGGGGGCCATGGCCGAGGTCATCAACCGCTCCCGCTCGGCCCCCAGGGTACGCGCCGCCATCACCGCCGGCACCGAGCAACCAAAGCCCATCAGCATGGGCACGAACGCCTTGCCCGGCAGGCCGAGGCGGCGCATCAGGGCATCCACGACGAAGGCGGCGCGGGCCAGATAGCCAGAGCTCTCGAGCACGGCGAGGAAGAGGTAGAGGCAGGCGATGACGGGAATGAAGGTGGCCACCGTCTGCAGACCGGCACCGAAGCCATCGGCCAGGATGGCGCTCATCCAGTCAGGCGCCGAGACCAGACCCAGCAGGTACTTGATCCCGTCTACAAACAGGGCGCCCCCCATGATATCGAAGAAGTCGATAAAGGCGCTGCCCACGTTGATGGCGAACAGGAACATCAGGTACATCACCATCAGGAAGAAGGGGATCCCGACCCAGCGGTTGAGCAGCACCCGATCCAGTCGCTCGCTGCCGGCCGCCGAGAGCTTGCCCTTCTGATGGCGATAGGCCTGGCAGAGGCCATGGATGTGACCATAACGCACATCGGCCAGTTGCAGATCCACGTCATGCCCCTGCTGCATCCGCTCGATCAGGGCGCGGACCGAGGCCTGGCGCTCAGCGTCGAGCCCACCGAGGAAACTGCTGTCCCCCTCCAGAAGACGCAGGGCACGACCACGGGCCACCGTATGGTGCTCGTCACCGATACACAGAGCCAGCTCATCGATGGCTGCCTCAAACTCGCTGCCGTAGTCGAGACGCAAGGGGGACTGATCGCCGGTGAAGGTGAGCAGGGCATCCTTGAGGGCCGCAATTTGACGCGGCTTGCGGGTCGAGAGAGCAATCACGGGGCAACCCAGGGCACTGGCCAGCGCCTTGGTGTCGATCTCGATGCGGCGTTTTTCCAGCAGGTCCATCTTGTTGAGTACCACCAGTACCGGCAGGCCCAACTCGCGCAGCTGCACGGTCAGATAGAGGGAGCGCTCGAGGCTGGCGGCATCGATGACATTTAAGAAGAGGTCGGGGCGCTGGCTCTGGATATAGCGGCTGGCGATCTGCTCGTCGATGGTGTCATGCTGATTGCCCAGACCATAGATGCCGGGCAAGTCCATCAGCTCCACCTCGAAGCCACGATGATCGAAGCGGCCACTCTTCTTCTCCACCGTCACACCGGACCAGTTACCCACCTGCTGGCGGGCGCCGGTCAGGGCATTAAAGAGGGAGGTCTTGCCACTGTTGGGGTTACCCACGGTCACCACATTCAACTTCATACTGCTTCTACCTCGATAAGCCGGGCCAGACTCTTCTGCATGGAGAGGCAGATCCCGTCACACTGGATCTGCAGGGGATCCCCGAGTGGGGCGGCACGCAAGAACTGCACCTGGCTTGTGGGGAGCAGCCCCATCACCATCAGTTTGCGACGAACCTGATGGTTCAATCTGTTCATGTTAACGATACGGGCACGCTGTCCCGGCGCCAGATCTGCAAGATCCATGGCCGACTCCTAACCTTAAACAAGAATAATTCGTTTTTATGATCGCCATTATAGGCCGTGATTCCAACTTTTTTTTGCGTAAAATCAAACTCTGCTCAGCAAATTCAGGAACGATTCATGTCACACGATGCCAACAGCCGCCTAGTCTACTCCACCGATCGCGGTCCCATCGACGAGCCCACCACGCCCACATCAGCCTCCCCTTTCCCCGATGACGGCGTGGTGCGTATCCGCCGTGAAACCAAGGGGCGCAAGGGTGCCGGCGTCATCACGGTGCACGGGGTCCCGGCGGCGCAGCAGAAGACCATTGCCACGACCCTCAAGAAAAAGTGCGGCACCGGCGGCGCCCTCAAGGAGGGGGTGATTGAGATCCAGGGGGACAAGCGAGACCTGATCAAGGGGGAGCTTGAGAAAGCTGGCTTTACCGTCAAGCTGGTCGGAGGCTAAGGCCCTTGCCGCGGGCAGGGCTTTTCACTAGAATGCGCACTCCCATCGAGGGGGAGTAGTCTGGCCACCTGACGCCATGCAGGGGGCTGTCCTGATCAACACACTTGGTGCCAAATCACCATGGTCAGGACGCGGCATCAGCCGTTGACAAGACCTTTGACGGGCGGGCGCCTGAACCGGGGACGGAGGGCACCTGCCAGTCTTTGGTTGATAACGACTCCGTCCCCCGGTTCTCATTTATGGAAGCTCTGCTCACCTCCACCATCAGCGTGGCCATCGCCGAGATCGGCGACAAGACCCAACTGCTCGCCCTGCTGCTCATCTGCCGTTTCAGAAAGCCCTGGCCCATCATCGCCGGCATGCTGGTCGCGACCGTGCTCAACCACGCCGCCGCGGCCTGGGTGGGAGAAATGATAAGCCGCTGGCTCGATCCCAAGACCCTCACCTATCTGGTAGCCGGCGCCTTTATCGCCATGGCGGTCTGGATCCTGGTGCCCGACAAGATGGACGACGAGGAGAGCCCTCTCGATCGCTTCGGCCCCTTCCTGGCTACCTTCGTGCTCTTCTTTATCGCCGAGATAGGGGACAAGACCCAGATTGCCACCGTGCTGCTGGCGGCCAAATATGACGCCTTCTTCCAGGTGATCGCCGGGACCACCTTCGGCATGATGCTGGCCAACGTGCCTGTGGTGCTGCTTGGCAAGCTTGGCGCCGACCGCCTTCCGCTCAAGTGGATCCGCCTCGGCTGTGCCCTGCTCTTCGTGCTGCTCGGGGTCAGCACCCTGATGATGGCCTAACAATTTCCCCAAACCGTGAAATAATGGCGGCGTCATCTCGCAAGGAGCCGCCATGTTTCCCCCCTCTCGCGCCCCCCTGTTCGAATGGTTACGCACCGGTCGGCTCTCGCCGGCACGCTGGGAGGAGGCCCACCGTCTGCTGGGTCTGCCCCCCTCACCCGCCGCCTGGTACTGGCTGTTCGATCGCCTGCTGCTTGGGCTCGCTATCGCGGCGCTCGGTGGCGGCCTTATCTTCTTTGTCGCCTTCAACTGGCACGCCCTGGGTCGCCTGCCGCGTCTCTTGCTGGTCGCGCTGCCCTTGCTGCCCATCCTGCTGCTGGCCAGCCACCCTGGACGCACGGCCCCGACCCGGGAGGGGAGCCTGCTGCTCGCCGCCCTCAATCTCGGGGCCCTGCTGGCCCTGATGGGGCAGACCTATCAGAGCGGGGCCGACCCTTATGAGCTGTTCGCCCTCTGGGCCCTGCTCCTCTTGCCACTGGCCTGGCTCGGCCGCTCTCCCACCCTGTGGGCCCTCTGCTGGCTGCTTACCCAAGTGGCGCTGCTGCGCTACTGGCAGGTGACTCACCGTGGGCTGGACTGGCTCGATGAGCAGGGGGTGGCCTGGAGCCTCACACTCGGCAACGGCCTGCTCTGGGCCCTGGTTCGAGCCCTGCCCCGAACCTGGTTGCCCGAGGCACTGCCGGCGCTGGCGGCCGGCCTTGGCAGCACCCTGCTGGTGCTGCTGGCCATCACCGAGATTGCCTCACCCCTTGCCTGGCTCCTCTGGCTCGGCTGGATCGCCTGCGCCTATCTCGCCTGGCATGGCCGCTTTCTGACCGGATTGGCCCTGGGTGCCCTCTCCTTTATTACGGTCCTGCTCGCCCTCGTCGCTCACCAGATAGAGGTCGACGCCATGGGCGCCCTGCTGCTGGCCCTGCTCGCCATCGCCCTCTCTGCCGCTGCCGTACGCTGGCTTGCCCGGGAGGCTCGCCATGAGTGATCTTCTCTGGCAACGGCTCTGCCAGGCCGGACTGGTGGACGGCGAGCCTCCTCGCACCCCGCACTGGAGCAGCCGTCTGCTGCTTGGCGCCTGCGGCTGGCTGGCGGCCCTCTTCTTGCTCATCGCCCTGCATCTGGCCCTCGGCGAGACGCTGCTCGAAGCCCGTCATGCCCTGCTGCTCGGAACGAGTCTGCTGCTGACGGCGCGTCTGTTGCTGGCGTGGCAGGGAGAAGGGGATCTGGTGGCCCAGCTGGTGCTGGCCCTGGCGCTCACCGGTGACGGCTGGCTGCTTTATGGGGTGCTGGAGACAGGTGATCTCCACTCGGGGCAGCGCTGGCTGATGGCAGCCCTGGGGGCACTGGCCATCGCCCTGCTCTTTAACCACTGGCTGCTGCGCCTCTTCCACGGCTTTGCCAGCGCCCTGCTGCTGACCCTGGCTTTGGCCTGTGTGGGAATGCAAGCCCTGGCACAACCCCTGCTTCTGTGTGCCCTGCTGCTACTCTGGTATGCCTGCGACTGGCGAGCGCGCCACTACGCCCTGTGGGAGAGCCTGCAACTGGGTATCGCCCTGGCGCTGCTCGCCCTCGCCCTGGCCAGCCCCCTCGGCGAAGGGAGCCTGGATCCCCTCGGCTGGTTTGCCCCCTCTCGCCTTCCCTACTGGCTGACACCGCTGCTGAGCCTCCCCCCGCTCGCCCTGCTGGCACGACGCGCCATCATTCCCTGGCCGCTGATCCTGCCCCTGATGGGGGCTGCAGCCCTCATTGCGCATCTGGGGGGTGCCGCCCTGCTGCTCTTGCTCGGCTTTCATGGTGGCCATCGCGGACTCTGGAGCCTGGGATTGCTGCTCCTGGTGGCGAGCCTTGGTCTTTACTACTACGACCTGAATCTGACCCTGATGCACAAGTCACTGCTATTGGGCGCCAGCGGCCTGGCTCTGCTCGCCGCACGCCAGTTGCTTCGCCGTGGGAGGAGAGCATGAGCCGCACTCGCCTCATCCCCCTCTATGGCGTGCTGCTAGTGCTGCTGCTGGCCGGCATGACCCTCTGGCGGGAGTATGCCCTGAGCGCCGGAGAGCGATTGCTGCTGCCCCTGGCACCGGTCGATCCCCGTTCACTGATGCAGGGAGACTATATGCGCCTTGACTATGAGCTGGCCCGCCAGTGGCGACCGGGTACCCCGCTTGTCATCGTCATCGATGCAAGGGGCATCGCCCGGCGAGGGCATGGCAACCCCGCAGCGCTGGCTGCAAACGAACGAGCAATCTTCCCGAAGCAGGGGCGGATCGGCCCCGATGCCTATTTCTTCGAGGAGGGGAAAGGTGCGGCCCTGGCGCAGGCGCGGTTTGGCGAGTTTCGCCTCTATCGCGGGGATCTGCTGCTGGTCGGGTTGGCCGATGAGCAGGGACGGCCACTGGGCCAACGACGTCCGCGCTGGTAAGCAGGTTGAGATCCGGCCATTGTGTGTCAACACTTAGGCCAGACCCCTCATCTGCAAGGAGTGCCTATGAAGCGCTGGTCCCTTCTTCCGCTGCTCATGCTGGGCTGTGCCCAGGCAAGCGATCTGAGCGATCTGCAATACCTGAGCGAAGAGTATCGCCCCTATAACTACAGCGATGAGCAAAGCCAGCCCACCGGCCTCTCGGTAGAGTTGCTGCAAGCGGTATGGCAGCGGACCAACACCCGGCCCCAGCATATCACCATCATGCCCTGGGCCCGCGGCTACTACCTGCTGACCCAAAAACCCAACGTGGTGCTCTTTGCTACCGCCCGCACCGCGGCCCGTGAGCCCCTCTTCAAGTGGGCCTGCCCCATCGGCTACGCCGAAATCGTGCTGCTTGCCCTCAAGGGGAAGAGCCCTGAGCTCAAAAGCCTCGATGATGCCAAGCAGTATCCCATCTCCGCCGTGCGTGCCGACGTGGGGGAGCAACTGCTTCTCAACAACGGTTTTGACGAGGGGAAGATCCTCAGTGCCAACCGATTGCAGCAGGCTCTCAAGATGCTCACCTCGGGACGCGCCACTCTGCTCTCGACCAATCGCACAACCGTGATGGAGCTTATCCACAGCCAGCAGCTCGACCCGGAGCAGTTCAAGGTTGCCTGGATGCTGAGCTCAGAGCAGTTTTGTTATGCCTTCAGCAGCCAGGTCAGCGACGAGCTGGTCAAGCGCTTCCAGACCGGCCTCAACCAGGTGCTGGCCAGCGACAGCTATGGGCCTATTCGGGACAAGTACTTCCCGGGCAAACAGTAAGGCGCCTGCGATGAAAACACTGCTCATCCTCTGCCTGCTTCTCTGCCCCCTTCCCTTGCTGGCGGATCTGAGTCGCCTTGAGTATCTGACCGAGGATTATCCCCCCTACAACTATCAGGAAGAGGGCAAGGCGGCCGGACTGGCGGTTGAGATCCTCAAGCAGGTGTGGCAGCAAAGCGGCACACCGGAGCAGCCGGTGCGGGTGATCCCCTGGGCTCGCGGCTACTATCTGTTGACCCAGAAACCGGACGTGGTGCTCTTCTCGACCGCCCGCACCACGGTGCGTAACCCCCTGTTCAAATGGGCCTGCCCCATCGGCTATTCGGAGATAGTCCTGCTCGCCCTGGCCAAACATGAGATCACCCTGGCCGATGAGAGTGCCTTGCATGGCCACTCCTATGCGGCAGTGCGTTTCGACGTGGCCGAGCAACTGCTGCTCAACCGCGGGCTGGATGACACCCGGATCATGCCGGCCAACCGGCTCTCCCAGGCGCTGCGCATGCTGATGTCGGGACGGGTCGAGATGGTCGCCGCCGGGGCGCTGGCCGCCCGCCAGGCCATGAAGGAGCTCGATGCCGACCCGGCCCTGTTTCAGCGGGTCTATACCCTGAGCGCCGAAGAGCTCTGCTTCGCCTTTAACCACGCCGTCAGTGACGAGACGGTCGACGAATTTCAACGGGCCCTGACCAAGGTATTGGCGAGCGAGCAGTATCAGCGCCTCTACAAGCGCTTCTTCCCCTGAGGGGACCCTCCCTCGCCTGTCCATCCGAAGAGGAGTACCATTCCTGCGTCTCTTCAGAAGGTGTACATCATGTTTGAATGGTTTCTGGACCCCGCCGCCTGGGTCGCTCTCGCCACCCTGACCCTGCTCGAGATCGTGCTCGGCATCGACAACATTATCTTTCTCTCCATCCTGGTCGGACGCCTGCCCGAAGCCCAACGCCAACGCGCCCGTCTGCTGGGACTGGGGCTTGCCATGGGCACCCGCATCCTGTTACTGCTCTCTCTGGCCTGGGTCATGCGCCTGACCACGCCCCTCTTTAGCGTGCTCGGTGAAATCATCTCGGGACGGGATCTCATCTTGCTGCTCGGCGGTCTCTTTCTCATCGCCAAGAGTACTCACGAGATCCACCAGACCATGGAGGGTGCAGAAACCGCCGACGATGGTACGGCCCGCATCGGTGCCGGTTTTATCGCCACACTGATCCAGATAGCCCTGCTCGATATCGTCTTCAGCCTCGACTCCGTCATCACTGCGGTCGGCATGGCCGATCACGTCCCCGTCATGGTGCTTGCCATCGTTATCGCCGTCGGGATCATGATGGTGGCGGCCAAGCCTATCGGTGACTTTGTCGATGCCCACCCCACCCTCAAGATGCTGGCCCTCTCCTTTTTGGTTCTGGTCGGCTTCGCCCTGTTGGCCGAAGGGGTCGATCTCCATATACCCAAGGGATATATCTACTTCGCCATGGCCTTCTCCATGACGGTGGAGATGATCAATATTCGCCTGCGCCGCCACCTCGCCAGGCACTGATAGGGTGAGCCTTGCGGGGCTCGCCTTCTCCTCTCTCTTTGCACCCCGTCCCTCGACTGGCGGTCGCTTCATTGATTAATTTATTGATCTGGCACAGAAATCGACCACTTTTCCCTTTTCCTTGTCACGCCGGTGAGTAACATCTCCGTTTGGCGACAAAGTCTCATCGGAGTCACCCATGGGCCCTCTCTCGCAACGGTGCAGGTTAACGGCAGCAGACTGGGGGCTGTAACTCAGGGGCGGTAGCCAGCTCTTCTTATAAGGACAGGCATCTTTTTAACATGGACAGGCATGGTTGAGCTGAACTGATCTCTTGCTCTTGCTGACTCCCCTTCCCCATCTATCCCTGTGCCCTGAGAGGCATTGTTCTCCCGGCAACAGCGCTGTTGGCCCGGGGATGGAAGGCCCAGAACGAGCGTGAGTGGGGAAAGACGCATGAAGACCCCTCGACTGAAGGCCGAGTGAGCACATTGAAGGGAAATGGTCAGGCGCAGAGCCAGCGCCGGCCGTTGGCAAGCCCCTGTCGCCGCTTGCGCTGCAAATGCTCGCAGAAATGGCCCAGCTCGTCGGGTGTGCCGGCCGGCCCCTTGAACAGGCGGCGAAAATCCCGGGTCAGCTTCTCCCAGTGAGCGGCGGGCAATCCCAATCGCGCCAATATGCGTGCACAACCCGGTGACATGGCGCCGCGCTTGTCTCCACGCAGCCAGCGGCCGCTCTCGTCCACCAGTTCGAGATAATCCGCCAGGGAAAAGGTCAAGCCGTGAGTCAGGGCTTGATGCTCATCGCCCACAAAGGGCAGCAGCTCATCGGGTTGTTTCCCTTCCAGCGCCGCCCGAATGCGTCGCTGGATGCTGGTAAAATCGGACGACTCGGGCGTCTCGGCCATGGCGGCTCGCACCGGATTGAGCTCCACATAGGCCATGCAGGCAAGTAACGCCGATTCGTTGAGCAGGGCCTGGGACTTGAAGCGCCCCTCCCAGAAGTGTCCGGTGCAGCCATCCTCCCGGTTGGCCTGCCGGGCGATGGGCTCGCACAGCAGACGCATCAGCCAGCTGATATCCATCAGCCGCTGACGGTAAATGCCGATAGTGGCTTGCACCGCCAGCCATTGGGCCTCATCGAGCGACTCGCCCTTGGCAAA
>NZ_JBFODE010000049.1:0-2004 GCF_040908155.1 Aeromonas sp. R6-2 | reverse complement strand
CACTTCAGGTGTTTGGCAAAGTACGCGGCGGCTTTTTTTACCAGGGCCAACTCTTCTGCTTGCTCAGCCAGTTGGCGCTTGAGTCGGACATTTTCATCGGCGAGTTGCTGCTCGCGCTCCCCCGTATCCATGAGTTGCTTGGCCTTGGTGCGCCAAGCGTAGAGCTGGGCTTCTTTGAGGCCTAATTGGATGGCGGCCTTGCTCATTCCTACGCGCTCGGCCAGAGCCAAGGCTTCTTCCTTGTATTGCTGAGAGTAACGGGTTCTGGGTGTTTTCTGTTCGATCGTTGCTTTGGTCATGATGTACCTCTGTCAGTGATTTTACTCACTTAACCAAGTGTCCATCGAGGGTGGGTTAGATTAGACCCCTCTGCCAGGAGGGGTCTTTCATCGGGTACACCCCGATGGCCCTCATCCCCCCGCTTGGGCACGCCTGATGCACAAACCCTTGAGCTTGTTAACAGTCACGGATGAATAGGCTCCGTATGATGTCTGGAAAACGAGCAAGAAAGGATGTCATACGCAGATGAAACATATCTCTATCAGGGCCAAGACCCTGACTCTGGCCATCGTGCCCATCTTGATGATGGCGCTGCTGCTCAACGTCGGGATCTGGTGGCGTGAACAGCAGACGCTGACGGCCCAGCTCGATCGTTACCGCGCCACGGCCCTCGAGCAGAAGAAGGCGGCCCTGGCCGAACACGTGCTGATGGCCAGGACCGCCATCGCCCATCTGCTCAACCAGCAGGGCCCCGAGGCCCGCGAGCAGGCCAAGGGGATACTGCGCGCCCTGCGTTATGCCGAGGACGGCTACTTCTACGTCTATGACACCCGGGGGGTCAACGTCGCCCACGGCATCAAGCCAGCCCTGGAGGGCAAGGATCTCTCCGCCATGACCGACAGCGAGGGGAACCGGGTGATCCTCGATATCATCAAGGCGGCCCAGAGCGGCGACGGCTACTCCCGATTTATCTGGGACAAGCCCTCCAAGGGGAGCGAGCAGCCCAAGCTGGGGTACGCCGTGCTGCTGCCCCAGTGGGGTTGGGTGCTCGGCACCGGCTTCTATATCGACGACATCGACGATGCGGTGGCCAAGGCCCGCGCGGCGGGGGAGGCCGAGCTGGTCACCACCATGGGCGACACCCTGCTCACCTCGCTGCTGCTCACCCTGCTCGCCATCGTCGGCGGTCTCTGGGTATCGCGCTCCATCACCCGTCCCATTCAGACCCTGGTTGAGAGCTTTCACGATCTCGCCCACGGGGAGGGGGATCTCACCCGCCGGATCCGGCTCGATCAGGGGGATGAGCTCGGCGATCTCGCTCACAGCTTCAACGGCTTTATCGAGAAGATCCATCAACTGGTGGAGCAGGTGAGCGTAACCGTTCACCAAGGGTGGGTTGACAGGAAAAAAGAGACGATCGTCTCTTGATCGCCATCAGCCTGTTGCATGATCCCGCCCGTGTTGCATGCTCGCTGGCATGACAAAAAAACAGTCAACACCGGCAGTGCCATCCTTGACTCTCGAGCAGGCCCACGAGCTGATATACAAGCTTCTGGACCGTATCACCGAGTTGGAGGACCGCCTCAATCAACACAGCGGCAACTCCTCCAAGCCGCCCTCCAGTGATGGCCCTGGCAGCGCACCACCGGCCAGGCTGCGTCCGGCCTCCGGTAAAAAACGCGGTGCACAGCCTGGCCACAAGGGGCAGCGGCGGATGCGCCATGCGCACGATGCCCGTCTATCCGTGGAGGCTTACTACCCGCCACCGGAGTGTCCCTGCTGTGGTGGCAAGGTGTTGGCGCATGACAAACCTTATCGAGCGCATCAGGTGTTTGAGTTGCCAGAAGTGAGCTACTTCGTTACCGAGCATCAACTGTTTCGCGCCACCTGTACCCGGTGCATTCACACCGTCGAGGCCGGGCTGCCTGATGCGGTCAGCGACACCCAGATGGGCCCGAATCTGCTCAGCTATATCGCGCTGCAAAGTGGTCAGTTCCATCAGAG
>NZ_JBFODE010000048.1:0-58754 GCF_040908155.1 Aeromonas sp. R6-2 | reverse complement strand
CCAACGTGTTGGAGCGACAGTTTGCCGTGACGGCCCCCAATCAAGTTTGGTGTGGCGATGTAACCTATATCTGGACCGGCCAACGCTGGGGTTATCTGGCGGTGGTGATGGACCTGTTTGCCAGAAAGCCGGTTGGCTGGGCGTTCTCGTTCTCACCTGACAGCGAGTTGACGATGAAAGCGCTGACCATCGCTTATGAGCAACGAGGGCAACCACAGGGGGTCATGTTTCACTCGGACCAGGGTAGCCATTACACCTGCCGTCGATACCAGCAGCTGTTATGGCGCTATCGGATAACCCCGAGCATGAGCCGGCGAGGCAACTGTTGGGATAATGCACCGATGGAGCGATTGTTTCGCAGCCTCAAGAGCGAGTGGGTGCCAGAGCATGGCTACCAAGACATGGTCGAAGCCACGGAAAGTATCACAGCATATTTAATGGGGTATTACAGTCAGACGCGCCCCCATGACTACAACGGTGGTTTAAGCCCGAACGAATCTGAGCGGCAGTATTGGGCTGCTTATAAAACCGTGGCCAGTTTTACTTGACCACTACAGTAGCGTGAGATTTGGTGGTCTTACGCCTCACACAAAAAGGTGGGTGTCCCAGAATTTCCCACCAGAATTTCCCAGCTGCGCTGATGGGTGATGGCACTGTGGCGGGTCAGGGCAGGTTTGAGGTCTTTGCTGCGGCTGCGCTCGGCTTTGGCTTCGCCACGGCCTTCCGGCGGCACCAGGCAGTCGGGGCCGTTGCCGATCAGGTGGCCCTTGCCCATCTCCAGCAGGGCTTCGCGGCTCATCGGCCAGCCGGCTGGGTCGTGATAACGCAGCAACAAAAAGCTGGGTGTCCATTTATCCTTGGTTAATTATTTCATAGCGTTTAAGATATAAATATTGTGTACAGCCATGAAGCAGATATAGCTGGGATAATAAAAGTAAACCTTGTGGTGTAAGTTATATACTCGTTCTATTTTTAGATAGGTTAAATGGTAAGAGACATGATATCTAGGCTGCTATTTTTATTCTTTATTTTGGCTAGTACCAACGCATCTGCCGACCCATGTTACCAATACATGAGGTCACTTTTGGCGGCAGCAGCATTCAATGACCATGTCGAGATAGTACATGATGGAAAGACGTATCAGGGATCAACACAGAATTATACGTGCAAGATATGGCCTGCGCATGACAATATGGTGATCATTGCTATTCCATTGCGCGCTCATGGCCAAATTCTGTACTCCAGCCTGGATATTGTAGTCATTGATAGCAATGATATGAGCATAAAATATAGAACAGTGCGTCACGACCTCCTCGAACATGAGGATTACTCCGATGGTGATATGTTTATTGATACCGCACCATATCAGTTGAATTCTTCACATCTTGCGTTTGGCTTAAGAATTAACTGGGATACAAAGGGGCATCTTGTTACTACCTTGAACCTGTTCCAACCGAAAGATAATGGGTCACTTGCCTTGGTTATAAAAGGGTTGATTGTTGACTCCCACTATCGACTTAGCAAAAGTAATCAGATGTGCAATTCTGAGTATGCCGTCAGAAAATCATTGCTTCATGTCCGAAAGAATGACTCACCATCTGGGTACAGGGATATTATTCTGACCAGTATATCCAGTAACACCAAGTCGACCGAGAAATTTAATGGAAGAAGCGTGGAATGTATTAATGAGGAGTTTGAAAAAGACCGACGAGTCGACGCACTAATCTACGATGGGAAGGAATATAAAATCCCCCCTTACCTCTATTTTTATTACTCCTACTAACATAGCAATAACATTACTGGCATATTGAATATATACGTATCCATTATTACTCACTTAAAAAGGCGACCATCCGGTCGCCTTTTTTATTTCTATCGCTTTCCAATCAGGAAACTCACCTTGCCGGTCGCTTGGCACCATTGCCTTTGGCCGCAGGCTTACCGCCTTGAGTGGCAGGTTTGGCACCGGCAGAGCCTGCCCGGGTCGGGGCCTTGCCCTTATGGGCGGGTTTCCCCTGGGGTTTGCCCTTCCCTTCACTCTGGGTGGCGGGCTTGCGGCTCCCCTTCTCTAATTTGAGCTCGGCGCCCACCGGCTTGCCATTGCCCTTGCCGCTCTTGTTGGCGCTGGGGTTGGCGTGCTGGCCGTTGCTCTGGCCCGCAGCCTTGTTGCCTGTGCCATTGCCACGCTGGTGAACAATGTTGCTATGGCGAGTCAGGGCCGGTTTCAAGCCCTTGCTGCGGCTGCGCTCGGCCCCGCCCTTGCCTTTAAGTTCGCCGCGACCTTCCGGCGGCACCAAGCAGTCGGGACCGTTGCCGATGAGGTGACCCTTGCCCATCTCCAGCAGGGCCTCGCGGATCATCGGCCAGCCGGCCGGATCGTGATAGCGCAGCAGCGCCTTGTGCAGGCGACGGCGACGCTCCCCCTTCACCACGAACACGTCCCCGCCCTGGCGGCTCACCTTGTTGAGGGGATTTTTCTCGGTGTAATACATGGTGGTGGCGTTGGCGAGCGGCGACGGGTAGAAGTTCTGCACCTGATCGAGCTTGAAGCGGTTTGCCTTAATCCAGAGCGCCATGTTCACCATGTCTTCATCCGTGGTGCCCGGGTGGGCGGAGATGAAGTAGGGGATCAGGTACTGCTGCTTGCCCGCCTCTTTGGAATACTTGTCGAACAGCTCCTTGAAGCTGTAGTAGCTGCCCATCCCCGGCTTCATCATCTTGGAGAGCGGGCCCTCTTCGGTGTGCTCCGGCGCGATCTTGAGGTAGCCGCCGACGTGGTACTTGGCCAGCTCCTTGATGTAGCGCGGATCTTCCACCGCGATGTCGTAACGCACTCCGGAGGCGATCAGGATCTTCTTGATGCCCTTGAGGTCGCGCGCCTTGCGGTAGAGGTTGATGGTCGGGCTGTGGTCCGTGTCCATGTGCGGGCAGATGGTCGGCCAGACGCAGGAGGCACGCCGACAGGTCTGCTCGGCCTTGGGGCTCTTGCAGCGGAGCTTGTACATGTTGGCGGTGGGGCCGCCGAGATCCGAGATGACACCGGTGAAGCCCGGCACCTTGTCGCGGATCTCTTCGATTTCTTTCAGAATCGACTCTTCCGAGCGGCTCTGGATGATGCGCCCCTCGTGCTCTGTGATGGAGCAGAAGGAGCAGCCGCCGAAGCAGCCGCGCATGATGTTGACCGAGGTCTTGATCATGTCGTAGGCCGGGATCTTCTCGTTGCCATAGGCCGGGTGCGGCACCCGCTGGTACGGCAGGCCGAACACCCCGTCCATCTCGTCGGTCTCGAGCGGGAAGGCGGGCGGGTTGACCCAGATGATGCGATCGCCGTGGGCCTGGGAGAGCGCCCGGGCGCAGCCGGGGTTGGTCTCGTGGTGCAGGATGCGCGAGGCATGGGCGTAGAGCACCTTGTCCTCCTTCACCCGCTCGAACGCCGGCAGCTTGACGTAGGTCTGCTCCCAGGGTTTTTGCTTCGGCGGCTGCACCAGGATGGGCTTGGCCTCCTGCTCGCTCGGCGCCGACCCTTCGTCATCGCTGCAGGGTGCCCCTTCCATATAGGGGTTGGGGATGGGATCGATGCGGCCAATCTGGTCGAGCTTGCTCGAATCCACCCCGCGCCAGCCCGGCAGCGGCTCCTTGCGGATGACGGCGGTGCCGCGAATGTCCTGCATGGTGTCGATGGTCTCGCCACCCGCGATGCGGTGAGCCACCTCCACCAGAGGGCGCTCGGCGTTGCCATAGATGAGGATGTCGGCCTTGGCGTCGATGAGGATCGAGCGGCGGATGGTCTCGGACCAGTAGTCGTAGTGGGCGATGCGGCGAAGGGATGCCTCGATGCCGCCGATGACCACGGGCACCTCTTTATAGGCCTCTTTGCAGCGCTGGGTGTAGACCAGGGTGGCGCGGTCCGGTCGCTTGCCGCCCACATCCCCCGGGGTGTAGGCGTCGTCGTGGCGCAGCTTTTTATCGGCGGTGTAGCGGTTGATCATGGAGTCCATATTGCCCGCGGTCACCCCGTAGAAGAGGTTGGGCTTGCCCAGGCGCATAAAGTCATCTTTGGATGACCAGTCCGGCTGGGCGATGATGCCGACCCGAAAGCCCTGGGATTCGAGCATGCGGCCGATCACCGCCATGCCGAAGCTTGGGTGATCCACGTAGGCATCCCCCGTCACCAGAATGACGTCGCAGCTGTCCCAGCCGAGCTTGTCCATCTCTTTGCGGGACATGGGCAGGAAGGGCGCCGTGCCGTAGCACTCGGCCCAGTAGCGGGGATAGGAGAAGAGGTTGGTAACCGGCTGCATTTTGACCACCTGGAACATTTCGGGTCGCGCATTATACCGGCTGGCCACGGCGGTAGCGATGGCTTTTTGGCCCTGCCAAAGGCAGGGAATTGACCGCTGTGGCCCTAAAATGCCGAGAGCAGGGTGAGGCGATGGCGGTAACGCACGGCCCACTGCCACAGCCCCCAACCGAGCCCGGCCAGAGCGAGAAGTGCAAACAGGGGGTGATCGCCCAGACGCAGCAACAAGAGACCAAGCAGGATCAGGGCGAAGGGTCGCCCCTCGTAGAGCCACTCCGGGGTATTGCCTGACCAGACCTGATAGTGACGATCCCGCCGCCGGTAGTTGCTGCGCAGGGACCAGATACGGGCGCCGGCGACAAACAGCAGCAGCCCGGCCAGTAGCAGGCCGGGCTGGCTGGCACCGGAGAGCAGCCCAAGGCCAACGGCCAGGCTGAGGTAGGGAAGTAACTCGTAGAGGGGTCGCGGCAACATGATGGGGGCCTCCGTCAATGAAGCCCCCTTGATATCACATCTTTATCGAACAAAAAGCGACCTAGGCGGCCTTACCCCCATTTGGGGACTCCTTCCGGGCGAGCGCCTCGTCCACCTGCTGGCTGCGCTCGCCGGCGATGCCGGTGCGCCGCGCCATCAGGCCATAGAGGGAGGGAACGAGCAGCAGGGTCACCAGGGTCGCCAGGGTGAGGCCGAAGAAGACCACAGTCCCCACCGCCATGCGGCTCTCGTAGCCCGCCCCCATGGAGAGCATCAGGGGCACGGCCCCCATGATGGCGGTGAGCGAGGTCATCAGGATAGGGCGCAGGCGGCGCAGGCTGGCCTGGATGATCGCCTCTTCAAACTCGACCCCCTTCTCCCTGAGCTGGTTGATGAACTCGACGATGAGGATGCCGTTCTTGGCCACCATGCCGATCAGCATGATCATGCCTATCTGGCTGTAGAGGCTCATCTCCTGGCCGGTAAGCCAGAGCCCGAGCAGACCGCCGAAGAGGCCAAGGGGCACGGTCACCATCACCACGGCCGGCGAGAGGAAACTCTCGAACTGGGCCACCAGCACCAGATAGACCACCAGCAGGGCGAGTCCGAAGACCATCCCCATCTCCCCCTGGTTGTCGCGATAATCCTTGGACTCACCGGCATAATCCACCGTCATCCCCGCCGGCAAGTTGGCGTTGGCCCAGTTGTCGAGAAAGTCCAGCGCCTCACCCAGGGTGTGGCCCGGCATGGGGTCGGCGGTGAGGGTGACCGCCTTCTGGCGCTGGTAGTGGTTGAGGCGCTGGGGCGCGGCCACCAGATCGAACGAGACCAGGGTGGAGAGGCTCACCATCTCCCCATCGGCGGCGCGCAGGTAGATACGGCTAAGATCCCCTGCCCCGTTGAAGTCGCGCTGATCCCCGCGCAGGTAGACGTCATACTCCTCCCCCCTGTCCACATAGGTGGTCTTGCTGCTGCCCCCGAGCAGGGTCTGCAGGCTGCCCGCCACCTGGGAGAGAGGAATGCCGAGCTGGGCGGCACGCACCCGATCGACCCGCACCCGCACCTCGGGGGTCTTCTCGGCATAGTCGAGGTCCGGCGCGCTCATCAGGCCGCTCTCCAGGGCCGCCTGTTGCAGGCGCTGGGCCTGGGCGAAGATCTCCTGATAGTCGCCGCCCTGGATGATGAACTGCACCGCCGCGTTGGAGCCGCCGCGAAAGCCGGGCTGGAAGGCACGCACCATGACATCGGGAATGTCCCCGAGACGCGCGGTGAGCTGGCGGGTAAAGTCGCTGGCGGTCTGGGTACGCACACTCCAGTCGGTGAGCTGGATGATGGCCATGCCGGTCTGATCGCCGCCGCGCCCGAAGGCGGGGGTGCTGAAACTCACCGACTGCACCACCCCCTTGCCAAGGAGCGGCAACACCACCTGCTCCACCTGCTCCATGTTGCGCTTCATCCGCTCTATGCTGGTCCCCTCCGCCCCCTTGACGAAGACGAAGACCACGCCTCTGTCTTCGGTCGGGGTCAGGCTGGCGGGAATTCGGGTAGCCAGCAGGGCGATGCCGCCCAAAAACAGCGCGAAGATGAGCGGGGCCCAGCGTTTGTGATGCAGACTCCAGCCGAGCAGGCGGCGATAGTGCCCCTCGAGGCGAACAAGGCCCAAATCGAGCGCCGCGCTCAGGGCGTTGGGTCTGTCCTTGGCGCGCATCAGCCAGGATCCCATGGCCGGGGTCAGGGTGAGGGCCACCAGAGAAGAGCAGATCACGGCCAAGGAGAGCAGGATGGCAAATTCGGTAAAGAGCCTGCCCACCATCCCCTCCATAAAGGCGATGGGCACAAACACCATCACCAGCACGGCGGTGGTGGCGATCACCGCAAAGCCCACCTCCCGGGTGCCGTGCCAGGCCGCCAGCAGGGGCGGCTCGCCACGCTGCAGATGGTGGTGAATGTTCTCCACCACCACGATGGCGTCATCCACCACCAGGCCGATGGCGAGGATGAGGGCGAGCAGGGTCACCAGGTTGATAGAAAAGCCCAGATACCAGGCACCGATAAAGGCGCTGATGAGGGAGACAGGCACAGTCACCGCCGGAATGAGCGTGGTGCGCCCCTGACCGAGGAAGAGATAGAGCACCGCCACCACCAGGGCTGCACAGATGGCGAGCGTCTCATACACCTCGTCGATGGCCTGCTTGATAAAGACGGTGGAGTCGTAATCGACCTCGAGCTTGGCCCCCTCGGGCAGGAAGCGCTGCATCTGGCCGAGTTTGTGCTCTATGCCCTGGGCCACCGCCAGCGGGTTGGCGGTAGACTGGGCGACGATGCCGAGCCCCAGGCTCTCCTTGCCGTTGCGCTGATAGGCGCTGTCTTCGTTCTTGGCCCCGGTCTCAATTTGGGCGATGTCCCCCAGATAGATGGGCTGGCCCCCCTTCCCCAGGCTTACCTGGAGGGCGCGAAAGTCTTCCGGCGTCTTGTAGAGGCGCTCTATCTGCACCGCCATGGTCATGCTGTTGTTGCGGATCTCCCCGCCGGGCAGCTCGATGTTCTCCCGGGCCAGGGCGTTTTTCACATCGTCGACCGTGATCCCCCGGGCCGCCATCTCGGCCGCCTTGAGGCGCACATACATCACCCTCTCGAGATCCCCCGAGAGCATCACCTCGCTCACCCCGTCCACCAGGCTCAAGGGGTCGACCAGCACCCGGTTGGCGTAATCGGTCAGGGCGGTGCGATCCATACGGTCGCTGCTGAAGTTGAGCCAGATGGCCACGTCACCGTTGCCATTATCCTTGGTGACCAGGGGCTCGTCCGCATCGTCAGGGAGGCTGCGTTTGGCGCGCGACAGGGCGTCGCGCACGTCCGATACCCCCTCTACCATGTTCCAGCCGAGATTGAACTCTACCGTGATCATGGAGCGCCCCTTACGGGTCACCGAGGAGATGTTCTTGATGCCGCTGATCCCCGAGAGCTGATCCTCGATAGGCTTGGTGACCTGGGTCTCCATCACCTCGGGAGAGGCCCCCTCGTAGGTGGTGGTAATCGAGACCGACGGGATCTGCACATCGGGCATCTCGCGCACCGTGAGCTTGCCAAAGGCCACCAGGCCAAAGACGGTAAGCAGGCTGCACAGCACCAGAGCCACCAGCGGGCGGCGAACGGAAACGTCAGAGAGCCACATCAGCCTTGCCCCTCTGCCAGATCGCGCACCCGGGCGCCGTCACGCAGGTTGACCAGCCCCTCGACCACGATGCGATCCCCCGCCTTGAGGCCAGCGGCGATCCAGACCGACTCCCCGTGCTGCTCGTCGATCTCGACCCGGGTGCGGGTCACCTGTCCCCCCTCGAGGCGATAGACGAAACGCTCGCTGCCGGAGAACTCCAGGGCCTGGGCCGGGATGCGGGTCACCTCGCGCGCCGGCAGGGAGAGGGCCACCTCCATCAGCATGCCGGGCCTGAGGCGACCGTGGGCATTGACCACCTCGATTCGCACCCTGATGTTCTGGGTCCCCTCCACCACCCGCGAGTCGAGGGTGCTGACGGTACCGGCGAACTGCTCACCGGGCCAGGCGCTGCTCGAGGCAATCACCTTCATGCCGGGCTCGAGCAGGGCGAGGTAGCGCTCTGGCACCGCCAGATCGAGGCGCAGGGTATCGATATCGTCCAGGTGAAGCAGGGTGTCGGCGCTGCCCACCAGGGCACCGGGACTGAGATCGATGAGGCTCACGGTGCCGGCAAACGGCGCCGTGAGGGTCCGCAAGGAGAGCTCGACCCGGGCCGCCTCGAGCCGGGCACGGGCCATGGCGACGCTCGCCTCCTGCCCCTCCAGCTCGGACTGGGTCACGGCGCCGCGCCCCACCAGGCGTCGCATGTCTTTGAGCTTGCGCTCCTCATCGCGCAGGGCCGCCGCCTGCTCGGCCTGCTCGGCCTGCTGCTTGGCGTCATCGAGGCGCACCAGCTCGCTGCCCGCCTTGACCCGCTCTCCCGAGCGCACCGCAATGGCGAGAATACGGCCGGTCACCTCGGGCGAGAGGGCCACCGAGCGGTTGGCCGCCAGGGTACCGGAGAGGCGCAGCACGGGCTCGGCCCGTACCTGCTCGACCAGTTCGCTGCGCACCGGGATCTGCCTGGCCTCGCGCATCGTGGTGTCGGGGGCGGCGGCATAACGCCAGATGAGATAGGCCGAGAGGGGCAAGAGCAACAGGAGTCCGAGGCGCAGTTTCATGGTGTCCAGAGTGATGAGTGGATCAGGTAGCGGCAGTGTACGTCCAAAGCGTGCCGGAACTGTGTGGCAAGTGTGACAAAACGTGACAGCCGCGTGTACTGGATGCCCGCAGCCCGGCAGGGTAAGCTGGGCCCTCTGCCTAGCTTGGAGATCAAACGTGACAAGAAGACCACGACTGGGGCTGGCCCTGGGAAGCGGAGCGGCCCGCGGCTGGGCCCATATCGGCGTGATCCGGGCGCTCGAGCGCATGGGAATACGCCCCGATCTGGTGGCCGGCTGCTCCATCGGCAGCTTCGTCGGCGCCGCCTACGCCGCCGGCGAGCTGGGCCGGCTGGAGGAGTGGGTGCGGGGATTCACCCGGCTGCAGGTGGTGAGCCTGCTCGACCCGGCGCTCTCGGGAGGCCTGTTTCGCGGCGACAAGGTGTTTGGCACCGCCGCCGGTTATCTGGGGGATCCTCACATCGAGCAGCTTCCCCTCCCCTTCGCCTGCGTCGCCACCGAACTCGATACCGGGCGCGAGATCTGGCTGCAACAGGGGGCCCTGCGTCAGGTGGTGCGCGCCTCCTGCGGCATGCCGGGCCTGCTCACCCCGACCCGCTATAACGAACGCTGGCTGGTCGACGGGGCCGTGGTCAATCCGGTGCCCATCTCGCTCGCCCGCGCCATGGGGGCCGAGGTGGTTATCGCCGTCAATCTCAACGCCGACATGCACCAGCCCTGGGCCGACGAGCCGGACGAGGTGCGCGGCGTGGGCGCCCTGGCCCAGTGGTTCGGGCGCGGTGAGACCATCGCCACCCCGGGCATGTGGAGCGTGATGAGCGGCAGCATCAACATCATGCAGGAACGTATCACCCGGGCACGGATGGCGGGGGATCCCCCCGAGGTGCAGCTCACTCCGCGCCTGGGCAATTTCTCCATCCTCGACTTTCACCGGGCGGCCGAGGCGATTGCCGAAGGGGAGGAGTGCGTCGAGCGCCAGCGTCCCCAGCTCGAGGAGGAGCTCTGCCGCCTCGGGGTGCTCACTCCCGGATAAGCCTCCAAGAAAAAAGCGCCTTGCGGCGCTTTTTTCTTGCTTACTCGGCCGCCTCCTGGCGGTAGAAGAGCAGTCCCAGCAGGATGACCACCACTGAGACCCCGAGATAGAGGCCCAGACTCGGGTTGGTGATGCCGCCGTAGAGGATGATGAGCGAGCCCAGGGCCGCGCAGATCGGAATCACGAAGCGCTTGATCCAGCCAAACTCGGTAAAGGTGCGCATATACCAGACATAGAGGAAGAGATAGAGACCATAGATAAGCACGATGGGCATCTCGTCCAGGGCGATATAACGACCGAAGGTCTCGTTGATGCTGCAATACCAGAGCACCGAGTAGACGACCGAGAGCAGGGCCGCGGCACGGGCCGAGTTGACGGGCATATGATGATGCGACTCGACCCGGCTCATCCACTTGGGCGCCGGCCCCTGGTTGCGGATGGCCAGGGAGTAAGGAATACGCATGGTTGCCAGCACCAGGCCGTTGAGGGTGCCGAGGCAGGAGATGATCACAAACACCGTCAAGATGGTGGAGGCCGTGCCGCCAAACAGGCTGGTGGTGGCGATATTGACCGCATTATCCCCCTGGGTGACGATCTCGTCGGTCGGCAGCACGCTGGCGATGCCGAGGAAATAGGTCACATAGACCACGAAGACAATCAGGGTACCGATGACCAGGGCGCGCGGCAGGTTCTTCTTCGAGTCGCGGATCTCGCTGTTGATGGTCACGGCGGCGATCCACCCCTCGTAGGCGAAGGCGGTCGCCACCACGGCGGTCGCCAGGGTGCCCCCGGTGCTGCCGATCCCGTCCATCGCCTGGACGAAGTTGGTCGCGGTCACCCCGTTGAGCAGGCCCGAAATGGTGCCGACCACGGCCACCAACACCAGCGGCACCAGCTTGATGAGCGTCGATCCCACCTGCAACTTGCCCGCCAGTACGGGCGCATAGAAGTTGACGAGATAGGTGGCGGCCATGTAGATGGCGGCCACCACCCAGGTGGCGGTGGAGTTGGTGGGGTTATCGCTGCCAAGCAGGATCATGGTGTAGAGGGAGGCGACCCAGGCCAGGATGGCCGAGAGGGGGGCGTAGTAGAGTACCCCCTTGAACCACCCCACCAGATAGCCGAAGCGCTTGCCATAGGCGGCCTCGGCGTAGTCGACGATGCCGTTGGATTTTTCGATCCGCTGGGCAAACTCGGCAAAGACCAGGGCCCCGAAGATCATGGAGATAGCCCCCAGTGCCCACGCCAACAGGGCGATGGCCAGGTTACCGCCGGTCAGGCGCAATACATCATCGGCCTTGAAGAAGACCCCGGAGCCGATCACGACCCCGACTACCATGGCGATGGCCGTCATCAGGCCATAGCGTTTATCAAGCTCACTGCTGCTCATAAAAATATTCCATCCCTATTACGACATCTTCCTGAATCCTGCGCTCGGGGGACGGCTTGACGTCTCCCGGGGCGGCCCGCCTCTGCGGGGCTGCCTATCCTCGTTGGCTCGAGCGAATAATTCAAAACGTGTTGCAAAAACTGTTGGGCAGCGCCCAAAAGACAAAAAATGCCGCCCTGAGGCGGCATTTCTCACTGGTTTGCTATCAGGCCTTGGCCAGATACTCTTCCGGACCAATCTGACCGATCTCGGCAGATTTTTTGTCGGCCAGCAGCCAGAGGGTGAACTGATGCAGCTCGGGGTGATGGGCCAGGGCAACCAGGAAGGCGCCACCGACTTCACGGTAACCCAGCTCATAGTTCTTCAAGGTGGTGGGAGGGACGCCAAGCAGCTCGGCAAACTTGGGACGGCTCAGACCAACCGCTTCGCGGATTTGACGGATTTTCTTCCCTACGGGAACTACGTTAGGACTCATAATGGTTCCATACTCCATGCGCGGATAAACCGCTTTTATTTTTTTCGCGACGACTCGTAGTCAAGTGTATCAGTTATTGCAGGACTCGTTATGGTTCGAGTCTCTTCATCTAAACGCTTAAATAAGCGACAACCCTTCAAAGCAGGGGCATGTTAATGCCTCACTCGGCTCAGGTAAACAGTTGGACTCACCAATTGTTCAATTGAGCACACTGAACATGCGGTTATAATCCCCGCCTACCCCTATCGAGGAAGTCATTCATGCCCATCCCCGGTGTTCTCTCTCGCCTCCATCCCGTGCACACCCGCGAGCAGATGCAAGCGCAGTTGCATCAGTGCCTGGCAACCCGTGCCGAGGCGCTGCTGCTGACCCACCCCCTGCCCGCCGATCAGGTGTCATTGCTGGCGCAAAGCACCCTGCCCCTCTATGGCCCGGAGGCCTGCGAGCCCCCCTGTCGCCACCTCGACCCGGCCGAGGTGGCGGCACAACCCGGTGACGCGACCTGGGCACCCGAGCAGGCGCTGGACGATCTGCTCCCCTGGTTCGAAGCCGGCCATCGCCACTTTATCGCGCCGGCTGCCGTGGTTCCCGTGGTGCGGGCCCTGCTTAATATCTGGCCTCTCGACCCCCATCTGGCCCGTCACTATCTTCGGGAGTTCACCCCGTTGATGCAGCAGCGCGATGGGGATCTTCTCGATCAGGTCCTGGCCACCCGCGGTGACACAAGCTTGACCAGACCTGTATGGGTTCAATCTTATTTGAAGCTGGAACGCCGCCTTTTTCGTGCTTATCTCGACCACTGATTGATTAGATAACAGTGGGTTAGCGCCTACGACAGCGATTGGCACAGCCCATAAATGTGAGCTTGATCAAAGTCTCAAATAGGCTTAGAGTGCGCCCCGTCATCCAGTGACATGGAGTACCCGGGTTGTCGTTGCAGGGTATTCCCATAACAAAAGATGCCGACCTGCTTCTTGTGCTTATTCGTACTCA
Source organism: Aeromonas sp. R6-2 (assembly GCF_040908155.1). NCBI lineage: Bacteria > Pseudomonadati > Pseudomonadota > Gammaproteobacteria > Aeromonadales > Aeromonadaceae > Aeromonas > Aeromonas sp. R6-2. The sequence continues at coordinate 45,871 of NZ_JBFODE010000048.1, read as the reverse complement.
GCTCGGTGTCGGCATGAACCAAGAAGCGAGAATGCCTGTGTGCTTTCTCCAAGAGGATTGAACAATGATGAAAATGGCTCCTTCCGTAATTGCCATCGCCCTGGCTGCTGTGACTGCTACCGCCGCCAACGCCGCTGACGACCTCTACTTCGGTGCCGGTGTCGGTGCTGCTCACTTCAACGGTCTGAACAAGATCGGTGGCGGTGGCTACGAGGGTACCGAAGACGCGGCTGCCGCCAACGCCTTCATGGGTTACAACTTCACCGAGAACTTCGGCGCCGAGCTGGGCTACCAGTACGCTGGCCGTGGCAACACCGAAGGCCTGCGTTACGAGAACCAGGGTGCCACCCTGTCCGGTATCGCCCGCCTGCCCCTGGGTGCTGATTTCTCTATCTTCGGTGAAGCCGGTGCCTACTGGGCCCACACCGATGGTCTGACCGTCTCCGACACCAAGGTTTCCCCCCTGGCCGGTCTGGGTCTGACCTACAAGGTGAACGACGCGCTGGATCTGCAAGCTCGCTACCGCTACATGTGGGACGTGGCAGACCTGCACCTTGGTGACTCACCTGACGACAGCGTTCGTTACAAGTCCAACCAGAGCGTGGCGACCCTGGAAGCCGTCTACCATCCGTTCCGCACCTCCTACGTTGCTCCGGCTCCGGCTCCTGTTGTAGAAGAGGCTCCGGCCCCGGCTCCGCAGGTTGTTGAGAAGAGCTTCGATCTGAGCTCCGACGTGCTGTTCGCCTTCGGCAAGTCCACCCTGAAGCCGGAAGGTGTTCAGGCGCTGAACGCCCTGTACCAGGATCTGGTTGCTGCCAGCCCGAAAGATGGCCAGGCCGTCGTGATCGGTTACACCGACCGCATCGGTTCTGACGCCGCCAACCTGCGCCTGTCCGAAGCCCGTGCTCGCACCGTCGCCAACGTGCTGGTCTCCAAGGGCCTGCCGGCCTCCAAGGTCTCCGTTGAAGGTCGTGGCGAAGCCAACCCGGTCACCGGTACCCAGTGCGATGGCATCAAGGCCAAGGCTCAGCTGGTTGCCTGCCTGGCCCCGGATCGTCGCGTAGAGATCCGCGTTCGTGGCGTACAGGAAGTGCAGCAGTAATCTCTGCCTGAACTGTGTGTCAAGACGAGGTGCCCCAGGGCACCTCGTTTCGTTTGTTTTGCCACACCCTGTCGTACCCCTCCTCCCCTTCCGCTTGATCAAGATGGTTGCACGGCATACAGTAGGGCGTCCCAAACAGGCCCCATCACGCCGACTTTTCGTCCAAACAGACGCAATTTTGTCACATGGAAGGCCTCCTGCACGGGATAAGATTCAGATGTCCGGCCCTGGCCGGATCGGGCGGACAGCTCCTGGGTCCGCCGCCATCAGGAAGTGCTGTCGCACCTGCGACACAACGAGGAGATATAACGATGAAAATGAAAGTGGCCCCCTCCCTTATCGCCATCGCCCTGGCGGCCATTGGCGCTACCTCTGCCCAGGCCAATGACTGGTACACAGGTGTCGGTGCCGGCTGGGCCGACATGCGCGATCTCGGCAAGTTTGGCTGGGACGCCGACGAAGATGCGACCGCCATCAACCTGTTTGGTGGTTACAACTTCAATGACAACTTCGGTGCCGAGCTGGGTTACCTCTACGCCGGCAAGGGTGGCGTCGACGGCGTCGACTTCAAGACCCAGGGCGCGACCCTCTCCGGTATCGGCCGTCTGCCCCTCAATGGCGTCTTCTCCCTCTTCGCCGAGGGTGGTGCCTACTTCTACCATGCCAACGGCAATGACAACACCGACAACGGTGTCGCTCCGCTGGCTGGCCTCGGCGTCACCGCCAAGCTCTCTGACCTGGTCGATCTGCAGGCCCGCTACCGCTACATGTGGAACGTCGGCGACGAGCAGAAGAGCTGGGAAACCGACGTGGGCGTCGCCTCTCTCGAGCTGGTGCTGCACCCCAACCGCAAGAGCTACGTTGCTCCGGTTGCCGCGCCCGTCGAGCCGGCTCCCGAGCCGGTAATGGTAGAGAAGAACTTCGCCCTGAGCTCTGATGTGCTGTTTGCCTTTGGCAAATCCACCCTCAAGCCCGAGGGCACCACCGCCCTGAACACCCTCTATCAACAGATCGCCGAAGCCCGTCCCACCGACGGTCAGGCCATCGTGGTCGGTTACACCGACTTCATCGGTTCCGACGCCGCCAACCAGCGCCTCTCCGAGGCCCGTGCCCGCACCGTGGCCGACTATCTGGTGAGCAAGGGCCTGCCCGCCTCCAAGGTCTCCATCGAGGGTCGCGGCGAAGCCAACCCGGTGACCGGCGACAGCTGCGTCAAGGTCACCCCGCGCGCCAAGCAGATCGCCTGCCTGGCTCCGGATCGCCGCGTCGAAGTGCGCGTGACCGGCGTACAACAAGTTCAGCAGTAATCCCTGCCGATGCAACGTCGCCTCCGGGCGGCGTTTTTTTATGCAAACAGCCCGCCCATGCACTCCCCGCGACCAGTTGTGATCCCATTGCGACCGTGAGTGATATCTGCCCCTGCCCGCCACGGTCTATAACTAAAAGGATCTATGCCGCAGTGGCTCACTCCATGAGGATATAAAAATGAGAAGAACCGCAATCGCATCGATAGTGCTCACCCTGAGCGCTCCTCTCTATGCAGGGGATTGGTATTTGGGGGGGGGCGCCGGTCTCTCCGTCGGTCACGACATGGGGGACTATGGCAGTGACGTGGATAAAGAAGATACCGCTTACAACCTCTTCGCCGGCTATCAGTTCAACGACTACTTTGCCGGCGAGCTGGGTTATCTCAACACCGGGAGCTGGAAGAGCAATCTGGGCACCCTCAAGAGCGACGGGGCAACCCTGTCGGCCATAGGCCGCTACCCCTTGAATGATCGCTTCTCGCTCTTCGCCGAGGGGGGTGGCTACCTCTATAGCGCCAACAGCCCCAATGGCAGCGACACCAACCTGGCCCCCCTCGCCGGCCTCGGCATGACGGTGCGGCTGCATCGCCTGGTCGATCTGCAGGCTCGCTATCGCTATCTGGTCCGGGTGGGCGACGATGCCGGCAATGACAACAGCAACAGCGGCACCCGCCGTTGGGTGAGCGATGTCAGCACCGCGACCCTGGAGTTGGTGATCCACCCCAACCGCGACGACCCCCTCCCCCCGGCGGCACCACCGCCCATGGCGGCCCCCGTGCCGGCCCCGGAGCCGGTTCAGGTGGACAAGACCTTCGAGATGAGCAGCGATCTGCTGTTTGATTTCAACAAGGCCAGTCTCAAGCCGGAAGGGGAAGCGGCCCTCGGGGATCTCTACCAGCGGATCAAGGCCGAGCAACCCAAGGATGGCATGGCCATGGTCTATGGGCACACGGATCGACTGGGCTCCGAGGCTTACAACCAGACCCTCTCCGAGGCCAGGGCCCAAAGCGTGGCCAACTACCTGATCGGCCTCGGCCTGCCCGCAGACAAGGTGAGCGCCATCGGTCAGGGAGAGCACGAGCCGGTCACCGGGCAAGCCTGTGACGACAAGATGTCCCGCGCCCAACTCATCCCCTGCCTCGCCCCGGATCGCCGGGTGGAGATCCGCATCACAGGGGTCAAGCAGCCGTAATCCCCGCCCTCTTCAAAAGGCCCCGACGGGGCCTTTTTCATCGCTGTAGCCAGATTCAGCACCGGCTTCACTTTCCAGCCCGGACAAAGTACAAGAAGCTCCTCATCCAAGGGGCCGTTGGCAGAATAAAAAGCTTTTCAAATTATTACTGCATCTATCGGATTTCTAATAAAAAAAGTATTTTTAGGCGACATTCTCTACGCTTGCCATTAAAGTTACAGCGTATTGCCTGTTTAGTTGATTTTAAGGAGGGGACCAGAGGTGGATGCCGCAACCATCAATCACTTCTTTCTGATAGCGGCCCTGCTGGTCGGCATCAGCGTCTTGCTGAGCGCACTCTCGTCACGGCTCGGTATCCCCATTCTGGTGATCTTCCTCGGCGTCGGCATGCTGGCCGGGGAGAATGGCCCCGGCGGTATTCACTTTACCGACTACTCCATGGCCTATCTGGTGGGGAACCTGGCCCTGGCCATCATACTGCTCGACGGCGGCATGCGTACCAAGGTTTCGTCGTTTCGCGTCGCCCTCTGGCCGGCCCTCTCCCTGGCCACCCTGGGGGTGCTGCTCACCACCAGTCTGACCGGACTGGCGGCCGCCTGGCTGTTTGATCTCGACCTGCTCCAGGGGCTGCTTATCGGTGCCATTGTCGGCTCTACCGATGCGGCGGCAGTCTTCTCTCTGCTGGGCGGGCGCAGCCTCAACCAGCGGGTGGGGGCGACCCTGGAGATAGAGTCGGGCAGCAACGATCCCATGGCGGTCTTTCTCACCATCACCCTGATCGAGGTGCTGGCCACGGGCCAGGAGGTGAGCGGCTGGATGTTTGCCTGGAGCCTCCTCAAGCAGTTTGGGATCGGAGCCACGCTGGGGTTGGCCGGTGGCTGGCTGTTGTGGCGCATCAACAACCGGGCCGTACTGGCGCCCGGCCTCTACCCCCTGCTCACCGTCAGCTTCGGCCTGCTCATCTTCGCCGTGACCACGGCGCTGGGCGGCAGCGGCATCCTGGCGGTCTATCTGGCGGGGCTGCTGCTCGGCAACCAGGTGGTACGCAGCCGCAGCACCACCCTCTCGGTGCTCGACGGCCTCACCTGGCTTAGCCAGATCTGCATGTTTGTGGTGCTTGGCCTGCTGGTCACCCCTAGCCAGCTGCTGCCCATTGCCCTGCCGGCCCTGGCCCTGGCGGCCTGGATGATCCTGTTGGCGCGCCCCCTGGCGGTCTGGATGAGCCTGCTCCCGTTTAAAAACTTCACCAGCAAGGAGCGCTGGTTCATCTCCTGGGTGGGGCTGCGCGGCGCCGTGCCCATCATCCTCGCCGTCTTCCCCATGATGGCGGGGCTGCCCAACGCCCAGCTCTTCTTCAACGTCGCCTTCTTCATCGTGCTGGTCTCGCTGCTGCTGCAGGGAAGCTCGCTGCCCATCGCCTCACGCCTGGCCAGGGTCGAGATCCCCCCCAGCCCCAGCCCCATCTCCCGCTCGGCGGTCGAGATCCATCCCGAGAGCGAGTGGGAGCTCTTTATCTACCGGCTCGGCCCCGAGAAGTGGTGCATCGGCTCTCCCCTGCGGGAGCTGCAGATGCCCGAAGCGACGCGGATCAGCGCCCTGTTTCGCCAGGAGACGCTGCTGCACCCCAGTGGCAGCACGGTACTGGAGGCCGGTGACATCCTCTGCATCATCGGCCACGAGCACTCCCTGCCCGCCCTGGGTCAACTCTTTAGCCAGGCGCCGGAGGAGCAGCAGGATCTGCGCTTCTTCGGTGACTTCCAGCTCGAGGCGGGCGTACGCCTTGCCGAGCTGGCCCTGCTCTACGGCCTCGATGTGAGCGAGGTCGAGGATCAGACCCTGGGTGACTACCTGAGCTCGGTGTTGGGGGATAAGCTGGTGGTGGGTGATCAACTGGAGTGGCAGGGAATGCGCTGGACCGTGGCCGAAATGGATGACGAGAAGGTATGCCGCATCGGCGTGCGACTTTGTGAAGAGAGTGACGGGGAGTAACAGGATCATGCCCTACAAGATGCTGCTGAGCGGGGGCATGCCCCCGGCCCCCTCCCTCGGGGTGATCGAGGGATTCTTCGGCCGTGGCTGGAGTTGGTCGGCCCGTCGCCACTACGCCCACTGGCTGCCACGCCACGGCTATGGCTTCTATCTCTACGCCCCCAAGGAGGATGCCTGCCTGCGCAAGCAGTGGGCCGAGCCCTGGCCGGAGGCGACCCTGCGCGAGCTCAAGACGCTCGCCGCCGAGTGCCGCGCCAACGGGCTGGCCTTCGGGGTGGGACTCAGCCCCATGGGGGCCCATCACGACTATGCCGGCAAGCGCGCCGCCCTGGAGGCCAAGGTGCGCCTCATCGACGCCGAACTGGCCCCCGATATCCTGGCCATCCTGTTTGACGACATGAAGGGCGATACCCCGGATCTGGCCGCTCGCCAGCGTGCCATCGCCCATGACATCGCGGGCTGGAGCAAGGCCAGCCGCCTGCTCTTCTGCCCCAGCTACTACTCCACCGATCCTATCCTCGAGAAGGTGTTCGGGCCCATGCCCCAAGGCTATCTCACGGATCTCGGCAAGGGGCTGGATCGCCGCATCGAGATCTTCTGGACCGGCCCCAGGGTAATGTCCAAGTGCTACCCGAGCGACCACCTGGCCCAGGTGAGCGAATGGCTCGGTCGCCAACCCTTTCTGTGGGACAACTACCCGGTCAACGATGGCAGCAAATCGAGCGACTTCCTCTATCTGGGGGCCTTCGAGGAGCGCCCCGCTCGGCTGGCCCAAGAGCTGGCCGGCCACGCGGTCAACCCCATGAAGCAGGCGGCACTCAGTGCCATCCCGCTGGCCACCTTGCCCATGAGCTATCGACTCGCCGAGCGCTATGACCCGGGTCAGGCCCTGCATGCGGCCCTGCAGGCGGCCTGTGGCCCCCAGCTGGGACCGCGCATCGAAGAGGATCTACCCCTGCTGCAGGAGGTAGGACTCTCGCACCTCAGCGCCGAGCAACAGGACATGCTCACTCGTCACTATCGCCCCTTTCGGGGGCAGGCCTGCGCCGACGAGATCCTCGGCTGGCTCGGTGGCGACTACGCCTTCGATCCCGACTGCCTCACCGATTGAACCGCTGGCCCCGACCATCGCAGGGGTCACCACATGAGGTGAGCTCTTCCTGCCGGCCTCCCGGCCATGCGCTATTGGAAGAGCTGAAAGCCACTGTTTTTCAAGACGAAATAACGGAGCTGCCATGGACGCATCCAGCCTCTATCAAAATCTCGCCCTCTTCGCCGCCTTCCTGCTGCTCTACAGCCAGCTGGCCGGGCGCTTCGAATCACGCCTGGTCAGCGGCCCCCTGCTGTTTATGCTGGCCGGCTGGCTGCTCGGCCCCGGTGCCCTGGGCCTGCTCACCCTCTCAGTCGAGAGCGAGGGGATCAAGTTGCTCGCCGAGCTCACCCTGGTGGTGGTGCTCTTTACCGATGCCGCCAACACCGACTGGCGGGTGCTCACCGCCAACCGCGGCCTGCCGGTGCGGCTACTGCTCATTGGCCTCCCCCTCACCCTGGTCGCCGGCACCCTTTTTGGCCTTCTTGTCTACCCCGAGCTCCCCCTGCTCGAGCTCGCCATTCTGGCGACCCTGCTGGCGCCGACCGATGCGGCGCTCGGCAAGGCGGTGGTGAGCAACCCGTCGGTACCGGCCCCGGTGCGCGAAGGGCTCAATCAGGAGAGTGGCCTCAACGACGGGATCTGTGTCCCCGTGCTGCTCCTGCTGCTCGCCCTGATCGCCCCGACCGAGCAGCATCAGGGCACGGCCGCGCTCGCCATCACCCTGATGCTGGAAGAGATAGGCATAGGCGTGCTGGTGGCCTGGGTGTTGGCCCGCTTTACCGTCTATCTGCTGCGCCAGAGCACGCTTCACGGCTGGACCCTGCCCCTGTGGCGACAGCTCACCCTGCCGGGACTGGCCCTGCTCTGCTTTGCCCTGGCCCAGAGCCTGGGTGGCAGCGGCTTTATCGCCGCCTTTGTCGGCGGCCTGCTCATCGGCCGGCGCATGGGAGAGCATCGCCATACCTATCTGGAGAGCAATGAGGGATATGGAGAGCTGCTCTCCGTGCTGGTGTGGATGGTGTTTGGTGCTACCGTGGTGCCGCTGCTGTTGTCGCTTGATGACTGGCGCCCCTGGTGCTATGCCCTGGCCAGCCTGACCCTGCTGCGTATGGTGCCGGTCTGGGTTGCCCTGTGGGGAACGACGCTGCGGCCCGGCCTGCGACTCTTCATCGGCTGGTTTGGCCCCCGTGGCCTCGCCAGCATCGTCTTCGCCGTCATGGTGTTGCAGCACACGCCTCCCCTCGAGGGGCTCTCCCCTATCGTGGCCACCGTGCTCTGCACCATAGTGCTGAGCGTGGTGCTGCACGGCATCACCGCCAACCCCTGGGTGAAGCGGCTCGGCGGCGACGCCTGAATCAACGGGGCGTCAATGCGCCCCGTCTCAGCCCAGCGCCAACCAGATCCCCACCCCCATCATCAGGGTTCCGGCGATGCGGTTCATCAGGCGCACGTTGCCGCCCCTGGCGAGGAAGTGACGCAGGGTGCGCCCGCCGCTGGCATAGAGCACCAGACAGCTGAACTCGATAAGCAAAATGAGCGCCACCAGGGTGGTCACCTGGGGCCCCAACGGTCGCTCCGTGCTGATGAAGGGGGGCAGCAGAGAGATCATGAAGGCCCACCCCTTGGGGTTGGCGATGGCGGTAACAAAACCCTGGGTCGCCAGGGTCCAGGCCGAGCTGCCGCTCTGCGCACTGGCTTGCCCCAGCGCCATGCTCCCCCGGGAGCGCCACAGCTGGATCCCGAGCCAGAGCAGATAGGCCCCGCCGACATACTTGAAGAGGTGGAACAGGGTCGGATAGTTGAGCATCACGGCGGCCACGCCCAGCACTGAGAGCACCGAGACCAGCCCCACCCCGACAAGCTCTCCCCACATCATGTGCAGGGTTCGGCGCAGCCCTATGCTCATGCCGAGGGTCATGGCCAGGGTCATGCACATGCCCGGGGTCACAGAGACGAAGAAGAAGGTGGGTATGAAGAGGGCCAGGATGGCCGGATCTATCCAGGCGGACACGCGTTGCTCCTTGATGAGGTGACCCGCCATCATGCCTGCCCCTCGCAGCCGAGGCAAGATGCCCCCGTTTGGCGCTCGAAAATGGTCGCAGAGGATTGTTTTAAACGACTTTTTTACGCTTTTGCCACATCACGCACTGGGCGGGCCTGGCGTTCTTGGGTAAGGTATGGGCACGCTCACATACCCATTGAGGCCCCATGAAAGCCAAATTCGAAAAACCCGCCTTCATCACCCTGGGGATCATCGCCCTGCTCTCTGCCCTCTGGCTCGACTACTACCTGCCCGAGAAGCAGGTCACCGCCATCACAGGGGTAGAGGTGAAGCGCACCGACAAGGATGGCCCCATCAGCAAGAAGAATCCGGCGGACGGCCCCACCACCGACGTCTACTACATCTATACGGAGAATGCCGGTGACAAGGTGAGGGTGTTTCGCAACGAGGATACCGGCTGGGGCTGGCCCTTCTACTTCAAGTTCGATGCCGCCGACGTGCAGGCCAAGGCCAAGTCCATGGAGTTTGACAAGAAGCAGGCTCTGGTTACCTCATATGGCTGGCGTATCAACATGTTCTCCATGTTCCCCAACGTCACCAAGGTGCAAGAGGCCAAGGCCGACGCCTCCACCTGGAGCCTCTTTCGCTGGCTCTGGTTCGGGGTATGGGCGCTGGTGATGGGACGTGCCGCCCTCTGGCTGTGGCGCGCCTTCGAAGACGCCGAGTGATCCATTCATCGGCCCCGAAAGGGGCCTTTCGAGATGCCTTTCATGTCTGACGAGAAACAGAGCAAGACCCGAACCAGCTTCTTTCGCCGCCTCTATGTGGCTCATCTGGTGGACAGTGGCGTCGCCACCGTTCCCGCCCTGATGGAGGCGACCGGCATGCCCAGACGCACGGCCCAGGATACCCTATCGGCCTTGGCCGAGCTCGAGGTGGTCTGTCACTTTCACCAGGAGCCGGGGGTGCGCAACAACCAGGGGCACTATGTGATTAAAGATTGGGGCCCCATCAACCCCGAGTGGGTGGCCCGAGAGGCGACGCGGATCGCCCGTGAGCTCGGCTACGTCTGAGCCAGGCACTCCCCGCTGCAGGCACAACGTGCCTGCTCGAGAGCCAGCATCAGTTTTTCTCGCGAGACCGGTTTGTGCAGCAGGCCACACATGCCTGCCTCGATACAGGTCTGCTCCAGCCCGGGCGTCATGTCGGCGGTCAGGGCCATGATGCAGCCCGGTGGCCGCTCCAGCTGGCTGAGTTGACGGCTGGTGGTAATGCCATCCATGCCGGACATGTGCAGATCCATCAACACCAGCGCGTAGTCATGCAGACGGCACGCCTCGATCGCCCCCTCCCCCGAGGCCACCTGATCGGCCTGCCACCCCAGCCGCTCCAACATCAGGGCCGCCACGGTCCGGTTGACACTGTTGTCATCCACCACCAGCACACGCCCGCTGCCACGCCAGTCGCTGGCCGCCACCACCCGGCTCACCTCGTCGAGCAGCTGGGCCCGCTCCACCGGCTTGGGCAGAAAGCCGTCCATGCCCGCCTCCTTGTAGCGTTGGCGCGCATCGTCCATGACATCGGCGGTCACGGCGATGATGGGCACCCCCGCCCAGGGGGTCGCCGCCGTGCGAATGGCCCGGGTCGCCGCCACCCCGTCCATCACCGGCATCTGCACATCCATCAACACCGCATCGACGGACTCACTGGCCAGCAGGGAGAGCGCCTCCTTGCCGTGGCTCGCCTCCTGCACCCGATGCCCGGCCCGGGCCAGCATGGTGGCCAACACCTCCCGGTTGGTGGGGTTGTCATCCACCAGCAGGATGCGCCGCCCCTCTCCCTCCTCCACCACGGGGACGGGATCGGGCAGCGGTGAGGCACAGGCCTCACAGCACCAGATGAGGGTGAAGCAGCTGCCCTTGCCCGGCTCGCTCTCTACCGTGATCTCCCCGCCCATCAGTTGGGCCAGGCTGCGAGAGATCTCAAGCCCCAGACCCGAGCCACCAAATTCCCGGGTGATGGAGATATCGGCCTGGCTGAAGCGCTGGAACAGCTGTGTCATCTGCTCAGGACCGATGCCAATCCCGGTGTCACGAATGGCGATAGCGATGTGATAGCGCCCCTCCCCGACGGGGGTCGCACCGACACTCAGGCTCACCTCCCCCTCGCGGGTAAACTTGATGGCGTTGGAGAGCAGGTTGAGCAGGATCTGACGCAGGCGCAGCCCATCGGCAAGCACCCAACGGGGCACCGTGGGCGAAACATTGCTGCCCAGTGTCAGCCGCTTTTTCTCCCCGCTCGGACGCAGCAAGTCGAAGAGATCCGAGAGCAGGGCGTGCAGCTCGACCGGCGCCAACTCCAGCCGGATCTTCCCCTCCTCCAGTTTTGATACATCCAGGATGTCGTTGAGCAGCTCGAGCAGGTGCTCGGCCGACTCGCGGACCGTGTTGAGATAGTCCCGCTGACGGCTCTGCAGGGGCTCGTCGGCCAGCAGGGAGAGCATGCCAATCACCCCGTTCATGGGGGTGCGGATCTCGTGGCTCATGTTGGCCAGGAAGCTGCTCTTGGCCCGGTTGCCCGCCTCGGCCGCGTGGTTGGCGGCAATCAGGCTCTCGTTGAGGCGCCGCATTGCCTCATGCTGTTCATCGGTACGCTTCTGCTGGCGCCAGGCGAGAATGGCGAAGAAGGAGACCAGGGTAAACTGCACGGCGGCGATCAGGGTCGTGATGATGATCTGGCGGCGCATCGCATCACGCCGCCCCATATCAAACTCGGTGACCTTCTGGTTCACCTCCAGCATCAGGGGTTGCAACCTCTCCAGTACGCTTGGCATCGCCTTGAGCATCGCCTCCACCGCCTGGCGATCGAGCCGGGCCTGGGGCTTGACCCCGAGCCACACATCCGCCATCGCCACATAGCCGCGCATCCCGTGCACCACCTCGTGAAACAGGGGGGAATTTCTGAGCAGCTGGCGGTCTCGCCCGGTGAAGGCGAGCTCGACCCGGCTGGCGAAGATGTCGTAGCGCAGCTGTAGCTGGCTCTCCTCCCCGGGGCGCCAGAGCAGCAGGGCATTTTGCAGGCGCAGGGACTCGCTGTAGAGCTGGGTGTAGTTCCACATCACGCTGTCGTTGCCCTGATTGGCATTGATGTTGAGATCCACAAACTGGCGATACTGCACCAGGCCGATCCCGCCCAGGGCGCCTGCCAACACCACCACTATGATGGCCAGGAAGCGGCGACTCGGGCTCAAGGTCCAGGAGAACATGGCTTACTCCACCCGGATCCGGTCAACCTGCCATACCGAGCGCGCATAGTAACGCTTGTTCCTGATATCGGGTTGCTGGTCGAAGGGATAGATGATGATGAAAGGGCCCCGCTCGCGCACCGACATGCGCTCACCATTGATGCTGTGGGCAAGGATGGGTGAATAGGCCAGCAGATCGCTCGTGGGGATCGGAGCCATATAGTCATTGAGGGCATGAACCCAGAGCATCTGCCCCTCCATGCCGGCCTGCTGCAACAGATCGGCCAGACGGGGACCACGAAAGGTGCGCAGCCCCGGATACCAGGGAGTCCGAGTGGTGATCTCGTGCTGGGGCAGGGCCATCACCATGGCCTCGTCGACAGGCTGCCGCACTCCCCCCCTCTCCAGGGTAAGCAGGGGCTCGCCCGCCAGGGCCTGACCGAGCCAGAGCACACACCATACCAGCACCCAACGCCACCACCCCATGCCTCTCTCCCACACCAGGAATCGTTCAGGGGCCACTTTGGCCCCCCTCTATCAGCGTATGCTATCTCCCCCCACTCTGCGGCTCCCCTGATGGGGATGGGTGGCCTCTTCGGTGGCCAGCGCCGCCTCCAACTGCCGGCGCTGTGACTCCGGTGACTGGGTATGACGGGCCAGCAGGCGATACATGGCCGGGATCAGCAGCAGTGTCAGCAGGGTTGCCAACAGTACACCAAAGAAGACCACTATCCCTACCGCCTGGCGACTCTCGGCGCCCGCCCCGCTGCCGACGAGCAGTGGAATCGCCCCGATCACTGTGGTGGCCGCCGTCATCAGGATGGGGCGAAGGCGTCGCACGGCACCGGCACAGATCGCCTCCTCGAAAGTATGCCCCCGGTCCCGCAGCTGGTTGGCAAATTCCACGATAAGGATACCGTTTTTGGTGACAAGGCCAATGAGCATGATCATCGCGATCTGGCTGTAGAGATTGATGCTCATCCCCCACCACCAGAGACCGATGAAGGCCCCCGCCAGCCCGAGGGGCACCGTCAGCAAGACGATGAAGGGGTGGACGAAGCTCTCGAACTGGGCCGCCAGAATGAGATAGACCACCAGCAGGGCCAGCACGAAGACGAAGGCGACGCTCCCCTGATTGCTGCGGTATTCGAGGGATTCCCCCTTGTAATCGACCACGGCATAGGGTGGCAATTCAGCGCGCACCGTCTGCTCGAGGAAACCGAGTGCCTCGCCCAGGCTGTAGTCCCCCACCAGGTTGGCACTCAGGGTGATCGCCTTCTTGCGGTTGTAGTGAGAGAGCTGACTGGCCGTTCCCTGCTCGGTGAAACTCACCAGATTATCGAGACTCACCAACCGCCCCTCGGTGGTGCGCACATAGATGGAGGCAAGATCCCCCTTGGCGTTAAAGCGATCGGCGAGCCCCCGCAGGTAGACGTCATACTCCTCACCGCGCTCCACGAAGGTGGTGGTGCGCCGCCCGCCGAGCAGGGTCTCCAGGGTCTGGGCGATGTCACGCACCGGAATGCCCAGACGCGCCGCCCGCTCCTGATCGATCTCCACCTCCAGCTCGGGCTTGGTCTCGTCGTAGTCGATGTCCACATCGCTCAGCCCGGGGTTAGCCTTGGCCTTCTCCACCAACAGCTCGGCCCACCCCTTGAGCTCCCCGTATTCGGCACCGCCTATCACGAACTGGACCGGTGCCCGGGTGCCACCGCGAATGCTGGAAGGGAGAATGGGAATGGTGATGACATCGGGCAGGTCCGCCAACTTGCCGCGTACCTCGGCGACGATGGCCTGCACCGGACGACGCCCCGTCTCCCACTTCTCCAGGTTGAAAACGACGATGCCCGAGTTGATACCGTCACCCCAGCCCGGGGTGCGGACCGTGATGTTGGCCACATCTCCCTTGCCCACCATGGGCAGGAGTCGCTGCTCGATGGCCAGCATCGACGACTTCATTCGCTCGTAACTGGCCCCGGGGGCCCCCTTGACCAGCAGGAAGATGGCACCGCGATCCTCAGGGGGCGTCAGACTCTGGGGCAGCTTCTGGTAGAGCCAGGCCGAGCCCCCAAGCAACAGCAGCAGCACCGGGGGCACCCAGCGTGAGCGAGCCAGCACCCGGCGCAGCCAGCGCTCGTAGCTCCGCTCCAGGGCGGCGAATTGGTCGTCGAGCCACTGGCTGAAACGGTTGGGATTGGCCTGGGGCTTGAGCAGCTTGGCCCCCATCACCGGCGAGAGGGTCAGGGCCACCAGGCTGGAGAAGGCGACAGCGGCCGCCAGCAGGACCGCAAACTCGGTAAAGATGCGCCCCAGAGTCCCCCCCATGAAGACGATGGGCAGAAACACCATCACCAGCACGGCGGTGGTGGCGATCACCGCAAAGCCCACCTCGCGGGTGCCGTGCCAGGCGGCCAACAGGGGCGAGCGTCCCCGCTCCAGATGGTGATGGATGTTCTCCAGCACGACGATGGCATCGTCCACCACCAGCCCGATGGCGAGGATGAGGGCCATCATGGTGATGAGGTTGACCGAGTAACCAAAGGCCATGGCCACCGTGAAGGCGGCGATGAGGGAGACCGGCACTGTGACGGCCGGGATCAGGGTCGCCCGCACCTGACCGAGGAAGATATAGATGATGAGCACCACCAGGGCCGCCGTGATGGCGAGCGTCTGGTAGACCTCGTCGATGGCGCTCTGGATAAAGACCGAACTGTCATAGGTGGGTACCAGGCGAGTGCCCTCCGGCAGGAAGGGGGTGACCTCGGCGATCTCCGCCTTGATGCCGGCGATCACATCCAGGGTATTGGCCTGGGATTGCTTGATGATTCCGAGCCCCACCACGTTGACCCCGCTCGCCTTGAACAGGCTATCTTCCTGTCTGGCGCCGGCCCATACCCTGGCGACCTCCTGCAGGCGCACCACGGCACCACTGGGTTCACGCTTGATCACCAGATAGCGAAAGTCCCGCTCCTGGCTGTAGCTGCGCCGGATCCGGGCGGTGAAGGTCTGCTGGCTGTTCTTGAGCTCTCCTGCGGGCAGCTCCACGTTTTCCCGCTCCAGGGCCGCGATGATGTCGCTCACCGTGATCCCCCGCGCCGCCATGGCGATGGGGTCGATGCGCACATTCATCACCCGCTCCTGACCGCCGCCGAGAAAGACCTGGCTCACCCCGTCCACCAGACTCAGGCGATCGATCAGGGTGCGCTTGGCGTAATCGTTGAGGGCCACGCTGTCCATGTGACTGGAGCGCAATGTGACCCAGAGGATCACCTCGTCATTGGCGTCAGCCTTGCTGACCACGGGGGTGTCAGCCTCCCGGGGCAGCACCCAGGCGGCCCGGGCCACGGCATCGCGCACGTCGCTGGCGGCCGCATCGAGATCCCGCTCGGGCACAAACTCGATGGTGACGCTGGAATAACCATCGACCGTGTCCGAGCTGATGGCCTTGATACCGGCGATGCCCGAGAGCTGGTCCTCGAGCGGCTTGGTGATGCGCGACTCGACCACGGAGGCCGAGGCCCCCTCGTACCCCGTCTCGACAGAGACCACAGGGGCGGCGGTATCGGGCATCTCCCGCAGGGGCAAGGCGCGAAAGGCAAGCACACCGAAGACGCAGAGCATCAGGCTGATGACGGTGGCGAGCACCGGGCGCTCGAGGGAGAGTTCAGAGAGCCTCATCAGCGCACCTCCACCCTGGCACCGTCATGGAGCTTGACCGTGCCCTTCTCCACCACCTTCTCGCCGGCCTTGAGGCCCGCCACCACGCTCACCTGCTCTCCCAGATTCTCCCCCACCTCGACGGCGCGTCGGCTTACCTTCTCACCGTCGTAGACATAGACGTAACGCTCGGCGCCGGAATAGAGCAGTGCCTGACTCGGAATGAGGGGATGGGTGCCCGCCGGCAGGGTCACCGCCAGCCTCATCAACATGCCGGGGCGCAGGCGATGATCGCCATTGGACAGGGTCAGACGCGCCGTGGCACTCAAGGTCTCGGGGTCGAGGCGGGTGTTGACCCCGGTGAGGGTGGCGGTAAAGCGCTCTCCCGGCCAGGCCTCGCTGGTCGCCTCGAAACGGCTACCGGGTTTGAGGCGGGCGTAATACTTCTCGGGCACCTGCAGATCGAGCTTCATGGTACCCAGATCATCGAGCGTGGTGAGTACGGTATCGGCCTGCACCAGGGCGCTGGCCTGATAGTCAGAGAAACCGACCACCCCGGCAAAGGGGGCCCGCAGGCTCAGGTAGTCGAGCTCGGCACGGGCGGCCTCCAGCTTGGCCTCGGCCTTGGCCACCTGGGCGCTGGCGGCATCGAGATCGGTGCGCGAGAGGGCCTTGCGCTCGAACAGGCGCTGGTTATTGGCAAGCTGGCGACGCTGATCGGCCAGCTCGGCCTCGGCCTCACGCACCCGGGCCCGCTCGACCCTGTCATCGAGCTGTACCAGCAAGGCGCCGGCGGCGACCCGCTCCCCCTCCCGAAATGCCATGCGCTCGATGCGGGCATTGACCCGGGAACCAATCTCCACGGATCGATTGGCCTTGAGCAGCCCCAGCAGCTCGATACGAGCACGGGTCTGGGCCTCTTTCACCTCCACCACGGAGACGAGGGGCAGAGGACGCCCGGTCGGGCTCCCCTCGGCGTGGACGACGGGACTCAGCAATGCACTCAGCATTGCCGCGATAATGCTTCCTTTCATTTTGTTTTTTCTCACCTTTCCTGGTCGCTGCACAGCATAACCCAGCTATTGCGCGATACCACAGAAATGTAACAGACCGGCCGGTCCCTCTATTTGCCGCAGGGCCCCTTTGCTGGCACACTCACACTATGTAACCCGGTAGCCATGCCCTATGTCGACACAGCCTCGCCCCGATCATGATCTGCACCTGCTGCTGGTAGATGAGCAGCGATCCTTCCATATCATGATGAAGGCGATGCTGCTCAATGCCGGTATCAGCCGTATCTCCTACGCCTACTCGGCGGAAGAGGCCCGCCGCCTCAGCAGCAAGCAGCCGTTTGATGTCTACCTCATCGACTACGACCTCGGTGCCGGCGAAAATGGCCGCCAGCTGCTCGAGAGCCTGCGTGAGAAACGCCTGGTCCCGCCCCGGTCCGTGGTCATCATGGTGAGCAGCGATGCCAGCCGGGCCATGGTACTGAGCGCCATCGAGTCCGAGCCCGACGAGTACCTGATGAAGCCCTTCTCTCAGGAGCAGTTTCGGATGCGCCTCAAGCGGGCCCTGGCCCGTCGCCGTGCCCTGGCCCCCCTCTACGAGGCTCTGGCCAGACAGGACGATCCGGCGCTCATCGCCGCCTGTGAACAAGGTGCCAAGGATCACCCCCGCTACAGCAACTTCTGTTGCTGCCTGCAGGCCGATGCCATGATGCGCCAGGGGCGCCATCAGGAGGCGCGCAGCCTGCTGCGCCAACAGCTGGCCGAGCAGGACAACAGCTGGCTGCGCCTCGGCCTTGGCAAGGCATGCCACCAGCTGGGGCTCAATGACGAGGCGAGCAGCCATCTGCAGGCCGGCCTCAAGATTACCCCCCTGATGGTGGAGGCCTACCACGCCCTGGCCGAGAGCTACCTGGCCCAGGGTCGGGGGGCCGAGGCGCTGCTGCAGCTCAAGCAGGCCGTCAGCCTCTCCCCCCAGTCGGTACACCTCTCCCGTCGTCTGGCGGAGATGAGCCTGCAGCAGGGAGACTATGCCACCGCCAAGGATGTGCTGTTTAACCTCATCGAGCTGACCCGCAACTCGATTCACCGCACCCCCCACTATCTCGGTGCCTATATCCAGACCCTCACCCTCTACGCCCTCAACAGCAACGACAGCTTTCACATCGCCAACTTGCAGAAACAGGTCAACAGCGCCCTGTCGCGTCTGCGTGATGTGCTCAGTGACGGGGAGTTCAACTATCCGGTCTTCGAGCAGCTCTGCCAGGCCCGGGTACAGATAGCCAGGGGGGAGCTGCTCAAGGGCAAGAAGATGCTCTATCGGGCCAACCAGAACTGGCTCGACAAGCCAGAGAGCATGCCCCCGGCCCTGCTCGGCGAGACCCTGCTCGGCCTCTACCAGCTCGGCGAATTCGAGTACGCCGAGACCCTGCAGGGACTGCTCTCGGAGGACGAGGACCAACTGCTCACCACCTGTATCAATGCCACCCGTGACGACAAGACGGTGCAGGAGCGACGGCTGCGCTACCAGCAGCTCAACGAGCTCGGCATCAAGGCCTATCAGGCGGGTGAGCTGGAGCAGGCCCTCGGCCACTTTCGCGAGGCGCTGCGCCGCACCCCGGCCAACACGGGGGCGGCGCTCAACAAGATCCAGGTGCTCTTGCAGCTCATCGCCAAGGATCGCAAGAACAGCGAATACGGGGACGAGTGTCGCAGCACCATGAGCATGCTCGAGGGGATCCCCCTCAATCCCGCCCAGCAGGAGCGTTTTCGCAAGCTGCGCCAGGAGTTCGGCCACGGCGGCTGATCTGCACCTATCCTCAAGAGGAGGATGGCCGCAGGGAGTTCGCCATGGCACGGTGCCACTATCTGGTCAGTGATGGCCGTTTCTGTCACGAAGAGGCCGGTGACGGGGGGCTGTGCCGCTGGCACGACCCCGACGGGGATCACCAGAGCGAGGGGACGACGAAGGCCCTCGAGGCCTTTGTCCGTGGTGGTGGTCTCTGCCATGGTCTGCAACTGGCCAAGGCCGACCTGGCAGGGCTCAATCTGGTTCATCCCGATCCGACTCAGGGCTTTGTGCTGGAGAAGTGCGACTTCTACCGGGCCAACCTGCACGGGGCCCACCTCTATCATCTGCAGATGAAGGGGGGCAGCCTGATGAAGGCCGATCTGACCGACGCCAACCTGCACTGCGCCCGGCTCGATGCGGTGAACCTGCTCGGGATCCGCTGGAAGGGGGCCCGCATCGATGGCCTCGACACGGGCGCCACCGTGCTGCAGGAGCAACGTGGCCGCAAGGAGCGTGACCCGGCCCTGGCGACCCTGCTCTTCAAGGAGGCGGAGGAGACCTACCGGGATCTGCGCAAGGCCTCCGAGTATCAGGGCATCTTCACCCTCTCCGGCCACTACATCAAAAAAGAGCTGACCATGCGCCGGCTGCAGATGCCACGCTGGTCACTGCGCCGCTTCTTCTCCTGGATGGTGGATCTCTTCTGCGGCTACGGGGAGGAGCCCCTGCGGGTGGTGATCTTCTCCCTCATCATGATCGCCTGCTGCGCCATCCTCTACTTCTTTTTCGGCCTGAACTTCGGCGGCGAGTCCCTGGTCTACCGCCCCGGGGCAAGCTGGCAGGAGAACGGCCTCTTCCTGCTCGAGTGCTTCTATTACAGCGTGGTGACCTTCACCACCCTGGGTTACGGGGACTTCACCCCCATCGGCCTGTCGCGCCTCTTCGCCGCCGTCGAGGCCTTCACCGGCAGCTTTACCCTGGCTCTGTTCGTGGTGGTGTTCGTCAAGAAGATGACCCGCTGACGCCTTGCATCCTGGCCGGATTCCGAGTCCAATACCGGCAAACCACGACATGAGCATACCAACAATGAAGATCGTCTCTTTCAATATCAACGGCCTGCGCGCCCGCCTTCATCAGTTGCAGGCCCTCATCGACAAACACCAGCCGGACGTCATCGGCCTGCAGGAGATCAAGGTCCACGACGAGGCCTTCCCGATCGCAGATGTGGAAGCCATGGGCTATCACGTCGAGTTTCACGGCCAGAAGGCCCACTACGGGGTGGCCATCATGAGCAAGCAAAAGCCCCTGACGGTGGAGAAGGGCTTCCCCGGCGACGAGGAAGAGGCCCAGCGCCGCATGATCATGGCCACCTTCGAGCGCGAGGGTGGCGGCGTCATCAAGGTGATGAACGGTTACTTCCCGCAGGGGGAGAGCCAGGATCACGAGACCAAGTTCCCGGCCAAGCAGAAGTTCTATGAAGACTTGCAGCACTACCTCGAGACCCACCACAGTCCGAGCGATCAGCTGGTGCTGATCGGGGATATGAATATCTCCCCCACCGATCGCGACATCGGTATCGGCGAGGCCAATCGCAAGCGCTGGCTGCGGGACGGCAAGTGCTCCTTCCTGCCCATCGAGCGCGAGTGGATGGAGCGGCTCAAGGGGTTCGGCCTCACCGACACCTTCCGCGCCGCCCACCCCGACGAGTGCGAACGCTTCTCCTGGTTTGACTACCGCTCCAGGGGGTTTGACGAGAACCGGGGTCTGCGTATCGACCTCATCATGGCCTCCGACGCCCTCAAGGATTCGGTCACCGAGGTGGGGATCGACTACGAGCTGCGCGGCATCGAGAAGCCCTCGGACCACGCCCCGATCTGGGCCTGCTTCGCCTGATCCTGTCCATGAAAGAGGGGGAGCCATCGGCTCCCCCTCTCGTTACACCTCTTCTTAAGGGGCCTCCCCCACCCAGACCGAGACGGCGCCCGGCTTGGTCTTGAACTCGGCCCAGCCGTCGCCGTTGGCACAGACCCTGTCACCATAGTGACCGGTGACATCCTGGAAGCAGCGGTTGCGATGAGTGGGCCCCATCTCCATCCACTTGCGCCCCTCATAGCCGTTGTCGGTCATTAGCACGGCCACCCCCCTCGGGTGGGCACTGTCCCCCTCACGGGTCCAGCCGATCACATCCCGATCGTTGAGATAGCTGCGCTGGGTGCCATAGGCGTGGTCGCGGCGCACCTGCAAGAGGGTGTCGATCACCCCCTGCTGGGAGGCGATGCGGATGTCGTGCTCCTGACCGTCCCGCCCCTTGTCCCGGTAGCTGGCACCGTAGTAGTCGGCGTAGAAGAGGTTGGGATACCCCTCCTGGCGCAGCAGGATGAAGGAGTAGGCCAGCGGCTTGAACCAGTCCAGCACCGGCGACTCGAGCATCTGCAGCGGCTGGGTGTCGTGGTTCTCCACCAGGGTCACCGCATGGGCCGGGTTGGACTGCATCAGGGTGCCATTGAGCAGGCTGCCCATGTCGAAGTCGCCGTTGCCCCGGGAGGCGTTGTGGAAGTTCAGGTGCAAGGGGGCATCGAACAGGGCCATGCGATAGCCGGTGGCCTTGAGATACCCCTGCAGCCTGGCCCTGTCGTAGTCCCAATACTCGCCGACCGTGAAGAGCCCCTTGCCGGTGCTGCCGCGCACCCCGTCGAGCCACTCCTTGAAGAAGCTCGCCTTGATGTGCTTGACCGCATCGAGCCGGAATCCATCGAGGGAGGCGGCATTGACATACCAGCGGCCCCAGCGCTTGAGCTCCTCGACCACTTCGGGGTGATCCATGTCGAGATCGGCCCCCATCAGGTAGTCGTAGTTGCCAAACTCGCCGCTCACCTCCCCATCCCACCCCTTGCCGAGGCCGCGGAACTTGAAGATGGCCTTCTCCTGCTTGCCGGCATCCCAGTCCACCCCGTCGAAGTGGTACCAGCGCCACTTGAAGTCGGAATAGGTGTCGCCACGGCCCGGGAAGTCGAAACGGGTCCAGGCGCTGATCTCGCCGTCGCCGCCGTACTCCTGGTTGCGATTGCTCCCCTCCACCCGCACGGCGGTGACGGTCTCGGTCTGATCGGCGCCGAACTTGTGGTTGAGCACCACGTCCCCATAGACCTGGATCCCGGCCCGGTGCGCGCGCTCGATGGCGGCGAGATACTGCTCCTTGTCCCCGTAGCGGGTACGCACCGACCCTTGCTGGTTGAACTCCCCCAGATCGTAGAGATCGTAGGTAGCGTAGCCCACATCCAGTGAGCCGTCGGGGCGGATCATCGCCTTGCTTGCCGGCGGCAGCCAGAGCGCGGTGACGCCCTTGGCGGCCAGGGTCGACGCCTCATCCGCCACCTTGAGCCAGAGGTTATCCTCCTGGGTGTTGTACCAGTGGAAGTACTGCATCATGACCCCGTTGGCCGGCGTCGGCGACGCGTCCGTGGTCACCGACAGCGTCTTGCTCTGCAGATCGCTGGCATCGAGCACGAAGCGGTAGAGGCCGGCGCCGGTCACCCGGATCAGGATCTGGCCATCGTTGCCAGCGTCCAGCAGGGTCAGCCCCCCCTCGGGTGCACTCAGATCCCCGAACTGGAGGCGGACCCGGGTCCAGTCTTCGGAGGCGATCTTGAAGCGATACTCCCCCGGCTGCAGGTAGACGCTGGCGCCGTATTTACCGTTGCCCACATAGGTGAGTGCGGCGCCCGACTGCCAGTCGGTGAGGGTACCGCGCAGGTAGAGGGCCTCGTCCCCGTAGGGGGGCGGCACCAGAGGCGGCGCATCGGGGGCTGTGATGGTGAGCCTGGGTTGGGCCGGGTTGGCAAGACTCAGCGTGAAGCGGTAGGTACCGCTCGCCAGCGCCTCGATCTGCACATTGCCGCTCACGTTGCGCCACGGCAAAGACCCGAAACCGGCGCTCAGGTTGCCGGCACCGAACTGGGGATCCCAGTCGCCGCTGGCCACCTTGAGCTGGTGGGAACCCGCCGCCAGCGTGAGGCTGGTCTCATAGACGCCCGCCCCCTTGTAGATCATGGGGGTCGAGGCATCCCAGGGGGTCTTGCTAAAGGAGCCACGCAGGAAGAGGGGCTCGCCGCCCACATCCATGCCGGCCCCCTGCTCACCCTGCTGGGGCTTGGCAAAGACCACGACGCTCAGCCCCGGGATCACCAGCTCTCCCTTCTCGACCCGGGCGGCGTGCAGCCGCTCGTCGCCCCCGGCCGACAGCACAGGGTGCAGGACGAACCCATCGGCACCGGGAATGGGGACCCGCTGCTCCCAGATGCTGCCGTTGATGGCGACCGCCAGCGCCTGCCAGGCGGGGTCGAGATCCGCACCGGCCGCCACCCCGTCATCCAGCGTCATGACGATGGTGCCGGGGCGGGCCTGGCTGCCGAGGGCGTGGAAGCGCACCCGCTTGAGGATCTGATCCGTCTCCCCGAGGCGCAGCAGCTCGCTGCCGGCGCGGATAGCGAGCAGCTCACGGAAACGGGCGTCGCTCCAGGCGATCTCGGCCGGACCGACCCGGGTGTTGGGGTTGGCGATGATCCGGCCAATCCACTCCCAGTTGCTGCCGTCCTTGTCCTGACGGGGCAGGCCGACGTTCCAGTTGTTGCCCTGCTTGCTGAAGTCGACCCGGTTAAACCAGTCGCCCGAGTCGTAGCTGTCGCGCTCCATGGATTTGGAGCGCAGCAGCTCGGAGCCCATGTGCAGGAAGGGCACTCCCTGGCCCAGCAACACGGGGGCGAGCCCCACTATCTGCATGCGGGCCCGGTCCTGGGGTGATACCTCCTCCTTGGCCTTGTACTGGTTGATGTCCCACAGGGTCTGGTTGTCGTGTTTGGAGACATAGTTGACCGTCTCCTGGGGATCGGCCGCATAACCGGCCCCGTGGCCACCAAACTGGTAGTCACGGCCCAGTACTGTGCCGCCATCGGTGGGCAGGGGATAGGTCTGCAGGTTGGCCGCCATGCCGAGGCGGATGAGATCCATCTTGTTGCCCATGTTGTCGAAGCGATCACCGGCGTTGGCGAGGCCCGGCGTGCCGTTCATGGGATCGGAGTGATCCCCGCGCACCGCATCGCGCAGCCGGTCGTTATAGGTGCCGATGCCGGTGCCGGCCATGTTCCACTGGCTCGAGTTGACGCCGCGGGCATTGTTTTGCACCTCGCCAAAGTCCCACCCCTCCCCGTAGAACCAGGTGTCGCCGTCGACCCGTTTCACCGCATCGAACGCCTTGACCACGCTCGACTTCATCAGGTGGCCCATGAGATCGAAACGAAAGCCGTCGATCTTGTACTCAGTTGCCCAGGAGACCAGGCTGTCGGCCACCAGCTTCTCGAACATGCGATGCTCGGAGGCGGTGTTGTCGCAGCAGGTGGAGCTCTCCACCAGGCCGTTGTCCGGGTTACGCCTGTGGTAGTAACCGGGTACCACCTTGTCGAGCACTGAGGTGTTATAGAGGCTCGAGGAGCTGGTGTGGTTGAAGACCACATCCTGCACCACCCTAAAGCCCATCCGGTGCAGGGCCTGTACCATGGTGCGGTACTCGCGGATCCGGGGCAGGCCGTCGCTCTCGACCGCATAGCTCCCCTCGGGGGCGTTGTAGTGGTAGGGATCGTATCCCCAGTTGAAGCCATCTCTCGGGCGGATCTCCGCAAGCAGTGCCTGGACATCGCCGCTGGCGGGATCGAGCCCCTCCAGCAGGCTGCGCAGGGTACCGCTACCGGCCCTGGCGCAGAGGGCTGCCTTGGGATTAAGTCCCTTGGCCGGGTCGCAGAGCTTGCTCACATCGTCGTCGAGATCCATGCGCCGGGCGGCCTCCTCCTCCACCGAGGAGAGATCGAAGCTCGGCAGCAGGTGGATGGTGTTGAGCCCGGCCTCCCGCAGCAGCTTGAGGTGCTGCACGCTGGCGCGCGCCCCTTCCGTGAAGGCAAGGTACTTGCCGTTATAGGCCGGCGTCCCCCCCTTGTCGGAATTGCTGAAGTCGCGGATATGCAGCTCGTAGATGATGCTGTCTTCGGGCTTGGCCAGGGGGGGCACGCTCTGGGCATCCCAACCGACCGGCTTGGCCAGCCCTCCTTCCAGATCCACCAACTGCGAGAAACGGCTGGCGGTACTCAGGGAGACCGAGTAGGGATCCGTGGTGGTCATCCGCTCCAGTTTGCCGCTCTTGTAGTGGTACGCCTCTATCTCATAGCGATAGAAGCTCCCCTCCAGGCTGGCGGCGCCATCGAACGCCCAGATGCCACTGCCGGCGTCCTCGGTCATGGCGACCGGGGATTGGGGCAAGGGGCGTTTTTGCGCGTCGTAGAGATAGAGCGCCACCTTGCGGGCGGTGGGGGCCCAGAGGCGGAAGTGGGATGCCCCCCCTTCCATCCAGGCCCCCAGCCGGGCCTCATCGGCATCGTTATCGCCCCGGGTGTAGAGGGCATCGATGACGAAGGGGGTCTGCACCTGGGTCGCCGCCACGGCCTTGCCCTCGGCATCGACCGCCACCGCCAGCAGGGGCTGCTTGAGCATGGCCCTGGCCTGCTCCGCCGTCGTACTCAGGGTAAAGCGCGAGCGCCCCTTGAGGTGGGGGAAGCGCTCATCGGTGAGTTGTCCGCCGGCGCCGAGCACAAGGCGCTGGAAGCGCTCGGGCTGAGCCAGCTCCCCCTCTCCGGCCCAAAGCTCGTAATGGTCGGCGCCAGGGGGGGCGCTCCAGGCCACGGTATCGAGAGCGAGCCAGTGGGCAGCGGCCCCCGTCACGGCCACAGGGGTCTCACGCTGGGGCTGATAGTAGAGACTCGGATTGCCATCGAAGGTGTAGGCGACGTTGCCCCGACTCAGATCCAGGTTGCCGTCGCCGCCCCAGGCCCGAACCTCCCCCTTGTGGATGAGGAAGTTCACGCAGGCGCCGTGCCCGGGCTTGAGGGGAACCCGAAACGCGATGCCATCGGGCCCGGCACCGCCGACGGGCGCCTGGGGCTGGGCCCAGCCGGTGCTGGTCACCACACTGTCACAGCGAGGATCGTTCCACAGATGGATGCCCCAGCCGTCGTAGTTGCCATCGGCCCGGCGATAGTGGATCACCGCCTCGTCGTAGCGCGGGACCGGTATCGCACTGCCGGTCGGGGTCGGATCCAGGCTGTCGGGGATGCCGTCCCCGTCATCGTCGCTGGAGGCCCTGTCTCCCCAACCATCCCCATTGCTGTCGCGGGTCTCGAAGCGATCCTGCGGGAAGGCGTCCTGTTCATCGGGGACGCCGTCGCCATCCTGATCCGGCCGCTGGCTCAGGCGAGGATCGTCCGGGAAGGCGTCGGCCTCGTTGTTGACTCCGTCGCCGTCGCGATCGGGGTCTTCGGCGTCGGCAATCTTGTCCCCGTCCAGATCGGCGGGGTGACTGGCGGCGCTCAAGGGGTTGCTACCCAGACGCAGCTCGTCGGCGTCCGGCCAGCCGTCGTTGTCATCGTCCGGGTCGGCGTTGTTGCCGATGCCATCCTGGTCGCTGTCCTGGGACTCGGACTTGTCGTTCGGGAAGGCGTCGGCCTCGTTGTTGACCCCGTCGCCGTCGCGATCGGGGTCTTCGGCGTCGGCTATCTTGTCTCCGTCCAGATCGGCGGGGTGGCTGGCGGCGCTCAAGGGATCGCTACCCAGCCGCAGCTCGTCGGCATCCGGCCAGCCGTCGTTGTCATCGTCCGGGTCGGCGTTGTTGCCGATGCCATCCCGGTCGCTGTCTTGGGACTCGGACTTGTCATCCGGGAAGGCGTCATCGCTATCCTTGATGCCATCGCCATCCCTGTCCTTCGCCGCCAGCACCACGCCCCCCTGCTGCAGGGAGAGGAGCCAGTGTCCGGTCACCACGGGCTGGCCGCTCTGCTGCTGATTGCGCAGATCCTCGCCAATCACCATGGCCCCCTGGCTCAGGAGGGCGCCCCCCTGCTCGGCCATCTGCTGCGCACTCTGTGGCAGCAACCGGGCCAGGGCACGCGCCGAGGCAGCCGTCAGAGGTTCGGGCCTGGCCACGTAATCTTGCGCCGGATCGAGCTCGGGTTGAGCCAGCTCGTGGCGCAGCCTGGCGAGGGCCTCCTCCGAAGAGCGCCCCTCCCGCTGCTGCAAGGCCAGATAGGTGGTCAAGGGGGTCACCAGGCGGGAGTCCGCCGGCGCCATCATCAGAAAATCCCGTGCGACGGCGCGATCCGGTTCGTCGAGATCCCGGGTCTGGCCGGCGATGGCCCGTGCCATCACCATGCCCACTGCCTGGGCCGGCATGGTGAGCCGGGCACGTCCCTGCTCATCACTCCGGGTTTGGGGTTCTCCCGGGTCAATCTCGCCGTTGCCGTTGCTATCGAGCCAGACGCTGGCCCGATGCAGGTAGCCGTCAATGATCCGAAGCTCGACCTCCCTGGTCTGCGGCTGGGGAGCCTGATCCCCCTCGCCGCCGCAAGAGACGAGCACCCCGACAAGCGGCATGGCCAGCCATGTCGCCCGGTGCTTGATAAATGTCATCGTTATTATTCCCGCTGTAGGTATCTGTGTAGGACAAGCCCGCCGCCATCTTATCCAGGGGGGCGGCGGTAAGCCGTGATCCTTGGCGGCTTTCCACTCTTAACCAGTCGATTAATAATCAGGCATGACTTGCCGACATTGAACGTCCAGGCTCAAAATAACGAGTCAAGCAGCCACTTTGAGCCTTAAGGTGCAGATGGTGCACCATGGGTCTCCCTACAATGGGCGCAGGATCCCACACAGGAGAGATGATGATGAAATCAGCCCTTATGGCACTCGGCCTGCTGGCCACCCTGCCGGCCTCGGCCCTCGAGCTCACCAGCCCCGATATCCGGGAGGGGAGCCCCATCGCCAGCACCTTCGTTTACAACGGCTTCGGCTGCAGCGGGGAGAACCTCTCCCCCGCCCTGACCTGGCGCGATCTTCCTGCCGCCACCCGGGCCCTGGCCATCACGGTACATGATCCCGATGCCCCTACCGGCAGTGGCTGGTGGCACTGGATCGCGGTCAACCTGCCGGCAGATGTGCAAGGCCTGCCCCGCGGCGCCTCGGGCAAGCTCAAGCAGGGGCTCGAGACGCGCACCGACTTCGGCGCTCCCGGTTACGGTGGCCCCTGCCCTCCCCAGGGGGATGGCATGCATCGCTATCGCTACACCCTCTGGGCCCTGCCGGCGCCCCTCGAGGTGAAGGGGGACACACCGCCCGCCATGATAGGCTTCCTGCTCAATCAGCAGGCCCTGGCCAGGGCGACCCTGACCGCCACCTACAACCGTCCCTGATATGAGCCGAGGCGCCGCGCTCACCCACTACCGTGCCAGGGCCCCTCAGGGCCTGCGCAACGTCTTTATGCCGTCGGCCACCCTGATCCGCGTCGATCAGGGGGAGAAGGCGCTGTGGTGGCAAGAGCGTACCTACCGTGTCGACCGCAGCCACTGGCTGGCGGTACCGGCCGGGAGTCACCTCACCTTTACCAACCAACCGGGAGGCGCACTGTTTTCCTCCCGGGCCCTCTCTCTGTTTCAGCCTCCCCCGGCCCGGTGGCTGGGGGAGCCGGCGTCGCGCCGTCCCCCCCTGCTTCCCGTCACGCCCTCCCTGGCCTGGTGTTTCGAGCGGGTGGCCGAGTCGACTCAACTCTCTCTCAGCGCCGACGCCAGTCACGCCATCATTGAGGCCCTCTATGGAGAGCTTCACGCCGCCGGAGCGCTCACGCTCCTGTTTCCGGCCACCACCCGCCCCCTGAGCCAGCGCCTGATGGATCTGCTGATCGACGAGCCGGGAGCCGAGCACACCCTCGCCAGCCTGGCCCCACGCCTGGCCATGAGCCGGGCCACCCTGACCCGCCACCTGGCTGCCGAGGCGGTCAGCTTCGGCGAGTTGCTCACCCGGGTACGCATGACCCACGCCCTCACCCTGCTGCAGCAAGCCACCCCGCTACCCGAGGTTGCCCTCGCCTGCGGCTATCAGTCGGTACGCCGCTTTACCGCCCGCTTCCGGACACACTTCGGTCTCTCCCCCGGCGATTATCGACAGACCTGCGAGTAAAAATTCACTAAATTTCACAAGGTAACACCGTGTAACCAGGGGAGGTCGATCACGTTATCCTCTCTGTGCACCGTGACGCTCCGCACATAAAACCAAATAACAGATCAATAAGATGCTCACCCGAAGACTTTTAGTAAAACAAAGCAAGAAAGAACTAAAACCAACCCTCGGAGTAGCACCATGTTTAGGAAAACGCTCTTGGCCACTACGGTGGCGATATCCCTCTTTGGCCTGATCGCCTGCAACAGCGAGAACGACTCCCAGGCTCCGGAGGTCGCCACCCCAACCCAGGCCCTGCAGTACAAGAACGTCATCGACCGCCTGGGCACCCCCGCCTCTTTCCGAGACTTCGACAGCTACTCCAACCTCAAGTACAACCCCATGCTCGACTTGGGTGCCTGGCACGGCTTCCTGTTACCCGGCAGCCCGCAAGAGTGGGGCGGCTTCACCGGCCCCATGGTGATCAGCGAGGAGTACAGCCTCTTCTTCGCCAGCGCCCTCGAGCGCCTGCAACTGCGTGATGGCCAAGGGAGAGCGCTGCCGCTGGAGAGCGCGGCAACGCACGAGATCTACGCCCTCCCCGGCGCCCTGGTGCAACGCTTCGAGTTCGACACCCTGACCCTGGAGCTGACCCTGCGCTACGCCGGGGAGCGGACCGCACTGGTGCGCACCCGTCTCATCAACAAGCTCGGCAGCGATCAACCCCTCACCCTCGCCTGGCAAGGGGAGCTGCTCAACCAGTGGGATGCGAAAGAGACGGTGGCCAGCAAATATCCCAACTGGACCCGCTCCGTCACCCAGGGCCCACAAGGGGAGATCGCCTTCCATTTTGGCAAGCTGCGCAGCACCTGGAACATCATGCAAAGCGGTTCGGCCCTCTATCGCATCGATCGCTCCATCGCCACCCAGGGCACCCTCGATGAGACCCATCTTGGCTACCAAAGCGAGGCCCCCCTCACCCTGGCCGCCGGCGCGACCCGGGATATCTTCACCCTGCAGAGCTATTTCCACAGCGCCGACGATGAGCAGCGCCACCAAGCCGAGCGTCAGGCCATCCTGGCCAATCCCGGGCACTACTTCGACGCGAGCATCCGTCGCTGGGAGGATTACCTCGAGCGCGGTCTGAGCAACCCGGGCATTTCAGAGCGAGAGCGCCGCATCGCGGTCAAGGCGATAGAGACCCTCAACGGTAACTGGCGCTCACCGGCCGGGGCCCTGCGCCACGACGGGGTGACCCCCTCCAACACGGCCCGCTGGTTCGATGGGGTCTGGGCCTGGGACAGCTGGAAACACGCCTACGCCATGGCCCACTTCAACCCGGCGGTGGCCAAGGAGAACGTGCGCGCCATGTACGACTACCAGGTACAGGCCGACGACCCGGTTCGCCCCCAGGATGCCGGCATGGTGATCGACGCCGTCTTCTTCAACAAGCAGGCGGATCGGGGCGGCGACGGCGGCAACTGGAACGAGCGGGATACCAAGCCCCCCCTCTCCGCCTGGGCCATCTGGGAGATCTACAGCGCGACCAAGGATCGCGCCTTCATCGCCGAGATGTATCCAAAGATCCAGGCCTATCACGACTGGTGGTACCGGGCCCGGGACAACAACCGCAACGGCATCATAGAGTACGGCGCCACCCGCCATGTGGAGCACAACGACGAGCAGGGCAATATCACCTTCAAGGTGCAGTACAACGCCGGTGTGCCGGCCGGGCTGGATCTCTCGAGCTGCCGCGCCGAGGAAGAGAACTGGTATGCCTGTGCCGGCATGGGGCTCTACCAGCAGGTGCTGGCCAAGGGGGGATATGACGACATGGATATCGGTGCCCAGCACGGGGCCGGCTGGGAGTCGGGGATGGATAACGCCGCCCGCTTCGGCTTTATCAACCCCGATCAGTTGCAGCGCTACGCCGACGCCACTTATGGGGGCGATCTCAACAAGGCGCGCCAGGACTGGAACGTCTTCTTCTTCGAAAACCACGACGAGGGGAACGGGGAGCTGGTCGGCTTCTCCATCGATCAGGAGTCGGTCGAGCTCAACGCCTACCTCGCCAAGGAGAAACGCATCCTCGCCGACATGGCCGACCTGCTGGGCAAACCGGAGGAGGCGAGCCGCTACCGCGACGGCGCCACCAAGCTGGCCGGCTATATCAACCAGTGCCTGTTCGATGAGCACAGTGGCTTCTACTACGATCGCCAGATCAAGCGCGGCGACACCCCGGATGCCAACGGCTGCTACGGCAAGCTACTCACCGCCCGCGGTCGCGGTCCCGAGGGATGGAGCCCCCTGTGGGCCGAGGTGGCCGACAAGGAGAAGGCGGCCCGGGTGCGCGAGGTGATGCTCAATCCCGCCGAGTTCAACACCAGGGTCCCCCTGGGTACCGCAGCCCTCACCAACCCGGCCTATGATCCGGACATCTACTGGCGCGGCCGGGTCTGGCTGGATCAGCTCTACTTCGGGGTCAAGGGGCTGGAGAACTACGGCTATCGCAGCGATGCCCAGGCCATGGTGGAGAAGCTCTTTGCCAACGCCGACGGTCTCTCGGGCAGTGGCCCCATCCGGGAGAACTACAACCCGGTGAGCGGTGCCATGCAGGGGGCGACCAACTTCGGCTGGAGCTCGGCCCACCTCTATATGCTCTATCGCAACTTCCTCAAGGCCCAGTGATGCAAAGAGGGGAGCAAGGCTCCCCTCTCTTGTCTGGCACAGGGCTCCCGGGAGCCCTGTTCTCTTGCCTCAATCGGCCAGTAACCCCTGCTCCTTGAGGGACGCCATCACCAGACGCGCCGCCACCGAGCAGCGAGGGAGATCGTCCCACCCGAGCCAGGCCAGCTCGGCAATTTCGCTCGCCGGCGCCAGGGTGCCACTGTAGTCGCCCCCATAGCAGGTGAGGCGCACCAGGGTTCCCTCCGGCTTGCCATCGGCCTGGGCCTCAAATAGCCCGGCGGGAGCCAGGGTCTTTGGCACCAGGGTCACGCTCAACTCCTCATCCACCTCACGGCAGAGGGCCTCCTGATCGCTCTCACCGGGATCGCGCTTGCCTCCCGGCAGGTAGAAGAGCGATTTGTTGTGGGAACGTACACAGAGCAGCCGCCCCTCCTTGAGGTAAACCCAGGCCAGTTTGTCTATCACTCGAACTCACTCCTCGCTATATTGTGCATCCGTATCAATAGGATGCTTTTGGACCTGTGACATATACCACACTCGCCAGGAAAACGTTATGCCGTGCAGAGATTGAATGTGGAACAGGTTCGGTTCAGTTTGTACCCATACCATATTTAGCCTTGGCTTAATCCCCGATTAAGTCACAATGAATCCAGCTTGTCCTTTTGGTTGCATCGGTACAGCTAAAAAAGATCGGATTGCCGTCCCCTCCGGGACATTTTTTTCAATTAGAGGTAGTCACATGAACAGTTCTGTGCGCAGGGAGCATTATCTCATCAAGAGCCTGGTGGCTCTCTCACTCGGTGCCCTGCTCGCGGGTTGCGGGGACAAGGGAGAGCAGAAGGCCCAGGTCATGCCCGCCGTCCCCGTGGTCGTGCAAACCGCCACCCCGACGGATGTCCCGCTCACCACCGAGATGGTGGGGGAAACCGCCGGTTACCGTGAGATTGAGGTGCGTGCCCGAGTCAGTGGCATCCTGCTCAAGCGAACCTATGTGGAAGGGCAGCCGGTCAGTGCCGGACAGGAGCTGTTCCTGATTGACCCCGAGCCCTATCAGGTCGCCCTGGAGCAGGCCAAGGGGGTACTGGCCCAGGAGAGTGCCCGCCTCAACAAGGCGCGTGCCGATCGCGATCGCATCATCCCCCTGTTCAAGAAGCAGGTGGTGAGCCGCAAGGACTATGACGACGCCATCGCCAACTACGAGGCGAGCGTGGCCAGCTACCAGTCCGCCGAGGCCAAGGTGAAAGAGGCCGCCATCAACCTGGGTTACACCAAGGTGACCGCCCCCATCGACGGCATGGCGAGCAAGAGCTCCCAGTCCGAGGGGAGCCTGCTCTCCACCAGCGGCGACAGCAGCCTGCTCACCACCATCACCCAGTACAACCCCCTCTACGTCAACTTCTCCTACTCGGAGCAGGATCGCCTCAACTTCGAGAAATCGGTCAAGAGCGGCAAGATTGAAGCCAAGAGCGCCACCGACTGGCGCACCCATATCCAGCTGGCCGACGGCAGCACCTACCCGGAGGCAGGCAAGCTCAACTTCTCCGACACCCGGGTCGATCCGGCCACCGGCACCATCCGCGCCCGCGCCATCTTCGACAACAAGGACGGCGCCCTGCTGCCCGGCCAGTTTGTGCGTCTGACCATCGATCTGGGCACCCGCAAGAACGCCATCGTGGTGCCGCCCCGTGCCATCGTCCAGTCCCAGGCCGATCGTCTGGTGATGGTGGTCGACGGCGACGACAAGGTCACCCCGCGTCCGGTCAAGCTGGGCCCGACCATCAGCAGCGGTGTCATCATCGACAGCGGCCTGCAGGCCGGTGATCGCTTCATCGTCGAGGGGTTGATGAAGGCCCGTCCCGGTGCCGTGGTCAAGCCGGTCAGTGCCGAGCAGATGAAGGCGATCAACGCCAAGATGACCGAGGGCGCCGCCGGTAACGCCGCCGCTCAATAAGGAGTCTCCATGTTTTCCAAGTTCTTTATAGAGCGCCCCATCTTCGCCAGCGTGATCTCGATCATCATAGTGCTGGGCGGGTTGGCGGCGATGCGCTCACTGCCGGTAGAGCAGTACCCCCAGATCACTCCGGCCGTGGTCTCGGTGACCGCCTTCTACCCGGGCGCCACCCCCGAGGTGATCTCCCAGACCGTGGCCGCCCCCATTGAACAGCAGGTCAACGGGGTCGAGAACATGATCTACATGCAGTCTGGCTCCGCCTCCAACGGCCAGATGAACCTCAACGTCTACTTCGACATCGGGGTCGACCCGGATCAGGCGACCATCGACGTCAACAACCGGGTCTCGGCCGCCATGGCCCAGTTGCCCGAAGAGGTGAAGAAACAGGGTGTGACGGTGCGCAAGAAGTCCACCTCCATCCTGCAGGTGGTCACGCTGCAATCTCCGAACGGCTCGTTTGATACCACCTATCTGTCGAACTACGCCCTGCTCAACATCATCGACGAGCTCAAGCGTATCCCCGGCGTGGGCGACACCACCCTGTTCGGCGGTACCGACTACGCCATGCGGATCTGGCTGCGCCCGGACCGACTGGCCCAGTTGCAGCTCACCCCGAGCGATGTGATCGGCGCCATCCGCGAGCAGAACACCCAGTTCGCCGCGGGCAAGATCGGCTCCCAGCCCACCAGCACCCCCACCGACTTCACCTACACGGTGCAGACCAAGGGACGCCTGGATGACGTGAAGGAGTTCGAGAACATCATCATCCGCGCCATGCCGGATGGCTCCAAGACTCGTGTCAAGGACGTGGCCCGGGTTGAGCTGGGTGGCAAGGATTATGACGTACTGGCCCGTGCCAACGGCAAGCCGGCCATCGGTATCGCCACCTATCTGCAACCGGGTGCCAACGCGGTCGCGGTCGCCGATCAGGTGCGTGAGACCATGGAGCGCCTGCAGCAACGCTTCCCGCAGGATGTGGAGTACCAGATCCCCTATGACACCACAGAGTTCGTGAAGATCTCCATCGAGGAGGTGGTTCACACCCTGCTCGAGGCGATCGTGCTGGTGTTCGTGGTGGTCTATCTGTTCCTGCAGAACTTCCGCGCCACCCTGATCCCCTGTATCGCGGTGCCGGTGTCGCTCATCGGTACCTTCGCCGGCATGCTGATGCTGGGCTTCTCCATCAACCTGCTGACCCTGTTCGGCATGGTGCTCGCCATCGGTATCGTGGTCGATGACGCCATCGTGGTGCTGGAGAACGTCGAGCGGATCATGAGCGAGAAGAAGTGCTCTCCCAAGGAGGCCGCCATCCTCGCCATGCAGGAGGTCTCGGGCCCCGTGGTCGCCATCGTGCTGGTGCTCTCGGCGGTGTTCCTGCCGGTCGCCTTCATGGGCGGCATGACCGGGGTGATGTACAAGCAGTTCGCCATCACCATCGCCGTGTCGGTGGCCATCTCCGGCCTGGTGGCACTGACCCTGTCACCGGCCCTGTGCGCCATCTTGCTCAAAGAGGGTCATCACCAGCCGGCCCGCTTCTTCGTCTGGTTCAACAACGCCTTTGATCAGCTCACCCGCCGCTATGTGCGCGGAGTGGCCTTCCTCAATCGCCGCGTCGGCGTGGCCTTTGGCATCATCGCGATTATCCTCGGCTGCAGCTATGTGCTGTTCCACAAGGTGCCAGGTGCCCTGGTGCCTGACGAAGACCAGGGCTACCTCATCGGCTCTGTGATGCTGCCCGATGCGGCCGCCCTGACCCGTACCCAGGCGGTGGCCAACGATTTTGACAAGATCGCCATGGCCAACCCCAACGTGAAGGATGTGATCACCTTCTCGGGTTTTGACATCCTGTCGGGCTCCATCATCAGCAACCGCGGCCTCACCTTCGTCACCCTCAAAGACTGGAACGAGCGTCAGGGGGCAGGGCAAGACTCCTTCTCCCTGGCCAAGACCTTCCAGGGGATGAGCCTGATGGGGCTGGCCGATGGCTTCACCGCCACCTTCAACCCGCCGCCCATCACCGGCATGTCCACCACAGGTGGCCTCGAGGGTTACTTGCAAAACCGGGGAACCGGCGACGTGCATGCCTTCGCGGGTGAGGTGCAGCGCTTCCTCGATACCGCCAAGGATCGCCCCGAGTTTGCCAGCGTGACCACCACCTTCCGCGCCAACGTGCCCCAGGTCTTCCTGGATCTCGACCGCGAGAAGGCCAAGGCGCTGGGGCTGCCCATCAACGCCGTGTTCGACACCATGCAGGCCACCTTCGGCCAGGTCTATGTCAACGACTTCAACCAGTTCGGCCGTACCTACCGGGTGCAGTTGCAGTCCGAGGCGGATTACCGGGCCAAGAAGAGCGACATCCGTAACGTCTATGTGCGTTCGAACAGCGGCGAGATGATCCCCCTCACCAGTCTGGTGACGGTGCGCGATGCCACCGGCCCCGAGCTGGTCGAGCGCTTCAACATCTTCCCGGCCGCCAAGATCATGGCCCAGCCGGCCCCGGGTGTGAGCTCGGGCCAGGCGATCAAGGCCCTGGAAGAGGTGGCCGCCAAGACGCTCGGTAACGACGCCAAGCTGGAGTGGACCGGCGCCGCCTACCAGGAGAAGGCGGCCGCCGGCAGCGCTGCCATGGCGTTTGGCTTCGGTATCGTGATGATCTTCCTCATCCTGGCCGCCCAGTATGAGCGCTGGAGCCTGCCGTTTGCGGTGATCACCGCCGTGCCGTTCGCCCTGTTCGGCGCCCTGCTCGCCACCTGGGCCGTGGGGCTCACCAACAACGTCTACTTCCAGATAGGTCTGGTGACGCTGGTGGGGCTGGCGGCCAAGAACGCCATCCTGATCGTGGAGTTCGCGGTGATGAAGCATGAAGAGGGGATGACCCTCATCGAGTCGGCCCTGGAGGCGGCGCGTTTGCGTTTCCGCCCCATCGTCATGACCTCGCTGGCGTTTATCCTCGGCTGTGTGCCCCTGGTCACCTCCAGCGGTGCCGGTGCGGCGAGCCGTCATGCCCTCGGCTGGCCGGTCATCGGCGGCATGCTGGCGGCGACCTTTATCGCCATCTTCTTCATCCCCCTCTTCTTCCGCCTCATCATGAGAAGCTCGGAGAAACGGGAGAAGCAGGCCCAGTAAGCGCTGCCCCCCCCTGAATAAACACCCTACCCTCGCCCCGGCGAGGGTATTTTTTTGTCACAAACTATCGGGATCTCTCACCTAAACTCAAGAAAACCTGGCTGGAGCACCTGATATGCTGATCTCCCTTTGGCTCTCTGCCACCCTGGCCACCTCGACCATCACCGCCTGTGGTCATCACGACTACCCGCCCTGGAACTGGTTAAGCGATGGCAAGATCATCGGTGTCTGTGCCGACGTGGTCAGCACCCTCTACCGGCGGCTCGGCTTTAGTGTCGACCTCTCCTACGTGGGGCCCTGGGCCCGTTGTCAGCAGAAGGTGGCCTCCGGTGAGGTGGACATCAACATCTGCTCCCTGCGCAATCCGGAACGCGAGGTCTACTCACAATTCAGCCAGACCCCGATGGCCTTTAACGACATGGCCATCTTCGTGCGCCAGCCCACCCCCAGGCTCATGCAAGGACGCGAGGATCTCACCGACCAACGGGGCGCCATGATGCTCGGCGTGAGCCTAGGGGGTGAGCTCGATGCCTTTTTGGAGACACACACCCGGATCCACAGGGTCGGAACCCTCAGGCAGATGTTTGGCCTGCTGGCCAGTGAGCGGGTCGACTTCGTCCCCTATGGCCGCGCCGCCGGCCGTCTCTTTCTCAGAGAGAACTATCCCCAGAGCGGTCTGGCCGATCTCCCCTGGCCCCTGCAACGAAGTGAGCTCTATATCTCCATCTCCCTCCGTTCGCCCCACCTGGCCACCCTGGAGCGCCTCGAGCCCATGCTTCAGGCACCCGGCATGAGCCAGTGGGTCGAGCAGTTGCTGGACAAGTACGAGACCCTCTATCTGGAGCAACAGCGCAAGAGCAAGCCTTGAGATCCCGACCAAAGAGAGAGGGCGCCTGATGGCGCCCTCTGTGTTTCCCTTGCCGTCAGCGCTTGGGCGCCGGGGGCTCCAGGGTGTGTTTTACCTCTTCATACCAGAGATCGTGGTGCTCCTTGGCCCAGGTCTCGTCCACCTCGCCGGTCACCATCCCCTCCAGCGCCCCTTCCAGCTGGAACAGGCCCATGTAGATATGGAAGATGAAGCCGCAGATGAGGATGAGGGCGCCGACGATATGGATGAAGCTGGCCCACTCCATCTGGCGGCGCAGTTGGCCGAAGATGGGGAAGTCCAGAAACAGCCCGGTCGCCACGACGATGCCGCCAAACCAGATGAGCAGCCAGAAGATCGCCTTCTCACCGCCGTTGGAGAAGCCCGCCGAGGGGTGACTCCCCTTGTGCTTGCCCAGCATGCCGCCACATTTCATAAACCACTGCACATCGACCATGTTGACGATGTTGTGGCGAAACCACTTGATGAGCACCCCGAGCAAACAGAGGAAGAAAAGCGGCCCCACGTAGTTGTGAAACACCTTGGCAAACCAGATCCAGTTCTGCCAGACACCGATGCTCACCACCGGCTTGATGAAGTACTTGCCATAGATGATGGCAAGCCCGGACCCTGCCAGGGTCAGGAACATGGTCGCCGTGGTCCAGTGCAGGGCCCTGTCCATCCGGCTCCAGCGCTTGAGCTTGCGCCCGGTTCTGGGCTTGGAGAGCCTGGTCTGCCCCACCACCAGGTAGAAGAGGCCGCACATGCCCAGAGAGCCGAAGATGGCCAGGGCCCCAAGGGGCGACACCCACTTGGTCTTCACCTCAAACCACACCTGACCCGGCACCGAGATGAGTACCCCGTGCTCGGGAGAGCGGGAGGTGGTGGTCCCCTCCTGCCCGTCCTTCACCGCCCGCCAGTAGTCGGCCCCGGCAAAGCCGATGGCCTCCTTCCTGGCATCGGCAACGCTTGCGGTACTCACCATCAGCAGGGCAGCAAACAGGGCCATTAGCCAGGTTTTCATGCCGCCCCTCCCTTGCTCACCTTGCTGGCGTCGTGGAACAGCTCATCCCCGCTGCTCCAGGCGGCCTCTTTGGCACCGCGATAAGCGACCCGCTCCCGGAAGATGTCGGAGATCATGGCCGCATCCCCGGCCAACAAGGCCTTGGTGGAGCAGAGCTCGGCACACATGGGCAGCTTGCCTTCGGCGATGCGGTTGGCCCCATACTTCTTGCGCTCCGCCTCGCTGTGATCCTCCTCCGGACCTCCGGCGCAGAAGGTGCACTTGTCCATCTTGCCGCGCTCGCCGAAGGCACCCTGCCTGGGAAACTGGGGGGCGCCGAACGGACAGGCAAACAGGCAGTAGCCGCAGCCGATGCAGAGATCCTTGTTGTGCAGCACTATGCCGTCGTCGGTGTGATAGAAGCAGTCGGCCGGACAGACCGCCATGCAGGGGGCGTCGGTGCAGTGCATGCAGGCCACCGAGATGGAGGTCTCGCCGGGCAGGCCGTCATTGAGGGTCACCACACGGCGGCGCTGGATGCCCCACTCCAGGGCATCGTCGTTCTCGTTCTTGCACGCGGTCACACAGCCGTTGCACTCGATGCAGCGCTTGGTGTCACACAAAAACTTCATTCTGGCCATGGGGTCAGGCTCCTACTTTACGAAAACGGCACAGGGTGACCTTGGTCTCCTGCATCTGGGTAACCGGGTCATAGCCATAGGTGGTGACGATGTTGACCGACTCACCCAGCACATAGGGGTCAGACCCTTGCGGGTATTTGGATCTCAGATCCTGACCCTCGAAGTGACCACCGAAGTGGAATGGCATAAAGGCGAGCCCCGCCTTGACCCTCGGCGTCACCAGGGCTTTCACCTTGACCCGGCCCCCCTCCGGCCCCTCGACCCACACATCCTGGCCGTCGCGCACGCCCACGTCGTTGGCGTCCACCGGGTTCATCTCGACGAACATCTCCTGCTGCAGCTCGGCGAGCCAGGGGTTGGAGCGGGTCTCGTCGCCCCCTCCCTCGTATTCGACCAGACGGCCCGAGGTGAGGATGATGGGAAACTCCTTGCTGACGTCTTTCTCCTGCACCGAGGCGTACTGGGTCGGCAGGCGCCACAGGCTCTTGGCATCGGGCCAGGTGGCGTAGTCGGCCAGCAGATCCCGGCGCGGGGTGTAGAGGGGCTCACGGTGCTTGGGCACCTGATCCGGGAAGGTCCACACCAGGCAGCGCGCCTTGCCGTTGCCATAGGGGGTATAGCCGTGCTTGATGGCGACCCGCTGGATCCCGCCGGAGAGGTCGGTCTTCCAGTTCTTGCCCTCGGCTTCTTTCTTCTCGGCCTCGGTCAGCTCATCCCACCAGCCGAGCTGTTTGAGCAGATCCGCGGTGATCTCGGGATAGCCATCCTGGATCTCGCTGCCCTTGGGCCAGGAGTCCTCGGCCAGCAGGGAGACCCCCTGGTACTCGACCCCGAAGCGCGGACGAAAACCGCCGCCCCCTTCCGACACTGGGATGCTGGTGTCGTAGAGGATGTGGCTGCCCGGGTGTTTCATCTCGGGGGTGCCCCAGCAGGGCCAGGGCAGACCGTAGATCTCGCCGCTCACGGCGCCCCCTTCGGCCTTGAGGCTGGTCTTGTTGAAGGTGTGCCAGTTCTGCTGGTGCGCCTTGAGGCGCTCCGGGCTCTGGCCGGTGTAACCGATGGTCCACATGCCGCGGTTATACTCGCGCACCACGTCCTCGAGCAGGGGCTGGTTGTGCTCGACCTTGATGTGCTTGAAGAGCTGATCGGCAAAACCCAGCTTCTTGCTCAAGAGATACATGATCTCGTGATCGACCTTGGACTCGAACAGGGGCTCGACCACCTTGTCGCGCCACTGCATGGAGCGGTTGGTGGCCGTCACCGAGCCATAGGTCTCGAACTGGGTGGTGGCCGGCAGGAGATAGACGCCGTCGGTGCGATCGTTCATCACGGCGGCGACGGTGGGGTACGGGTCGACGATCACCATCATGTCGAGCTTTTGCATCGCCTTCTTCATCTCGGGGCCGCGGGTCTGGGAGTTGACCGCGTGACCCCAGTAGAACATGGCGCGAATGTTTGTGCCCTGCTCGATGAGATCGACCTTCTCCAACACCCCGTCCACCCAGCGGGAGACCGGGATGCCGTTGCTGTTCATGGGGAACTTGCCGTTATAGGCCTTGTTGTCGAAGCGGCCCTTGATCCACTCGTAGTCAAGATCCCACACCTTGGCCCAGTGCTTCCAGGCCCCCTCTTCCAGCCCGTAGTAGCCGGGCAGGGTGTCGGAGGTGACGCCAAAGTCGGTGGCCCCCTGCACGTTGTCGTGGCCACGGAAGATGTTGGTGCCACCGCCGCTCTTGCCCACGTTGCCAAGGGCCAGCTCGAGGATGCAGTAGGCGCGGGTATTGTTGTTGCCGGTAGTGTGCTGGGTGCCACCCATGCACCAGACCACGCAGCCGGGGCGGTTATCGGAGAGCAGCTTGGCGGCGCCGCGGACCTCTTGTTCGTTCAGACCGGTCACCCGCTCCACTTCCGCCGGGGTCCAGCGTGCCACCTCTTTTTTCACCTCGTCCAGGCCAAACACCCGGGTGCGGATGAACTCCTTGTCTTCCCAACCGTTTTGGAAGATGTGCCAGAGCAGCCCCCAGATAAAGGCGACGTCGGTGCCCGGGCGCAGGGAGAGGTACATGTCCGCCTTGGCGGCGGTGCGGGTACGACGCGGATCCACCACCAGGATCTTGCAGCCGTTGCGCTCTTTCGCCAGCAGGATGTGCTGCATGGCGACCGGGTGGGCCTCGGCCGGGTTGGAGCCGATAAACATGATTGACTTGCTGTTGTGCATGTCGTTCAGGCTGTTGGTCATGGCCCCGTAGCCCCAGGTGTTGGCGACCCCTGCGACCGTGGTGGAGTGGCAGATCCGCGCCTGGTGATCCACGTTGTTGGTGCCCCACAGGGAGGCCATCTTGCGAAACAGGTAGGCCTGCTCGTTGGAGTGCTTGGCAGAGCCGAGCCAGTAGACGCTGTCGGGGCCGGACTCCTTGCGAAGGCGCAGCACCTCATTGCCCACCTCTTCGATGGCCTGATCCCAGCTGATGCGCTGCCACTTGCCGCCCACCAGCTTCATGGGGTACTTGAGGCGACGCTCCCCGTGGCCATGCTCGCGCAGGGCCGCCCCCTTGGCGCAGTGACCACCCAGGTTGAAGGGGTGATCGAAGGCCGGCTCCTGACCGGTCCACACCCCCTCCTGCACCTCGGCATAGACGCCGCAGCCCACCGAGCAGTGGGAGCAGATGGTGCGCTTCACCTCGACCGGTGCGGCAAAGGGGATCTCCTTGGCCTCGGCCCGGCGCATCATGCCCGGCGCCAGCCAGCCGGCCGCCAGGGCACCGCCGGCCGCCAGGCCTGAGTTGACCATAAAGGCGCGGCGGGTCATCCCCTGGCCGTTCACCGGTGCAAGATGCGCATCGCGTTTTTTTAGTTTCATCGTCCCCGACTCCTCACTCGGTACCGCGCAATGAGCGGTAGTAGGCCTTCACATGATCGCTCTCGCGATAGCCATTGCCCTGCTCGGGGGCATCCCCGTCCGCGGCCACGGCCTGGCTTGCGGCCCCTATCACGGCACCGGCCACCACCGCCACCCCCGCTCCCTTGAGCAGGTGGCGACGGGAGGGGTTCTCCAGCTTCTCATCGCTCATGCTGTACTCTCCGTCTGTGTCGTTATTGTCTTGAGAAGTCAACCCGCGGCGCCCCAAAGGGCAGACGCAGGGCCATCTCCTGGGTAAAGAAGTCGTCGGCCAGGGCCGCGACGCTGCGGTAGAAGGCGGCGCTGCCCGCCTTCTGTTGATCCCGGCAGCAGGCGCCGACCCAGGGGGCCAGGTGCTGCTCGAAGAAGGGGTTGCGGGCCGGGTGCTCCTCGGCGCAGAGGATCGCCATCACCTCGCACAGGGCGGCCAGGTGATCCTCGGGCTCGCACACCCCGCTCTGACGCTCGAAGCCGAGGCGGGCCAAGTCCCGGCGCAGCACGGCAAGGGGCATCTCCATCAGAGAGCCGGTGAGGTACCAGGAGGCAAAGGGCACGATTTCGCCGCGTCCCAGGCCAATGAAGAGATCCTGATACTCCTCGGCCAGCTCCTGCTCGCTGCGGCTGCTCGCCGCCAGTTGCAGCAGGCCGAGGCCACGGGCCAGGGGGCCCGGCGTCGCCTCCAGGGTTCGCAGCCACTGCAGCTGCTCCCCCGCCGGGGGGGCACGCCACAGGCTGGCGAGCAGGGCATAGATGTCACTGCGTATGGTTTCGTTCATGGTGCGCCCTTATACCTTGACCTGATCCAGCGGATTGGCCACCAGGGGCTCGAACACATCGCGCACCCGGCAATCCTCACACATCAATAGCCGATCGAAGGCCGCCCCCTGAAACTGGCTGTGACCGGCCAGCTTCTCGCGAATGCGTCGCACCAGAGAGGCCGGCGCATAGGGCTTGCCACAACGAATGCAGCAGGCGGGCTCCTCCCCCTTGAGCTGGCGAGC
This sequence comes from Aeromonas sp. R6-2, assembly GCF_040908155.1. Taxonomy (NCBI): domain Bacteria; kingdom Pseudomonadati; phylum Pseudomonadota; class Gammaproteobacteria; order Aeromonadales; family Aeromonadaceae; genus Aeromonas; species Aeromonas sp. R6-2. Next base: position 3,286 of record NZ_JBFODE010000048.1, on the reverse strand, counting down.
GCTGCGGCGCGCCTGCGTGTCGGGCAGCAGGCGCGGCGCGAGCGCGATGACCCGCTCCGGGCAGGCCCGCTCGCACAGGCCGCACTGCACGCAGGATTGCTCGGTAAAATGGAGCGCCGGCATATCCCCGGGGCTGTGCAGGGCGCCGGTGGGGCAGACCGCCACGCACCCCATGCAGAGGGTGCAGTCGGCCTCGGCCAGCACCACGGCCCCGTAGGGGGCGCCGGCGGGCAGGGGGATGGGCTGATCAGTGCCGGCATCACCACGCAGGGCATCGAAGGCGGCGAACAGGCGCTCGCGCTTGCCCCCCTTTACCGGGCGAGCCAGCAACGGCAGACGCGCCACCGGGGCCGGCAGCGGACTCTCTCCATCCCACAGGGCGATGGCATCCCGGGGCAGGCCGGCGCCGCCGAGCAGGAATTGGGCCTGGGCCACCTCCTGCTCCAGGGTCTGGCGCACCGTGGGGCCGCACCCGGTGGTGAGGATGCGCACCTGACCGGCGCCGGCCGCCAGGGCCAGCAACCAGCTCTCGACCCCGACCGACCCCACCTCGTCGACCGAGAGGGGAAGCCAGTGGCCGGGCAGCTGCTCGAGGGCCAGGGGCGTTTCGTGTGCGACGATCAGCAAGGAGGGGTGATGGCCCCCGGCCGCCCGGTAGCGCTCGAGCAGGCGCCAGAGGTAATCCTCGAGCACCTCGGGTTCGGGCTCCCGATAGTGGATGGCGCCGGTAGGACAGGCGCTGGCACAGCTGCCAAGCCCCTGACAGAGGAAGGGATCGATACGCACCTGCCCCGCCTCGACCCTGATGGCATCGCTGGCGCAGCGATCCAGACAGCGACTGCAGCCGGGCACGCCACGGGCGGTAAAGGCGCACGCCTCGCTATCCAGGGTGAAGTAGCGGGGCTTGTCGAAGAGGCCAATCATTCCCGCCAGCGCCTCCATCGCCTCGGCCAGCGCCTCGTCATCGGCCAGATGGCGATAGCCGAAGGGGGGACGCTCGAGGGCGATGAGGGGGCGCAGTCCCAGATCGAGCACCAGATCGAAGTGCCCCTGGGGACCATGGCAGAGACGCTCGAGCAGAAGGCTCTCCCCTCCCTGGCTTCGCACGCGCAATGAGAAGTGGCCAAGATAGCCCTCGAGGGCAGCATCGCGCACCGTGAGGCTCTCAAGGGCTGCGGTGGCGTTGAAGATGGCCTCCAGATCCCGGGCCTGGCTGTCGCTGGGCTGCTCGCTCACCGCCAGGGTGAGGTGAAGCTCGGGGGCCGCCAGGGCCGCCGCCCGGCGTACCCTGTCCTCGGGGCCAATCAGCAGCAGCCGGCCCCGGCTCTCGTAGGTCACGCTGACCGGCAGCAGGCTGTCGGCCCGGCCGGTCTGACGCAGGGCCTCGCCCCGCGCACTCATATTGTGTTGTTCGACGCTCACAGTGTTTCCTCGTTGCAGCCGGACTGCATGGGCCCGGTTGCTTATGGGGGGATGAAATAGCAATAAGTCGGCCAGGAGGGCGGGAGTAAAACTCCCCCCAAGGGAGTCAGGATCCGGCCGGTGGCTCCTCACCCTCTACCGCAGGGACAATTTGTCCCACCTCGCCAGCCAAAATGTCCCTATCCTCTTCGCGGGTTAAGAGATCCCCCGCCCAGCCGCGCAGGGTCGCCACCAATTCCGGGGAGAGCAGATCGGGGCGGGTAAAATCCTGGGTGTAGTCGTCGAGCCCATCGGGCTGCTGGGTGCGAAACAGGGCGCGCAGGGTCTCTCTGTCCGGCAGGGGCGAGGCCCGGGAACCGGTGTCCGCCGTAGGCCCGTCCGCCTCCTGACAGGGCTCGGGCTGGTCGCCGCCGGCGGGGTCGGTAACCTCCGGGAGCATTTCGCCTTCCGGCGAAGACTCCTCTTGGGCCAACTTGCGGCTCGACCAGCGGCGCAGAAACTCGCTCATGGCTGCGCCCCTTCCAGCGGATCCCCGTGCAGGGTGCACGCATCCGGCCCCACCGTCTCGCGGGCGCGTCCCTTGCCCTTCTTGCCCTTGCCGCGGCGCTCGATAAGCTCACCATGGCGACCGATAAAGGCCTCGCACCAGGCCTGCAGCGCCTCTGGCAGCGGGCAGGAGAGGACGGTGCGCTCCCCGTCCATATAGGCGGCGGCCAGGGTCTGGCTCAAGGTCAGAAAATCCGGGCGCAGGGCCTCGGCGGGGCCGCTGGCGATCAGAAACAGGCGCGGGGCATCGGCGCTTAAGTTAAAGCGGTAGTCGCTGCGCTCGTCGCGATAGAGGGTCAGCGGCAGGGCCCCCGGCTCCTCGCCGGCCGGCAGCACGCCGTCGAGCTCGGGGCGCAGGCTCTGCCAGCGGCCAACCCGGCTCTGGTGCAGGGTGATAAGGGGGCGCAGCCAGCGCTGCTCGGTATGGGGGGAAGAGGTCATCGTTGGCTCCCGGTGCGACAGTTCTCCCGGCCGCGCCCCCCTGTTTAGCCCCTGTCGGGGCAGCTTAAGACAGCAAACTCGGGGCGGCACGGCCATCAGTGGGAGAAGACATAGCAAGAGTGGGGCCAAGGCTGGGTTGGTAGCCGATGGGGGCTTTGCTGAGGGTGGGGGTATCGTGCGGGATTTGGGTTGGCGCTGAGCATAGGTTGGTGCAGAGCGCAGCGAAGCCCAACAGGCGGCGTAAAACGTAACCGTTCACCAAGGGTGGGTTGACAGGAAAAAAGAGACGATCGTCTCTTGATCGCCATCAGCCTGTTGCATGATCCCGCCCGTGTTGCATGCTCGCTGGCATGACAAAAAAACAGTCAACACCGGCAGTGCCATCCTTGACTCTCGAGCAGGCCCACGAGCTGATATACAAGCTTCTGGACCGTATCACCGAGTTGGAGGACCGCCTCAATCAACACAGCGGCAACTCCTCCAAGCCGCCCTCCAGTGATGGCCCTGGCAGCGCACCACCGGCCAGGCTGCGTCCGGCCTCCGGTAAAAAACGCGGTGCACAGCCTGGCCACAAGGGGCAGCGGCGGATGCGCCATGCGCACGATGCCCGTCTATCCGTGGAGGCTTACTACCCGCCACCGGAGTGTCCCTGCTGTGGTGGCAAGGTGTTGGCGCATGACAAACCTTATCGAGCGCATCAGGTGTTTGAGTTGCCAGAAGTGAGCTACTTCGTTACCGAGCATCAACTGTTTCGCGCCACCTGTACCCGGTGCATTCACACCGTCGAGGCCGGGCTGCCTGATGCGGTCAGCGACACCCAGATGGGCCCGAATCTGCTCAGCTATATCGCGCTGCAAAGTGGTCAGTTCCATCAGAG
>NZ_JBFODE010000047.1:0-51379 GCF_040908155.1 Aeromonas sp. R6-2 | reverse complement strand
GGCTGCGCGCCGTCGTCCGGGCCTGCATCGAGAAAACGAATTACCCCATCCCTGCCGAATTGTGTGCGTCAAGCCCCTGTCGGTGAACGGTTACCCAAAGCTGCCCTGACCCAGCTCGAACTGGCGACTGTGCTTAGCCGTGACAAGCTGGAACAGTTGCGCCGTGAGCAACAAGCGGGCAGCGGAGATGCCAAGGCGCTGGCCGAACAAGAGCGGTTGCTGGCCTCCGAGGTCAAGCAGCTGGAGCGTCAGCTGGTCGCTCAGTCAGCCAGTCATACCCGCCTGCATGCCGGGCTCAAGCAGTCCGGGCTCGACACCAAGAATCTTGCCCAGGAACAGCAGCGCCTGCAGCGTGAGCTGACCAAGAGTGTCGCCCAGACCGAACGGCTGGGACGCGAATTAGGTCAGGGCAGTCAGCAGGCCGGTGGCTTGCAGGGGGCCATCGGCAGCCTGACCGGGCGCCTGGTGGCGTTGGCTGGTACTTGGTTTGGTATCCAGACCCTCACCTCCCAACTGATGGCCATGTTCCAGACTGGCGATCAGGCCGAGCGCCTCAATGTGCAGCTCAAGGCGGTGATGGGTTCGATTGCCGGTGGCAACGAGGCGTCAGTCTGGATCCAGGACTTTGCCAAGAACACCCCTCTGCTGCTCAGTGAAGTCACCCAGGTATTCGTGCGGCTCAAGGCGTTTGGCATCGACCCTATGGCGGGGGCCATGCAGGGTATTGTCGATCAAGCGTACAAATTGGGCGGTGGTTTTGAAGAGGTGCAGGGCATATCTCTGGCCCTTGGTCAGGCCTGGGCCAAGCAGAAGCTGCAGGGGGAGGAGATCCTGCAGCTGATTGAGCGGGGCGTGCCGGTCTGGCAGATGCTGGAACAGGTGACCGGCAAGAATACCGCCGAGCTGCAGAAGCTCTCTGAGGCGGGCAAGCTGGGCCGTGAGACCATCTCTGCCCTGATGAATGAGATTGCCACCCAATCGCGCGGTGCGGCTGCCGACAACATGAGTCTGCTATCTGGGCTTATCTCCAATGCCCAGGACAACCTCGCCAAGTTTTACCGGATGGTAGCCGAGAACGGGGCGCTGGCTTGGCTCAAAAACCAGCTGGCCAACCTTAATGCCGAATTTGAGGCGATGGCCAGGGATGGCCGCCTGCAGGCGTGGGCCAAGCGCCTCTCCGATGGCTTTATCACCATGGGGGAAACCCTCAAGTCGCTGATCCAGACCCTCTATGAGTGGCGCACCGCGCTGACCGTACTGGCCCAGGCTTGGGTTGGCCTGAAAATCGCGGGCTGGATTGGTGATCTGCGCAGCCTCTACGCCCAGTTTATTGCCATACCTGTGGCGACCGCGACAGCAGCAGGCGGTATGACGACAGCGGGCACAGCAGCAGCCGGTGCGGCGATAGGGGTCAGCGTGCTGGGCGCTGCCGTCAAGGGGCTACTGGCCGCCGTGGCGGTCGAGTCCATCATCCAGATCACCCAGTTCGCCTCTGCCCTGCGTCAGCTGGTGCAGGCTGAGCTGGCACTCCGGGAGGCGCAGGGGCTGCGCTCCGAGACTCAGGCCCGCCTCAATGGTCAGTTTGCCGCCCTGTCAGCCGAGCTGGGTTTTGCCATCACCAGCATGGCGGATCTCGATCGCCTGGTCGCCGAGGGCAAGGTTCATTACGACGAGGCCGCTGGAAGCTGGCGACAAGGCGCCGCCGCCGTAAAAGCGCTGGGGGATGAGGCCAAGAGTACCCGTGATTATCTGGCCGAGATCAATGCGGTGGCCAAGCAAACCGCCGCCGATGGCCCAGCCAAACTGGCTGAGGCGTTTAAGGTGCTCGGCCTCGATTTCGAGCAGGCCAATGGCCGTATCGGTGCGGGCTTTCAGAAGACCATCGGCGCCCTGGATGTATTGGTGGCGCACACGGGGGCCAGTAGTGCCGCCATCGAGGAGGCGCTGGCTGCCGCCTACAACAGCGCCAAGACCACCGCCGAGATCGATGCGGTGATCGCGCGTCAGAAGCAACTGGCCGCCCAGGGCAAAATCACCGGGGATGCGCTGGCCCGCTCCATGGCCATCGCCGCCGATGCCATGGCCAAGGTGAAAGGGGGGAGTGGCGATACCAAGCAGGCCGTCGCGGCCATTGGTGATGGCTTTGACGAAGCGGCTGCACGGGCCAAAGGCGCTACTGATGCGATGCGTGCGGGGCTTAAAGGGGTTCAGGATGAAGCCAAACAGACGAATGTCAGCCTCACCAGTAGCGGTGGGGGCGGTGGTCGAGGCGATATCACCCGCACCGTGAACGCCGGTTCCTTCTACTACAAGAGCGTGGATATCAACAGCCTGCGTGGCAATGCCGAGGGGCTGGCCAATACCCTGGCCGGGGTGGAGGAGGAGCTGGCCCGCTACAGCCAGAAGGTCAAGGACATTCCGGCCTACAGCGAGTGGAGCAAGTATTACGGCGAGAAGTTCCAGAAGGAGATGGAGGCGATGCAGGCCCGCCTCAAAGAGGAGCTCAACAAAGCGTTGGCCAAAGAGAGTGCCAAAACCAATCAGGCCGCCGCCCAGCTACCAGTTCCAACTGCAGAGCCATCTACCCCCAGCACCAACACCCCAGGGACACGCAGGCCCCTGTCTGAGCGGATCACCATCGAGCTCAAAGGGGCAGGGGGCTCGGCCGAACTACAGGCCGATGAGGCCAATGCGAATGCCTTTATCAACATTCTTAAACAGCAAGGACTGCGCCAATGAACGTGACCTTAAACAGCGTGCTGCTGCCAGATGATCTGGTCTGGCGCGACGAGTTCGAGTGGGCGCCGGTCGAGCAGGTGGTGACCCCGACCCTGAGCGGGGCCCTGTTGGTGGAGGAGACCGCCAAGCCGGAGGGGCGGCCGCTGACCCTGAGCGGGCATTGCTCCCGCGCCAAGGTGCAGGAGATCAAGGTGTTGGAGACGCAGGTGGCCCAGCTGATGACGTTGACCCTGCTCGATGGTGTGGCCCGCACCGTGGTGTGGCGCCGCCCTGGCGTGGTGGCGACCCCACTGGTCGAGATGGCCGACCCGGAAGGGGGCGACCCCTATGCCTTGACCCTGAATCTCACAGAGGTAACCCCATGACCATTCTCTCTGGCGATATCGTGTTGTTGGCCAGCCAGCGCCTGGTTGATACCGATGACGGCGGTGGTCGCATCACTGGCCGCGAGATCATTAGCGGTAACCATAACAGCCTGTTCCCTGATGTAAGCGACATGGATCGGGCCTATGGCACCGTGAATATGCGCAAGGCGTTTCTGGCGGTGCAGACGGACGACACCGACACCTACTATGGCGCCAATGCCATGGTGCTGCTGCCGCCCAGTGACCCCAGCGTCAACCTGACGCTGATGACCACCAAAGACCACAACGACACCCGCGATAACGCCCGCAACACCCTGGAACGCTATCAGGCCCGAGGCCCGAAGTGGCAGGGGGTGCTCTACGATACCCAGCTGGAAGGGCAGCGGGCGATCCGCATCCTGCAACGCATTGAGGTGCGGTTGCCGGAGGTCGGGGAGGTGCTGGTGCTGGTCGGCAACGAAGGGAAGGGGAACGAGGTTGAGCAGTATGTGCGGGTTGACCGGGTAACCGCCGAGCTGCGCAAGTTCGGGGTGTCTGGCTACCAGGGCGAGTTCACCCGCAACGTGGTCACTTGCGTGATCACTGACCCGCTGCGCTACACCTTTGAAGGGGAGCAGCCCAGCCCCTATGACCAGGCGACTACCAAGACCACTCTGCGGGAAACCGTGGTGGCCGATGCCGCTAACTACTTTTCGACCACCAAGCTGGTCGCGGATGCGGCGCTGGGTGCAATGCGGGTGCAGGCCAAGACCATTTTCACCCAGCTGGTACCCAGTGCCCGCAGTGAAACCCCTGTGGTGGACTTGACTGCTGCCGGTGAGCTGGGCGCCCTGCTGGAATCCGGGGTGGGCAGTCCCCACACCTTCACCACCACCTCACCAGTCAGCCCAAGCCAAGGGCTGTTCCTGGGGATTGGTGCCATGCCGGGCAGCGTATCGGTCACCATCGGCGCGGCAGTGATCACCGACAAGGGCGGCGAGCTGTTCCTGGTCGGTACCGTGGTGGGGGCTATCGACTACGGGCGTGGCCTGCTGACCTTCAACAGCCAGTGCCCGAACTATGGCGCCGCCAGCAAAACCGTGAGCTTTCGCCCGGCAGTGATGCCATCGCGCATCGCTGACACGGCCCAGATCCAGATCGCCGCCAACAACCGGGGTTATGCCTACACCGCGACCCTGCTGCCTACCCCTTGCCCCGGTTCGCTGACCGTCAGCTATCTGGCCCAGGGCAAATGGTACGACTTGAAAGACAACGGGCGCGGGGAGCTGTTTGGCCAGGACAAATCCTATGGCTCTGGCCTGCTCAACTTCACCACCGGCTCTGTGGTGCTAACCCTGGGGGCGCTGCCGGATGTGAACAGCGCGATCATGTTCAGCTGGGGTACCAAGGTATCTTACCTCAACCGCGCCAGCATGGTGCTGGATCCGGTGCAGCTGACCCATAAGCTGGCCCATGAGGGGATCACCCCCAATAGCCTGACCCTGACCTGGCAAGCCGGTGGCGCGACCAAAACCGCCATCGACAACGGGGCGGGCCAGCTGACCGGCGATGCCACCGGCACCATCAATTATGTGACCGGCGATCTGGCCCTGCGGGTGGCAACCCTCCCGGATGGCGGCCAGGAGTACCAGGTTGTTTACCAGTACGGCGACCCGGACACCCAACGTTTTGACTACCCGGCCCGCAACCCGGACGGGACGATCACCCTGCAGCTGACCAAGCAGAACCTGACCCCAAGAATGGTCTCGCTGCGCTGGAATGCCCTTTATGAGGATGTGAAGGATGACACCGAACTGGTGATCGCTACCCGTGACCCGATCATCAGTGTGCGCGACAACGGCGCGGGCAAGCTGCTGGATGCGGCAGGGGTGGAACGGGGCAGCGTCAACTACACCACCGGCCAGATCACCATCAAGCCGGATGGCCTGGGCGGCATTCCTAAAACCCGCTATGAGTGGCGCACCATCGGCACCTATGGCGATGGCCACGGTAACACCATTGCCCGCCAGCGCTGGACACTGGTGGAGATCTACTACGTGCAGGCCGCTTACCTGTTCCCGGTGGACGACAGTGGTTGGGTCGAGGTGGAGTACCGCAGCAACAATGCAAGCCAAGCGGGCCAAGATACCGTGAAGGCTACCCCGCTGGTGCTGGATATCACCCCGCGCAACGGCGAGGCGATCCTGGCCAACTCAGTGCGCTTTGCCCTGGGCGGGTCGGTCTATGTGGACAGGCAAGGGATCCTCTATCGCAACATCGACCCCGCCACCGGAGCCGGTGAGCAGGCCGGGACACTGGATTACGCTACCGGCAAGGCGACCGTCACGGTCTGGAACCCCGGCGCTGCGCCAGTGCCGGCCCTGAGTTCGCTGGTCACCAGCCTGGTGGCCCAGACGGTGGACGAGGTGACGTTCAGGACGCCGGGGGCACCCATTGCGCCATCCAGCCTCTACCTGAGCGGCAACACCGCAGACGGGCGCCGATTTGAGGTGACCGCCAACGGCGATGGCACCATCACCAGCACGGATGTAACTGGCAAGGTGGACTATCAGACCGGGGTGGTATCGGTGCGCTTTGGCCGCCTGGTGACGGCAGCGGGCAACGAGAGTAAACCCTGGTTTGACCCGGATATGGTGGTCGATGGCAAGATCTGGCGCCCCTTGTCGGTGGTGGCTGACACCATCCGGTTTAATGCTGTGGTCTATAGCTATCTGCCGCTCGATGCGGATCTGATCAAGCTGGATCCGGTGCGCCTGCCATCCGATGGCCGGGTGCCCTTCATTCGCAAGGGGTACATCGTGGTGGTGCATTCCACCAAGCGCAGCGCCTTCCCCATGGGAGTACAGGCGGGGCAGCAGCTCAACACCGGGCGCGAACGGCTGGCCTATTGCCGGGTGGAGGATAAGAACGGCAAGGAGCTCGCGCCGCAGTTCTACAGCGTCAACATGAATAGCGGGATGGTGACCCTGGCCAGCCCGCTGAACCTGACCGGCTATGTGGAGCCGCTGACCGTGGTTCACCGGATCGAGGATATGAGCCTGGCCACCGATGTGGAGATCTCGGGCCGCATCACCCTGGCTCGGCCCCTCAGTCACAACTATGAGGCGGCGGATACCCTGGTCTCCAGCGCCCTCATTATCGGTGACCTGTGGGCTCGCTATGGGGCGCTGTTCGACCAACGCACCTGGACAAATAACTGGTCTGATTTTTTGATTGGCGACCCCTGCACGGCGGAATACAACGACACGGATTTCCCGATCGTGGTGACCAACCGGGCGACCCTGCAAGAGCGCTGGGCCATCATCTTCCAGACCACCACCACGTTTATTTTGGTCGGTGAGCATGTGGGCCAAATTGCGGTGGGGGACGTGAATACCGACTTTGCCCCCATCAACCCCAACAACGGCCAGCCCTATTTCAGGCTTGACCGGCGTGGCTGGGGGGCCGGTTGGGCTGCGGGCAACGTGCTGCGGTTCAACACCTACGCCGCCAATTACCCGATCTGGTTTATCCGCACCATCTTGCAGTCGGTGGCTGCGGTAGATACCGACCGTTTCGAGGCCCAGCTCAGGGGCAACGTCAACCGTTAACCGGTGAGGCGTTGCGCCTTGCCCGTGGAGAGAAAAGTGATGGCTGAATACAAGGTCAAATGGTTTGCAAGCGAGATGCAGGGCGCACCGAGTATGGGTGATACCGCAGAGGGCGCCCTGGCGGCGCTGCTCAAGGCGGTGCTGGTCACCGGCTTTGGCACCCTGACCATCAACGCGCTGGCTTTCGATGCCGCCAAGGGGTGGGCGGTGGCGACCTTTACCGGTGGTCATGCCTATCTGCAAGACTCAGTTGTCCAGGTCGAGGGGGTATCGCCTGTTGCCTACAACGGCGAGCATCGGGTGATGCAGGTCACCGCCACTCAGGTCTGGTTTGAGATTGACGGCGGCAACCCCGGTGCTGCCGGTTCTGGCGCAGCCATGACCATGAAGGTGGCGCCGCTGGGCTGGACGATCACCCATGAGAGCGGTGACGGGAAGATCTTCATCGTGCGGCCCACCAATGTCAGTGAGTCAGGCAATGTCAGCCTGCGCATCGACAATTCGGCGTTTACGGGGTGGATGGGGCCAAACTATTTCAACTATCTGGCCAAGGTGGCGATGGTTGAGGATGTGGTGGATATCAACAGTTATACCAATATTGGGGAGTGGCGCTGGCCTTGTACCGGGCGCTTTTCCAACCGGCGTTGGGATCTGGTGGGCGATAGCCAGCTGTTTTACTTCATGCCTGCTTATGCGGCAGGTAACTACCAGTTTATGTATAGCTTTGGCTATATCAGAACTGTTCGGCCAGGCGACCGCTATCATGCCGTGATTAACATCTATCCGACTACCAATGCCAATGAGCAGGGGCGTAACTGGCAACAGGGTTCATCCAGTTGGGCGGTTTGGGGCAACCTGTATCCCAATTTTGACAACGCCAGCCACCGGATAATTGCCCGGCCATATCACCAGCTATTCGGTGCCACCAACTGGTTTATTAAAGGGCTGTTTGGCCGATTCGGTAACGGTTTGAACATCCCCAACGGCCCGGACAACGGTTTCTATGTGACCCAGGATCCCACCATGGTGATCGAGAGTGGCAACCACCTGCGTGGCTATTTGCCCGGTTTGGTGTGCCCGTTCGCCACAATAGGGGCATGGGACAGGAAGAACTTCAAAGACCTGCCTGCCATGCCTGGCAAGTTGTTGCGGTTTGTCAGGGTGGGGTTTCAGGAAGATAACTATACCGCTGGGCAGACCTGCCTGATGGGCTTTGACCTGACCGGCCCCTGGAGGTAAGTCATGGCGACTTTCCTGCCGTCAAAAGGGTGGCTGATGCTATCGGCTGCCCAGACCATTACCTACGATGCCGCGCTTGATGTAACCGCGACCGGCGGGGCGGAATGGGCAGACTGGTTTGGCGATACCGCCGATATCGGGTTGTTCCGTTATGCCTATAACAAGAGCGGTGCTGCTGATACCGGCGTATGGGGTGGGTCTATCCCGTTCAAGCCCATTGGGTATCGGTTGAAGATTGGGGCATCCAACGCCTGCTGGACTAACGACCTGTGCGATATGGATCTGGAGTTTCTGGATGCGGCGGGCAATGTGGTCGCCGCCCTTCGCACCCGCACAGATGGCACCTATCGCAGCGGGCTATGGTACGGCCCAAGCCTTGCCAGCCTGACCAAAGCCACCCAGCGAGACGCATACCCGCGAACCTATGGCGAGCTGACCTTTACCCCAACTAGCCTGATTTATACCGATGATGGCGGTCAGCATCGCAACCAGTCATTTACCCTGACCTGCAATATGGCGGTGGTAACGACCCTGCGTTTTAGCAATATGCGCTCCTACGAGACCTATACAGGTGGCAACGGTTGCCGTGCCGAAACCTATTTGCGCATTGCAGGCGGGCCACCTGGGTTTAATGGCGACTTTGCTGCGCTAACGGCAGAGCAGTACACCGCGTTGCAGCCGGATTTGGTATTGCCAGTCGGTGCGGCTATTGAGCATCAATCCGGGGTCGGGTTGGTCGCTTCTGGCACTGCACCATCCTACGTCTTGGCCAGGGGGATTTTGCCTGGTCAGACTGGGGTGCTGTTCGATGCGGCTGGCGCTGTGGTTGCCCAGCTGGCTTACCTCAATGGTGTGGCCAAATTGACGGTGGGCGGGGTGACCACTCAAGGGCCAGCTGATGCACCCTATCTCGGCTTGGCCGCTATCAATGGGCAGGTGTTTGGCTACTACCAGACCAAGGTGTTTACCCGCTCAACGCAATTCATTGCCTCAACGCAATACAAGATATGGATAGAGCTGCAACCGGGAGACCGCCTGGACAGGATAGGGACTGAATTTGTCCCGCTCCAGGTCGAGTTTACCTATGTGCTGTTCACCACCCCGATGACCGTTACCGTGGCCAACCAGGAGACCCGCGCCCAGTTCCTGCCGCAAGATGTGGCGTGGCAAGGGAAACCGCCGTTTTATCCTGGCCCGTTGTGTATCCAGCAGATTAGCCAGCGAGTGATCTGCAAGGGGCGGGATTACTTCTGGATCCGCGATGGGGTACGCAACGTGGAACAGGGATTTATTGAAAGCACTGTGACCATCAGCGGGATGGGAGTTCGGCGCCGGGTACTTTGCTTTACCCAGGATGGCGAGCTGGTTGGCGAGACTTACAGCCGCGCATCGGATGGGGTCTATCGGTTCGATCTGCTGTGGCTGAATCGCCGTTATATGGTGGTCGCCCAGGATGACCCGGCATATGGCCCCGCTGACTACAACGCCGTAGCCGCCGACTATCAGGCGCCAAAACCCTATCCGCCTGGTGGTAGCGTGGCGCCCGAGCCGTTCCCCATGATTGCCCCGCTCAAGAGGAAACAACCATGATCTCTTATGCCGAAGGGCTGCGCACCAGTCGCGCCCAGCTATTGGCCACGGCCATTGATACGGGCACCGGGGCCAGTGCCAAGCTGACCATCTACACAGGTACCAAACCGGCACCGGGGGCGGCCCCGACTGACCAGCTGGCTCTGGTGGCGCTGACGTTCAGCCACCCTTGCGCCAAGACGGTCGCTGGTGGGGTGTTGACCCTGAAACCCCTGGCCGAGCAGATGGCCACCGCCAGCGGTGCTCCCACCTGGGGGCGCATTGTTGACCGGGATGGGGCCTTTGTGGCGGATCTCGATGTCGGGGTGCCGGGCAGTGGCGCCGATCTGGAGCTGCCCGCAGCGGAGTTTTTGGCCGGTGCGCTGATCCGCATTAATACAGCCACCATCACAGAACCGTAACCGGGGGGCCATATGGCCAGAAAGGATGCCAGCCTAGCGCTGCGTAAGGCTCGCAGCATCAATGGCCAGCTGGAGCTAAACCAGTCCGACGTAGTGCGCCTGGTCGGCATCCTGAATAGTACCAACTTGCCGCCACGCCTGAGTGCGTCACCGGGTCTGGTGCTGGTATCGGTATTGGATGGCGCCCCGCATCGTTCCAGCGCGATGCTGGACGGCTCTGTGGTACTTGATGCGGTGCTTGCCAGCCAAACCCATAGCCGGGGTGAGCTGCTTGGTGAGTTCGTCATCGAATGCACCATGGCCAGCACATCCCGCGCCCCGCAGCCTGTGCTCGCCGGGCAGTATGACCAGAACGTATTCCGAGGCCCTGCCAGTGCAATGGGGGATGAGTGGGAGCGGGCAGATAGCCATTCCCAGGCACTCAGTAGCGAATGGCAGAAGGCCGGTACCGAGCGGGCAACCAGCAGCTCCCTGTGGCAACAGGCCGCCGCGCATCAGCAGCAGGTGGCTGAGCTGGGCGAACAGATGCCCCAGACGTTCATGGCAAATCAACAACGCTTTGCCGAGGGGCTGCCGGTCAGCCAGCAGAACCGCGAGGGCTATGACAGCCTGGCCGCTGGCCATGTGGCGAATCAGTCCCTGTGGGTTGAGGCGGCCCCGGTCAGTAGCTGGCGCCTGGTCGGGTTCACCAACCCGCCGCGCTTTGACAAGGCTTGGCTGGCTGACCAGTGGCAAGAGGGCATCCTCATTGGTAAGGGGGTCGCCGCTCAAGCCTGGCACCACGGCAAGCCGCTGATAGAGGGCTGGCGTGATGGCTGGGATGAGGCCATGTTGCCCTCCTGGGGCAAGACGCCACCACCAGAACCACCCAAGCCCCCCATCCGCCCCGATAAGCGGGTGCTGCGGCTGGCATTCGGGCGCAAGCGCGACACGGCAGAGCTGGAGTTTGTCTGGCAGGGCAGCGATGCGGCAATCGTCATTCCAACCCGGAGGGTTTATCTGGTGAGCAATACAGCGAAGATTGTGCGGGTACGCGATGGGCTCGATATCCCTGCCACGGCGGTAAGTATCGAGCTCGATACCGACTCCTGGGCGTGGCAGTTCAGCGCTCAAATCCCCCGTATCGCGGCGGCTGCGTTGACCGATGAGGAAGAGGTCAGCATTCTTATCAACGGTCAGCAATGGGACTGCGTGTGTGATGGCTGGCAATCGAGCCAGAGCTTTGGCCGTGAGTCAGCAACGCTGACGGGACGCTCTCGCACCGCTTACTTGTCACCGACCCATGTATTGGCGCAGGCGGTGAGTGAGCGTGCTGCAGCGACCATGGCCCAGCTGGCTGCGGCCGTATTGCCGGTTGGTTGGACGCTGGATTGGCAAGCGGCTGACTGGTTGGTACCTGCCGGGTTCTTTAGCCTGGATAACCAGACCCCGATCGAGGTGGTCAGGTACCTGGCTGATGCGGCCGGTGGTTTTGTGCTGCCACACCAGCGTAACCGTCATCTGGTCATCAAGCCGCGATATCCCACCGTGCCGTGGCAGCTCGATACTGCAGAGGCCGATGTGGCGATCCCCCGAGCCATCATTACCACCCTGGGCAGTGACTTCCAGCCGGGTCATGCCGCCAACGGGATTTGGGTCAGCGGTGGCCATCAGGGCATCAGTGCGCGGGTGGTGCGCCAAGGGACAGCTGGCGAGCAACAAGCGCCAACAATCACCCACCCGTTGGTGAGCGATGTGACGGCAGCCCGTGCCCAAGGTGTGGTGGGGCTGGCCAAGACCATGCCCAAGCGTACCCAGACCATTGAACTGCCGTTGTCAGCTGATACCGGCTTGATCCTGCCGGGTGCGCTGCTCGCCGTGGACGGTTGGAAGGGTTACAACCGGGGCGTCAGGGTCTCTGCTGCGCTGCAGAACAGGGCCATGACGGTGCGCCAGCAACTGAGTGTGGAGCGATTTGTATGAACCTGTTTAAGCGATTCCTGGAGCTGGTACCCGGTGCAGATCCCTTGCTGGTCGGTACCGTGACCGCAGTAGGTACCACGACCACCACTCTCAATACGTTGGCGGGTGGAACGGTCACAGTACGTGGCACAGGGATAGCCATCGGCAAGAAGGCGTTTTACAGGGGAGGGGAGCTGGCAGGAGAGGCGCCGGATTTACCGACCTATGAGATAGAGGTTTAATGCCGGTTTAACGGGGTTATCAAACTCAGTGATTCCGGTGCCACCAAGTTTGATAAACTATCGGGCCGGTAGCTTTTCATTTTCCCCGCAAGTCTTTTTCATTTTCGGCGGCGGGCTACACATCGCATAAAACCCTGGCGCTGGGTTTGATCCCGGACTCAAAAGGTCTCTAAACACTGGCCTTATCAAGGCAATGGAGTGGTGAGTGAGCCGCAGGGAACGCCGGGGAAAACAAAAAGGGCCACCTCTTGCGAAGTGGCCCTTTCCAAACGTTTGGTGGAGCTGGCGGGAGTTGAACCCGCGTCCAAAATTCCTACATCCTCGGTACTACATGCTTAGTCACTCTTTACATTCGCCAACCCGCTGCGGAGGGACACGCCACGAATTGACTAGCTCGATTGGTTTTAATGCTTCCGCCCCGAGCAGGACTTCCACACGATCCTGTGAAGGATGACCTTCCGATTCCCTAGGACACAGGCAAGCTAGGGTAGAAGGGCTCTGAGCAGGTTATTAAGCTGCCAGTGCGTAGGTTTCGTCGTTTGCGACTATTTTTTTGCGGCTTTTTAGCGAGGCCAACCGCACCTCGGCATGCACCTTGGGTTTCGAGAATCCTGTCGAATCCAAAATCAGCCCCAAGTTGCGGCGATTGTAAGCCCATCGGGGCGGCCGTGGCAAGGCGCACAGACGAATTGACCGGCAAACGCCGGTCAATCGCAGAAAGTTTGTGCAGACAAGGGGTTAGCCCAGGCGCTTGTTCTTCATGATGCGCGCTTTTTCGCGGTCCCACTCGCGGGCCTTGGTGGCTTCGCGCTTGTCGTGGTCCTTCTTGCCCTTCACCAGGCCGATCTCCACCTTGACCCAGGGACCCTTCCAGTAGAGGGAGAGGGGCACTATGGTGTAACCCTGACGCTCGATAAGGCCGGTGAGGCGGTCGAGCTCGCGACGGCTCAGCAGCAGCTTGCGCAGACGGGTCGGGTCACAGATGACGTGGGTCGAGGCCATCTGCAGCGGCAGGAAGGTGGAGCCAAACAGATAGGCTTCGCCGCGCAGGAAGGTGATATAGGCCTCGCCGATGTTGGCCTTGCCCGCCCGCAGGGATTTGACTTCCCACCCCAGCAGGGAGAGACCGGCCTCGATCTTCTCCTCGATGAAGTATTCGTGGCGAGCCGTCCGGTTCAGGGCAATCGTGCTGGAGCCGGCTTTGTTTTTACTGTTCTTTTTCGACATGACGGGCGATTCCGGCAGGTAATGAGGGGGCCATTATACGTGGCCGCCGACGGCTGTAAAACGCGCAGGGGTGCGAGTGGCCATTTGTTAGGCAGTGTTGACGGTGATTTTGTGCGGCGCGGTGATAAAATCACGGCGAAAGGATGAGGAAAAGCCATGCCCCGTATCAATCGAAGTGCGCTGGTGATGTTCAGCGCCGAGCAGATGTTCTCTCTGGTCAATGATGTTCATGCCTATCCCCAGTTTCTGCCGGGTTGTGTCGGTAGTCGGGTTCATGAGCACGGTGACGACTATATGACCGCCTCGGTCGAGGTGGCCAAGGGGGGCATTGCCAAGACCTTCACCACCCGCAATGCCCTGGAGCACAATCGTCGCATCAGCATGCAACTGGTGGATGGCCCCTTCAGCAAGCTGGTGGGGTGGTGGACCTTTACCCCCCTCGATGTGGATGCCTGCAAGGTGGAGTTCGAGCTTGAGTTCGAGTTTTCCAATCGGCTGGTGGAGATGGCCTTTGGCAAGGTGTTCCGGGATCTGGTGAGTGCCATGGTCAGTGCCTTCACCACCCGCGCCAAGGAGGTGTACGGTGTCTGAGCAGATCCTGGTTGAAGTCGCCTATGCCCTGCCCGAGCGCCAGACCGTCATCCCACTGCGTCTGGGGGCCGGCACCACGGCCCGACAGGCTATCGAGGCGTCGGGGATTCTCGATAAACACCCGGAGATCGATCTCTCTGTCAACAAGATCGGCATCTACAGCCGGCCGGTCAAGGAGTCCGAACCCCTGCAGGATGGGGACCGGGTCGAGATCTATCGCCCCCTCATCGCCGACCCGCGCGAGATGCGCAAGAAGCGGGCCGACAAGGCGAAAGAAGAGGGACGGGCCAACCCGGTGACCGGCGCCAGGCAGCCGCAGGAATAGGGTGAGCATGAAACGGGAGGGGCGCCATGGCGCCCCTCTCTGTTACCAGAGCTGTAGCCGTTCGTTCTCGACCGTCTCGGCTCCCGCGCCTTCGGCCAGGGCCACCATGGCACGGGCTACCCGATGTGCCTCGATGGCACGAAAACGGGCGAGAGGGCCGCGCAGCAAGGGGGCGATGAAGGGGTAGATGCGCTGGCTTATCTGCTCGCTGCGGCGGGGTCGCGGGCGATCCCCGAGCAGCATGCCCGGGCGCACCACCACCAGACGTTCCCACTCCATGGCGTGCAGGGCCTGCTCCATCTCTCCCTTGGTGCGCGGATAGAGAAACGGCGAGCCGGGGTTGGCGCCCAGGCTCGAGACCACCACCAGACGGCGGCAGCCGTGGCGCCGGGCCAGCCTGGCAAAGGCCAGCACATAGTCGAGATCGACCCGGCGAAAGGCCGCCGCCGAGCCGGCGTCACGGCGCGTGGTGCCGAGGGCGCAGAAGGCGGTGTCGATGGTGACGGGCAGGGGGAGTTCCTCGAGGCGCTCGAAGTCGGTCTCACACCAGTGCAGGTGAGACTCGCCGGCAAGGGGGCGGCGGCAGGGCAGCCAGAGTTCGGCCCGGGGCGCCAGGCAGGCGACCAGCTCGCGGCCGATCAGTCCGCTGGCGCCCCCGATCAGGATCTGCGTCATGGGGTCCTCCCCTTATAAAAAAACCGGCCAGTGGCCGGTTTTCTCATCAGAGCGGGGTATTGAAGGTGGCCGGGACGGTAAAATCGCCCGTGATGGTGGCCAGGCGATCGCCGACAAACTTCAGGGTCATCTCCTTGCGCTCGAGATCCCCACGGCCCGGCTGGAACTCATAGAGGTAGTGCCAGGTGTCGTGGTCGAAGGCATCTTTGAGCATGGGGGAGCCCAGTACATAGACCACCTGCTCGCGGGTCATGCCCTGGCGCAGCTTGTCTACCTGTTTTTGCTCCACATAGTTGCCCTGGGGAATATCGATGCGATAGACCAGGCTGCAACCGGAAAGGGTTAGGGCGGCCAGAGCGGCGGCCATCAAGAGTTTCATCCGCATAGCGAGTTCAGATCATCCATACCGTCTTATGAGCTCGGCACATCATACCGGCACCCATGCCGGAAGTAAAAAGGAGGGCTCCGGGCCCTCCTGACTTTTCAATATGTTGGCACCCGATTTACATGGCGGCGCGGAAGATGGCCTTGATCTCGTCGTGGCTTGCCTGTTTCGGGTTGGTCAGGCCGCAGGCATCTTTCAGGGCGTTGGTGGCCAGCACGTCGAAGTCGTCGGCCTTGACGCCGAGCTGCTCGAGGCCAGCCGGGATCTGGACGTCACGGGCCAGGGCCTTGATGGCGTCGATGGCGGCGGCGGCACCCTGCTCGTCGCTCATGGCGCTCACGTCCACACCCATGAAGCGGGCCACATCCTTGAGGCGGCCGGCACACACCTGGGCGTTGTAGGCCTGAACGTGGGGCAGCAGCACGGCGTTGCACACCCCGTGCGGCAGGTCATAGAAGCCGCCGAGCTGGTGAGCCATGGCGTGTACATAGCCGAGGCTGGCGTTGTTGAAGGCCATGCCGGCCAGGAACTGGGCATAGGCCATCTGCTCGCGAGCGTGCAGATCGTCACCGTGGCTCACGGCGCGGCGCAGGTGCTTGGCGATGAGTTCGATGGCCATGATGGCGCTGGCGTCGGTGACCGGGGTGGCGATGGTAGAGACATAGGCCTCGACCGCGTGGGTCAGGGCATCCATCCCGGTGGCGGCAGTCAGACCGGCCGGCTTGGCCAGCATCAGCTCGGGGTCGTTGACCGACATCAGGGGAGTGACGTGCTTGTCGACGATGGCCATCTTCACGTGACGGGCTTCGTCGGTGATGATGCAGAACCGGGTCATCTCGGAGGCGGTGCCGGCGGTGGTGTTGATGGCAATCAGCGGCAGCTGCGGCTTGGCGGAGCGATCCACCCCTTCGTAATCCTTGATGTTGCCACCGTTGGTGGCGACCAGGGCGATCCCCTTGGCGCAGTCGTGGGGGGAGCCGCCACCGAGGGAGATGACGAAGTCGCACTGCTGCGCCTTGAGCAGGGCCAGGCCGGCGTCGACGTTGCTGACGGTCGGGTTGGGCTTGGTCTCATCGAAGATGACACTCTCAACCCCGCGCTCGGCCAGCAGGGCGCTCACCTTGGCGACAACCCCGATCTGGCTCAGGACCTTGTCGGTGACGATCAGTGCCTTCTTGTAGCCATAGCCCTGGATGTCGGCGGCGGCGCTGGTGAGGCTGCCGGCGCCCATCAGGTTGATGGCGGGGATGTAGAACTTGAATGCGGCCATGTTTCATTACTCCGTTTTTTTAATACTAAAGAGGTATGTCCTGTGACCACTTTAGCCAAGGATCCGCGCTCTTGAGAAGTCATATGAGTATTCATTTTGCTACTTTATGGTGTCGATCACGGCCCTGAAAACCGCAGCCTTTGCAGGGTTGACAGCCATGGGGAAATAGCGTGGGAGTGTCGAAACGTTTTTCAATAAATTCATCACGTTAGCAAACGTTTTGCGCGAAATTTGGCAAGGGTTAAGCGCAGAAGTGTGAGGCCCTTCAAGGAAATGGGCGTTGGGATCGCCCATAGTTGGCGCTCCCCGAAACGGGGGGAAAGATAGCTTGAAAAGTACCTTAAACACTGCGCCTGCCAGATGGCGGTGGCGATCAGGAGTTGACTATGTCTGATGTATTTCACTTGGGTTTGAAGAAAGCGGATCTGCAAGGTGCCACGCTGGCCATAGTGCCGGGTGACCCGGAGCGGGTGAAGCGCATCGCCGAGCTGATGGACAATCCTGTGCTGCTGGCCAGCCACCGTGAATTCACCACCTGGCGCGCCGAAATGGACGGCAAGGCCGTCATCGTCTGCTCCACCGGTATCGGCGGTCCCTCTACCTCTATCGCCGTGGAAGAGCTGGCCCAGCTGGGGATCCGCACCTTCCTGCGCATCGGCACCACGGGTGCCATCCAGCCGCATCTGAACGTGGGCGATGTGATCGTCACCACCGGCTCTGTGCGCCTCGACGGTGCCAGCCTGCACTTCGCGCCGATGGAGTTCCCGGCCGTGGCCGATTTTGAGTGCACCACCGCCCTGGTCGAGACCGCCAAGGAGCTGGGCTCCAGGCTGCACGTGGGCATCACCGCCTCTTCCGATACCTTCTACCCGGGTCAGGAGCGTTACGACACCTTCTCCGGCCGCGTGGTTCAGCGCTTCCAGGGCTCCATGAAGGAGTGGCAGTCCATGGGCGTGCTCAACTTCGAGATGGAGTCTGCGACCCTGCTGACCATGTGCTCCAGCCAGGGGCTGCGTGCGGGCATGGTGGCCGGTGTCATCGTGAACCGTACCCAACAAGAGATCCCGAACGCCGAGACCATGGCGAAGACCGAATCTGATGCCATCAAGATCGTGCTGGGCGCCGCCCGCAAGCTGATCTGATAGCACCACGCCGAGTGGGGGGTGGGGGCCGTTGCGAAAGCGCGGCCCCCATCTTTTTTTGTCATCCCCGAAAGTGTGAGCCGGTCACCGGAAGGGGACGAACGAGACTGGTAGGGTAGGCGTTTTTCCAGCGGTAAGGAGAACCCCATGGCGCTGCCCATCATCATCGACTGCGATCCCGGCCACGACGACGCCATCGCCCTCATCCTGGCCCTGGCCAGCCCTGCGCTAAAGGTGCTGGCGGTCACCACCAGCGCCGGCAACCAGACCCCGGACAAGACCCTGCGAAACGCCCTGCGTATCCTCACCCTGCTGGGGCGACGTGACATTCCGGTCGCCGCAGGGGCACCCAAGCCCTTGCGGCGTGAGCTTATCATTGCCGACAACGTGCACGGGGAGTCCGGGTTGGACGGCCCGGCGCTGCCCGAGCCCGCCTTCGCCCCCGTATCCCTCACCGCCGTCGAGCTGATGGCCAACGCCTTGCGCGACAGTCCCGAGCCGGTGACCCTGGTGCCGACCGGTCCGCTCACCAACGTGACCCTGCTGCTGGCGGCGCACCCCGAGCTCAAGCCCAGGATCGCCCGTATCGTGCTGATGGGGGGCAGCGCCGGCCCGGGTAACTGGACGCCGGCCGCCGAGTTCAACATCTATGTGGACCCCGAAGCGGCCGAGATGGTGTTTCAATCCGGTGTGCCCATCACCATGTGTGGGCTCGACGTGACCCATGAGGCCCAGGTGATGGATGAGGATATCGAACGCATCCGTGCCATCGGCAATCCGGTGGCCCGCACCGTGGCCGAGCTGCTCGATTTTTTCATGATCTACCATCGAGATCCCAAGTGGGGCTTTGCGGGGGCACCGTTGCACGACCCTTGCACCATCGCCTGGCTGCTGCGCCCGGGGCTCTTTCATGGCATCGACTGCCGGGTCGGCATTGAGACCTGTGGCGAGTACACTGTGGGCATGACGGTGGTGGATCGCTACGGCCTGTCGGGCATGGCCCCCAATGCCACCGTGCTGCTGGGGGTGGATCGCCCGGGCTTTATCGATCTGCTGGTGGAGCAACTGCACGCCTATGACTAGGGAGTAGAGGATGCGCGGGAATCTGGGGTGGCTGCTGGCCGCCCTCGCACTGGGGGGCTGCTCGTCCCCCTTCGAGCGAATGTGGAGTGGGCTGGAGCAGTGCCGCTTCGATGGTCTCTATCTGGATCCTGAGAGCGGCGAGCCGGGCAATCCCGCATTGGCCCGCTACCGCCCCTGGAAGGTGGAGGAGGGGCTCGCCTGGTTTCGGGTTGAGGAACACTATCGCGACATTCCGGTGAGCGGCTTTGTCGTGCCGGCCTCCAGCTTCGATGTGCATCTGCTCTTCATCCCGCTTCCCCTCGACGAGGCGCGGCGCCAGTTTATGCACTACTTCGGCACCGATTTCTCTGACGTGCGTCCCTACCGGGATGGCACGGCCCCCCTGCTGACCCGCAATCGCGGGGATCTCGAGACCAGCGTGCTCGACTGCACCCGCCCCGAGGAAGACGATGAGGATTAACGAGGCCTCGCCCCTGGCGGCTCTGATGGACTCCTTTCCCTATCCGGGTCGGCTCGAGCTGATTGCCTTGCGCCCGGCGCGTGGCGCCCCGGTTGTGCTGGTTGAGCAGGCCCGGTTACAGCCGGGCAAGGGGCTGGAGGGGGATCGCTTCGCGGGCCGGGAGCAGAGCAAACGGCAGGTGACCCTGATCCAGGCCGAGCATCTGGCGGTGGTGGCCGGCTTGTTGCAGCTGCCCGGGCTGGCCCCGCTCGGCAGCACCCTCTTTATTGAGGCGATGGCGGCGCGCGTTAGACGCAACCTGGTGGTGAGCGGCATCAACCTGCTCGCCCTCAAGGGGCGCACCTTTCGCCTCGGGGAGGCGCTGCTCGAATACACGGGGCCGTGCGAGCCCTGCTCCAAAATGGAACTCACCCTCGGCCCCGGCGGCTACAACGCCCTGCGCGGCCACGGCGGCATCACGGCGCGAGTGCTACAGGGCGGCGCTATCGGGCAGGGGGACGCACTTATCCCGCAGCCCTGAGGGGCTCGGCGATGGGCTCGTGACAGATCTGGATATCCACCGGCAGCTTGTAAAGCAGCTGGCGCGCCAGGGAGCCCTCCATCCAGTGGTGCCGGCTGCCGACCAGCAGCAGGTCGCAAGGATGGCTGGCGAGCCAGGCCGCCAGATCCCGAACCACGTCGTCGACCGCCAGGCATTGATACTCGGCCGGATGGGAGAGGGTGGCGACAAGCTCGCTGATCCCGGCTTTGGCCGCGAGCTCGGCGCGGGCGCTGCGCTCTGCAGCGGGCAGCTCGATATGCTCGTTTCGCACCTGGCTGCTGTGGGTCAGGTGCAGCAGGGTCAGCGGGCTGCCCATGGCGTGCGCGAGGCGGCTCGCCTTGGCCAGGGTCTCGCGTTCGTACGCCTTTCCTTCCAGCAGCAATACGATACCGTTTTTCATCGCTCTCTCCTTACTGTGAGCCACAGACCAAACTCTCGCATCCGTAGATGAACCCGCCATGAAGCTAACGGCGCAGGGCCAGCAGCAAGACGCCGCCTGTGATGAGGCCAAGGGCCAGCCACTCGCGCGGCTGCGGGCGCTCGCCGAGCAGCACGAACGCCAGGAGCGCCACTAGCACCAGGCTCAGCTTGTCGACCGGGGCCACCTGATAGACCTTCCCCACCTTGAGGGCGCGGAAATAGCAGAGCCAGGAGGCGCCGGTTGCCACGCCCGAGAGGATGAGAAAGAGCCAGGTTCGTCCACTCAGGGTGCCCAGATCCCCCCACTTGCCGGTCGCCACAAGCGCGAGGAGAGGCAGCAGCACCAGAGTGCGGATCAGGGTGGCGAGATCCGGGTCCACCTCCTGCAGTCCCAGCTTGGCAAGGATGGCGGTGAGGGCGGCGAAGAGCGCCGACAGCAGGGCCCAAACAAGCCAGTCGGAAGCGGGCATGGCTCACCTCGAGGTTAGGGGTTTTCCTGAGTGTAGGCAGTGGCGGAGCGCAGGGCGGTGCACATGCTACCGGTTTGGCTCACGGCTCCTCATCAGGCCGGGTATTGGTTGCGAAGTGCCGGGTCGTCGCTCGAGTACTCGACAAACTCCACCTCCATGCCGTCCGGATCGATGAAATAGAGGTTGCGCCTGCCCGAGTCGGGGGCCCCCCGGCTGCTGACGGGATAGCCGGCCCCCGTCATTCGGCTCTCCAGTGCATCCAGGTTGCTGGTGACGAAGGCAAAATGAGCCAGACCGGGTTGATGGCCGGCGAGCTCGCGGCTGTGCCCTGCGCCGTTATCGTTCAGGGTCAGGTACTGATAGTCATCGCCGTAGTGCAGCCAGCGGCGCGCCTTGCCATGCCAGCTTCCTTCGCCGCCGCCGCGCACCCGCCACTGGGGAAACGCGGTGCGATAGAAGGCGAGGCTGCGGTCCAGATCGGTGACCACCAGATTGAGATGCTCGAGATGAATCATGGGATGCTCCTTGGTTGGATTGACTCGGGTTCACATGCCGTAGGGATAAGGGTCCCGATAGTGGCGCAGCGGCAGTAGCAGCTCGCTGTAGCGCGCCAGCAGGGCGAGACTCTCGTCGATGCGACGGCGCAGGGACCGCTCGCGTTCACTCTGTGCCGACTCTGGCAGCGGGTGCAGGACCGAACCGACACTGCGGACGATAAGGTGGGCGGGAATAAAGAGCAGCTTGTTGTTCTTGTTGCTGCCTTGACGCTCAGGGATGGGATAGACGCCGTGGATGCCGCTCGAGACGCTCACCAGCAGGGTTGGCTTATGGCCAACCAGGGGAACATCCGCATTCATCAGCCACTGCTTGAGCAGTGGAGAGGCCATGCCATTCCATTTTGGAGAGATCAGGATGAAGGCATCGCTCTGGGCCAGCCGGGGGACCATCGCCTGCCAGGCCTCTCCCTTGCTTGCTTCATCCTCTCCATCCCAGAAGGGGATGGGATCCCGGGCGAGATCGATCCGCTCAATGTCGTGAAACCCGACCGCCTGCTCGGCTAAATACCGTGCGACACGGGCACTCTGGGCCTCTTGTCGCGGACTGCCATTGATGATGGTGAGTCTCATAATAAATAAACCAAAGTGTTGTTAAATTGTTTTTGTAATGTATTTGCTTTATTTAAATGGCGCAAGATAAAGTAAACAAAAAAGTTTACTTAACCTCATCGGCGGCCATAATAGGCCGACAAGGGGGAGTGAGACGATGAAGAGCACAGAGCGGATCCTGGCGCTGCTCAAGCAGCAGGGACCCATGACGGCGGCGGCGCTGGCCGCTCAGTTGGAGATGACCTCAATGGGGGCGCGTCAGCATCTGCAGGCGCTGGAGGCCGACGGTATGCTCAGCTTCGAGGATCGCAGCGAGGGGCGCGGCAGGCCTGCGCGTTACTGGCGACTCACCGAGCAGGCGCAGCCCCATTTCGGGGATCGCCATGAGGAGCTGACCCTGGCGCTGATCGACTCGGTACGGGTCATCTTCGGCGAGCAGGGGATGGAGGCCTTGATTGCCCACCGCGAGGCGACCTGTGAGGCGCACTACCGGGCGGCACTGGCCGGCGCCACGACCCTTGCCGAACGACTGGCTCGGTTGGCCGAAGAGCGCAGCCGTGAGGGCTATATGGCCGAGGTGATGCAAGAGGGGGAGACCTGGTGGCTGCTCGAGAACCACTGCCCCATCTGCGCCGCCGCCAGCCACTGTCAGAACTTCTGCCGCTCCGAGTTGGCGCTCTTCAGCAGTCTGTTAGGGGAGGGGGTGACGGTGGTGCGAGAGGAGCACATCCTGGCCGGGGCGCGCCGCTGCGCCTACCGGATCGACGCGACCGTCTGACGGTCAAGGGGCCATCAGGCCCCTGTCTGTTATGCCCTTCGCCGCCGGTGAGGGAGCGCCGATTATCTCCCACACCGAGAAGAGGGCCCGATGGCCCTCTTGTGCACTTAGCCTGCCAGTCGCTCGCGGGCGTTGGCCAGGGTGTTGTCGGTGATGTGTTCCCTTAAGCGAGAAGAGGGCCCGATGGCCCTCGTGTGCGCTTAGCCTGCCAGCAGCTCGCGGGCGTTGGCCAGGGTGTTGTCGGTGATGTGATCCCCCCCGAGCAGACGGGCCAGCTCGTTGAGTCGGTCCCGCTGGGCCAGCGGCTGCATGCGGGTTTCCGTGGTGTGGCCGTCGGTGTGCTTGCTCACCACCATGTGCTGGTGCCCGTTGCCGGCCACCTGGGGTAGGTGGGTTACGACCAGCACCTGGGTCGATTCCCCGAGCTGGCGCAGCAGGCGCCCCACCACGGCGGCGGTGGGGCCGCTTATCCCCACGTCCACCTCGTCGAAGATCAGGGTGGGGGTGGCCATCTGGCGAGCACTGATCACCACCAGCGCCAGGCTGATGCGCGACAGCTCACCACCCGAGGCAACCTTGCCGAGGGGTTGCAGCGGCTGTCCCGGGTTGGTGGTGACCATAAACTCGACCCGGTCGATGCCAAGGGGCGAGAGACTCTGCCCCCGATCGGCAACTACCTCGATGGCAAACTGGCCCTGGGGCATGGCCAGCTCGGTCATGCTCTCGCTGACCCGGCCGGCCAGCGCCTCGGCGTGACGGCGGCGGCTTTGGCTGAGCGCCTCGGCGGCGGTGAGGAAGGCCTCGCGCGCCTCGGCGAGCTCGGCCTCCATCCCCTCGAGGCGCGCCTCGTCGGAGCCGATGCGAGTCAGCTCTTCGGTCAGCCCCTGATGATGCAGGGCCAGCTCGGCCGGTTTGACGTGGTGCTTGCGGGCCAGCGAGATGGCCCGCGACAGGCGGCTCTCGAGCTCGATGAAACGCTGGGGATCGAGTTCGAGATTGTCCAGATAGCCGCGCAGCTCCCCATGGCTCTCTTGCACCTGGATGAGCGCCTCATTGAGCATCTCGAGCACTGGGGTGAGGCGGGAATCCATGCCGACCAGCCCTTCGGTCTTGTCGATGGCGACCTGCAGCAGGCTGGTGATGGTGGTGTCGTCGTTCTCGTAGAGCAGATCGATGCAGCTGCCGCACTCTTGCATCAGCTCGGTGCCGTTGGCCAGGCGCTGGTGCTCCTCTTCCACTTCCTCGAACTCGCCGGGTTGCAGGGCAAACTCGTCGAGTTCCTGCACCTGATATTCGAGCAGCTGGCGACGGGCCTCGCGCTGCTGCTGCTCGGCCTTGAGGCGGACCAGCTCGTTTTGCAGCTGGCGCCAGCGCTGGTAGTGCTCGCGCACCTCACCGAGGAGCAGGGTATGACCGGCGTAACCGTCGAGCAGGGCAAGCTGATAGTCGGGGCGCAGCAACAGCTGGTGAGCATGCTGACCGTGCACGTTCACCAGCAGCTGGCCCAGGCTCTTTAGCTGGGCCAGGGGCACGGGCACGCCGTTGATATAGCTGCGCGAGCGTCCCTCGGCCGAGACCACCCGGCGCACTATGCACTCTTCTCTCTCTTCGCTTTCCAGCTCGTTGCTGGTGAGCCAGCCGCGGGCGGCGGGGTTGCCGGCAAGCAGGAAACGGGCGCTCACCTCGGCCTTGTCGCAACCGGGGCGCACCATGCTGGCCTCGGCCCGCTCGCCCAGACACAGGCCCAGGGCATCGATGGCAATGGATTTGCCCGCACCGGTTTCACCCGTGATACAGGTCATACCCGACTGGAGATCGAGCTCGAGGAACTTGACGATGGCGAAGTTGGTAATGGTGAGCTGTGCCAGCATGGTCGCGCGTCCTGTGAGGCCATACATTACTGTTTATGTATCCAGTATATACTGGTTTTACATACAGTAAAGATGCCGGGCCGAGGATCTCGAAAAACGGCCCGCGCAGGGCCGAATGACACGGGGCCAGAAGGGCAGGGTTAGAAGAGCTTGCTGCCCCAGCCGAGCTTGTTGCGCAACACGTGGAAGTAGCTGTAATCGAGGGGATGCACCAGCTTGAGCTGGTGGTGGCTCTTCTTGATGATGATCTCGTCGCCCGGGTGCACCGCCAGGGTGATCTGGCCGTCGCAGCTCACCTGCATGGCGTCGTCCTGGTTGTCGGGAGAGACCAGCAGGCGCACCTCGCAGTCGGCGTCCAGCACTATGGGGCGGCTGCTCAGGGTGTGCGGGAACATGGGCACCAGCGTGATGGCGCTGAGCTTGGGGGTGAGGATGGCGCCGCCGGCGGAGAGGGAATAGGCGGTGGAGCCGGTCGGGGTCGCCACGATAAGTCCGTCCGAGCGCTGGCTGTACATGAAGCTGCCATCGATGTAGACCTCGAACTCGATCATGTGGGCGATCTTGCCCGGGTGCAGCACCGCCTCGTTGACGGCCAGGTTGCTCGCCTTGCGCTCCCCGTGGCGATAGACGGAGGCCTCCAGCAAGAAGCGTTGCTCGCTCTTGAAGTGGCCCGAGAGCACCTGCTCGAGGGGCACCAGATAGTCTTGCGGCGAGAGATCGGTGAGAAAGCCGAGGTTGCCCCGGTTGACGCCGATCACCGCCACGTCGAAGCGCGACAGGACCCGCGCCGCCCCCAGCATGTTGCCGTCGCCGCCCACCACGATGGCGAGATCGGCGCGCTCCCCGAGCTGCACCAGATCGACGATGGACTCACTGTCTGCGACGCCGAGGGCCTGTGCCACCCGGCTCTCGACCAGCACGGTGAAGCCGCGTTGGGTCAGGTAGTCGTGCAGTCCTTTGAGGGTCTGATTGGCGCCGTTGTGATGGGGTTTGCCGATGAGGCCTATGGTCTTGAACGGAGAATTCATGGTTTGCGTCGTATGTCGCCCGTGATGGGGCGAGTATACCGCGTTTGCCCCGCTTTTCTGCTGCTATATAGCCAAACCGGCGCATGCCCTCTTGAAAGCCGGTTCGTCGTCCCCATAATAGCCCCACGTAAAGAAGTTACCTGTAATTTGGAGATGTCATGAACCACGAAGAGCAGAAGGTCGAACAGGTGGAAGGGCTGGAAGATCACGTCGAGCAGCCCGATGTGGACAGCGAACTGACCCCGGAGCAGGCACGCATTGCCGAGCTGGAGGCCCAGCTCGAGGCTGCCACTGCCGCCGCGGCCGACGAGCGGGATCGTGCGGTTCGCGCCGTCGCCGAGATGGAGAACCTGCGTCGCCGCGCCGCCCAGGACGTGGAGAAGGCGCACAAGTTCGCCCTCGAGAAGTTTGCCGCTGAGCTGCTGCCCGTCATGGACAACCTGGAGCGCGCCATCGAGCTGGCCGACAAGGAGAACGAGGCCCTCAAGCCGATGGTGGAAGGGGTTGAGCTGACCCTCAAATCCATGCAAAACGGCGTGGCCAAATTTGGTCTGGTGGCGGTGGATCCCACCAACCAGCCGTTCGATCCCAACGCCCATCAGGCCATGAGCCTGGTGCCGAGCGCCGATGTCGCCCCCAACACCGTCATCGCCGTGATGCAGAAGGGCTATGAGCTCAACGGCCGCGTCATTCGTCCGGCCATGGTGATGGTCTCCAAGGCCGTCGACTGAGTCGTCCGGCCGGGAGTGAGCCCGCCCCGTGGCGGGCTTTTTGTTGATTTTTTTTAAGGCCTACCCCTTGAAGGGTCGATCCTGACCCCCATATAGGATTCAAGCCTGCGGCGGGAGTGGCCGGGGCGGTCGGGAAATTTATCGCCGACCCCTTGAAAGCCAGTGGGGGCGACCCTATCTAGCCGTTAACGAGACATAAAGGCAGGTTTGCCTGCCACATCAGTTGAAGCATTTGGAGATTCGTCAAATGGGTAAAATCATCGGTATTGACCTGGGTACTACCAACTCTTGCGTAGCCATCCTCGATGGCGACCACGCTCGCGTGATCGAGAACGCCGAGGGTGACCGTACTACTCCGTCCATCATTGCCTATGCCGATGACGGCGAAATCCTGGTTGGTCAGCCTGCCAAGCGTCAGGCCGTCACCAACCCGAAGAACACCCTGTTCGCCATCAAGCGTCTGATCGGTCGTCGTTTCGAAGACGATGAAGTGCAGCGTGACCTCGAGATCATGCCGTACGCCATCGCCAAGGCCGACAACGGTGACGCCTGGGTTGAGGTGAAGGGCAAGAAGATGGCCCCTCCGCAGATCTCTGCCGAGGTGCTGAAAAAGATGAAGAAGACCGCCGAAGACTTCCTCGGTGAGCCGGTGACCGAAGCCGTTATCACTGTGCCGGCCTACTTCAACGACGCCCAGCGTCAGGCCACCAAGGACGCCGGTCGCATCGCCGGTCTGGAAGTGAAGCGTATCATCAACGAGCCGACCGCGGCCGCGTTCGCCTATGGCGTGAACAAGGTCAAGGGCGAGCGCAAGATCGCCGTCTATGACCTGGGTGGTGGCACCTTCGATATCTCCATCATCGAGATCGATGAAGTGGAAGGCGAGACCACCTTCGAAGTACTGGCCACCAACGGTAACACCCACCTGGGCGGCGAAGACTTCGACAACCGCATGATCAACTACCTGGTTGACGAGTTCAAACGTGAGCAAGGCATTGACCTGCGCAACGACCAGCTGGCCCTGCAGCGCCTGAAAGACGCCGCCGAGAAGGCCAAGATCGAGCTCTCCTCTGCCCAGCAGACCGACGTCAACCTGCCGTACATCACCGCCGATGCCACCGGTCCCAAGCACATGAACATCAAGGTGACCCGCGCCAAGCTGGAAGCCCTGGTGGAAGACATGGTGAAGGACTCCCTGGAGCCGGTTCGTGTTGCCCTGAAAGACGCAGGCCTGTCTGTTGGCGAGATCGACGACGTGATCCTGGTGGGCGGTCAGACCCGTATGCCGCTGGTTCAGAAGACAGTGGCCGAGTTCTTCGGCAAAGAGCCGCGCAAAGACGTCAACCCGGACGAAGCCGTGGCCATGGGTGCTGCCATCCAGGGCGCCGTACTCTCCGGCGAGAAGACCGACGTACTGCTGCTGGACGTGACTCCGCTCTCTCTGGGTATCGAGACCATGGGTGGCGTGATGACAGCGCTCATCGAGAAGAACACCACTATCCCGACCAAGAAGTCCCAGGTGTTCTCCACCGCCGAAGACAACCAGTCTGCCGTGACTATTCACGTGCTGCAGGGTGAGCGCAAGCGCGCCGGTGACAACAAGTCCCTCGGCCAGTTCAACCTGGAAGGCATCCGTCCGGCGCCCCGTGGCCTGCCGCAGATCGAAGTGACCTTCGACATCGACGCCAACGGCATCCTGCACGTCTCCGCCAAGGACAAAGAGACCAACAAGGAGCAGAAGATCACCATCCAGGCTTCCTCCGGTCTGTCCGATGCCGAGATCGAGCGCATGGTTCGCGAGGCCGAAGCCAACGCCGCCGAGGACAAGAAGTTCGAAGAGCTGATCCACGCCCGCAACCAGGCCGATGGTCTGCTCCACTCCGTGCGCAAGCAGGTTACCGAAGCCGGTGAAGCCCTGCCGGCCGACGACAAGAGCAAGATCGAAGCCGCGCTGTCCGAGCTGGAAGCGGCCATCAAGGGCGACGACAAGGCCGCTATCGAGGCCAAACAGCAGGCTCTGCTGGAAGTCTCCCAGAAGCTGATGGAGATCGCTCAGCAGCAAGCCCAGGCCCAGCAGGGTGGCGAGGCCGGTGCCGGCCAGCAGCAATCCTCCGCCAAGGCTGACGATGACGTGGTCGACGCCGAGTTCGAAGAAGTGAAGGACGACAAGAAGTAATTGTCCCGGCGGGTCGGCAACGGCCCGCAGGGTGCGCCCCTGAGTGCACTGTCCATGAATTCACGGGCGTTGGGAGACCAACGCCCGTCTGCATAAATGCTGATATAGCAACAGGATGAGTATGTCGAAGCGCGATTACTACGAAGTGCTGGGTGTGGCCAAAGGCGCCGACGAGCGCGAGATCAAGAAGGCCTACAAGCGCCTGGCCATGAAGTACCACCCGGACCGCAACCAGGGTGACGCGGAGGCCGAGGAGAAGTTCAAGGAGGTCAAAGAGGCCTACGAGATCCTGACCGACGCCGAGAAGCGAGCCCGTTATGACCAGTTTGGCCATGCCGGGGTCGACCCCAACATGGGTGGCGGTCACGGTGGCTTTGGTGGCGGCGCCGACTTTGGCGACATCTTCGGCGACGTGTTTGGCGACATCTTCGGTGGCGGACGTGGTGGCCGGCGCGGTCCGGCCCGCGGTGCCGACCTGCGTTACAACATGGAGCTGACTCTGGAGGAGGCCGTGCGCGGCGTCTCCAAGGAGATCAAGATCCCGACCCACGTGCACTGCGAGCAGTGCAACGGCACCGGCGCCAAGAGCAGCGCCGACGTGAAGACCTGCCCCACCTGCCACGGCTCCGGCCAGGTGCAGATGCGCCAGGGCTTCTTCGCGGTGCAGCAACCCTGCCCCCACTGCCACGGACGCGGCAAGATCATCGCCATCCCCTGCGGCAAGTGCCACGGCGAGGGTCGCTATCAGCGCACCAAGACCCTGTCGGTCAAGATCCCGGCGGGTGTCGACACCGGCGATCGTATCCGTCTCTCCGGCGAAGGTGAAGCGGGCGAGACCGGCGCGCCGAACGGGGATCTCTACGTGCAGGTGCACGTGCGCGAGCACGAGATCTTCGAGCGCGATGGCAACAACCTCTACTGCGAGGTGCCGATCAGCTTCACCGCGGCGGCCCTGGGCGGCGAGATAGAAGTGCCGACCCTGGACGGCCGGGTCAAGCTCAAGATCACTCCTGAGACCCAGACCGGCAAGATGTACCGGATGCGCGGCAAGGGCGTGAAATCGGTGCGCTCCGGCCAGATTGGCGATCTCATGTGCAAGGTGGTGGTCGAGACCCCGGTCAACCTCACCGAGGAGCAAAAAGAGCTGCTGCGTCAGCTGGACAACTCCTTCAGCGGGGCGGCGGCCAAGACCCACAAGCCCAAGTCCGAGGGCTTCTTCGAAGGGGTGAAACGCTTCTTCGACGATCTGACCAACTGACGGGTCATCCACAACGCCGGCTTTCGCCGGCGTTGTTCTTTCTGCCGGGGCAGGCGTGACCCTGTGCCGTGTCTGGGCCGGCTGGCCATTGAGAGCAAGGGCGACACCCCTGATTGCCCCCTTGCCACCACATTTTCTTACAAAATAACCGACCGGCAATGGCGCCATCCTGGGTTAAAAGGAGTCCCTGTTACCCCACACGGAGTGGTTGTTATGAACCGCAAACGTCGCGCCGCCCTCTTGTCGGTCTGTTCCAACAGCGTGCTGATCGTCGCCAAGCTGGCCGTCGGCCTGCTCACCGGGGCGGTCAGCATCATCTCGGAGGCGATCCACTCGGCCATGGATCTGGTGGCCTCCCTCATCGCCTTCTGTTCGGTGTCGCGCTCCGACGCGCCCCCCGATGCCTGTCACCCCTATGGACATGACAAGATAGAAAACATCTCCGGGGTGATGGAGGCGCTGTTGATCCTGGCCGCCTCGCTCTGGATCCTGTTGGAGGCGGGGTCCAGGCTGTTTGCTCCCGAGCCGCTGACAGGCCCAGGCTGGGGTGTGATGGTGATGGGGGGCTCGGCCCTGGTTAACGTGCTGGTCTCCCGTCACCTCTATCGGGTCGCCCGGGAGGAGGAGTCCCTGGCCCTCGAGGCCGATGCTCTGCACCTGAAGGCCGATGTGCTGACCTCTCTCGGGGTGGCGACGGGGCTGCTGCTTATCTGGGGTGGCATGGTACTGGGTTGGGATCTGGCCCGCCTGGACCCCCTGGTCGCCATCGGCGTGGCCCTGTTCATCCTCAAGGAGGCCGCCGAGCTTTTGGCCCGGGCCCTGCGTGGTCTGCTCGATCACCGAATGGAGGAGGGGGAGCTCGATTCACTCGAAGCATTGCTACGGGAGCGTTGCCCCCGGGGCACCGGCTATCACGACCTGCGCAGCCGACAGTCCGGTCGTCGCCGCCATATCGACTTCCACCTGACGGTGCCGCCGGCCATGACGGTGGATCGCGCTCATGCCCTGTGTGACGAGCTGGAGGAGGCGATCCTGGGGCTGCTGCCCCATGCGGTGGTGCTTATTCATGTGGAGCCTGATAGCGTACACCCGTTATAACAGAGGGGCGGCCATGGCCGCCCCGTTTCATTGCGTAAATCCCATTCGCTTGAGGATCATCGCCGCCGGACAGAAGCCGGTGAAGGCGCTCTGGATCAGGTTGGCACCGACAAACACACTCAACCAGACAAAGCCCGGGTGTACCCAGGTGGTCAGTACCAGGGAAAGCAGCAGCATGCAGCCCGCCACCACCCTCACCCCATTGTCTACCGTCATCACTCCCTCCCCATTACGTTGAATTAGTCATTGCTAATTTAGCATTGCTTTATAAAATGGAGCAAATATCAGCAATTTCTAATTTAAAGCCATGAGTCAGTTCGATGAGATGAATCGTCACGCCGAAGCGGCCGCGACCCTGCTCAAGGCCCTGGCCCATCCCGAGCGTCTGTTGGTGTTGTGCCAGCTGCTCGAGGGGGAGAAGGGGGTGGGCGAGCTGCTCGCCCACAGCCGTCTCGGTCAGTCCGCCTTCTCCCAGCAGTTGGCGGTGCTGCGGCGCTGTGGGCTCATCCATTCGCGCAAGGTGTCCCAGCAGATTTACTA
This sequence comes from Aeromonas sp. R6-2, assembly GCF_040908155.1. Lineage (NCBI taxonomy): Bacteria > Pseudomonadati > Pseudomonadota > Gammaproteobacteria > Aeromonadales > Aeromonadaceae > Aeromonas > Aeromonas sp. R6-2. Next base: position 20,097 of record NZ_JBFODE010000047.1, on the reverse strand, counting down.
CTCGCTGAGGAGCGAGGCGGTGAGTGATGTGCTGGCCGCCCTGGCTCGTCACTTCTGTCACGTCGAGGAGAAAGAGAATGATTGAGACCCCATGGTTGCTGTCGTTACTGGGCGGCACCCTGATAGGCGGCGCCGCCCTGCTTCTGCTGCTGGTCGGTGGGCGCATCGCCGGGGTGAGCGGAATCCTGGCCGAGGCGCTGCAGCGGGGGACTCCCTGGCGCTGGGTTTTCCTGTTGGGGCTGGGACTCGGCGCCTGGCTCGCCTTCACCCTGGGCTGGGCCACCCTGCCCGTTTTCGATGCCCTGCCGGCCTGGCCCTGGGTGTTGAGTGCCGGGCTTCTGGTCGGAGTCGGTACCCGGCTTGGCAATGGCTGTACCAGTGGTCACGGCATCTGCGGCATGGGGCGACTGTCGCCGCGCTCCCTGGCCGCGACCCTGACCTTTATGACCAGCGGTATCGTCACCGTCTTCATCACTCACCACCTCTTGTAAGGAGTCTCTCATGCTGCCGTTTGTCGCCCTGCTCTCGGGCACCCTGTTTGGCCTTGGCCTGGCTATTTCGGGCATGGTGGATCCGGCCCGGGTCACCGGTTTTCTTGACCTGGCCGGTGCCTGGGATCCTGGCCTGGGTTTCGTGATGGGCGGGGCCCTGGCGGTCTTCCTGCCCGGTTACCTGCTGTGGGTGCGCCCCCGTCGCCAGAGCCTGCTTGGTCAGTCGCTCCCTCCCGTACCTGCGGCCCGCATTGACGCTCGTTTGCTTGGTGGTGCTGCCCTTTTCGGGGTAGGCTGGGGCATGGTGGGGATTTGTCCGGGGCCTGGCATCAGCCTGCTGGCCAGCGGCCACCCCCTCATCGTGCTGTTCGTGGCGGCCATGGGGGCCGGTCTGCTGCTGGTGGACCGACTCTTGGTGCCGCGCATTCTGGCCGCGCGCGCCTGACGCACGACCCACAGGGAGGTGAACCATGACGACGAGGATACACGCTCTGATGCTGGGGCTCTTGTTGACAGGGCCCCTCGAGGCCGAGGAGATGGTAACCCTGCAGGCGGAGCCGGTGGCGCGCTGGCTTACTCTGGATGGCCGGGTTGAGCCCATCAATCAGGGTACGGTTGCCGCTCAGACCAGTGGCCGCGTCGTGCGCATGCTGGTGGACGTCAACGATCGGGTCGAGGCCGGGGCACCACTGCTGGAGATCAGCGGCAACGAGCAGTCGGCCGCAGTGGAAGGGGCCAAGGCCAGGCTCGCCCGTGCCCAGGCTCAGCAGAGCGAGGCCGATCGCCAGCTCACCCGCTTTCAGGCTCTCTCGGTCAAGGGCGTGGTGACCCGCTCCCAGCTCGATAACGCCCAGGCCGCCGCCCTGGCGGCGCGGGCCGAGGTGAAGGCGGCCGACGCCGCCCTGGTTCAGGCGCGCGAGGCCTTTGGTTACACCCGGATCCTGGCCCCCTATGGGGGTGTGGTCACCGCCCGCCATGTGGAGCTGGGAGAGACGGTCGCCCCCGGCACACCGCTGCTCTCCGGCCTCTCCCTCGATGCCCTGCGGGTGGAGAGTGAATTGCCCCAATCGCTCCTCGGCAGCGCCGCCTTGCAGAGCGATGCCATCGAGGTGCTGTTGCCTGGCGGTGCAATACAACCGCTGCGCATCAAGCGCTTCGACTATGCCGATCCCCAGAGCCACACCTTTCGTCTGCGTCTCGACTTGCCCGAGCACCAGGCCGGGGTACTCCCGGGCATGTGGGTCAAGGTCCGGGTGCGTCTCGGTGAGCGCAACGCCTTGATGATACCGGCTGGTGCCTTGTTGCGTCAGGGGGAGCTCAGCGCCGTCTACCTGCGCCGTGGTGAGGCGTGGACCCTGACCCCGGTGCGGGTGGGGGAGAGCGAAGGAGAGCGCGTCGAGATCCTGGCCGGCCTCAAGGCCGGCGATCGCATCGCCGCCGATGCCTGGGCCCGGGTGCGGGAGGGCGATCATGAGCAGTGATCAGCCCCTCGGCATCGCCGGTCGCCTCGCCGCCGCCTTCCAGGGCAGCGCCATCACGCCACTGCTGGCTCTGGTGGCCCTGCTGCTCGGCCTGTTCGCCGTCATGGTGACCCCCAAAGAGGAGGAGCCGCAGATCGACGTCACCTTCGCCGACGTCTACATCCCATATCCGGGGGCCAGCGCGCGCGAGGTGGAGAACCTGGTCACCACCCCGGCCGAGCAGGTGATCTCCCAACTGGCCGGCATCGATACCCTCTACTCCTTCTCCCAGCCCGACGGTGCCCTCATCGTCGTGGTGTTCAAGGTGGGGGTGAAGCGGGAGCGGGCCATCGTCGATCTCTACAACCAGCTCTACGCCAACAAGGATTGGCTTCCCGCCGGTCTCGGCGTGGGGGAGCCCCTCATCAAGCCGCGCGGCATCGATGATGTGCCCATCGTCAGCCTCACCCTGTGGAGCAAGAGCCTGGGCGCCGCCGCCCTGACCCGCGCCGCCCACGAGCTCGAGACCGAGCTCAAGCGCCTGCCGGGCACCCGTGACATCACCACCCTGGGCGGGCACGACGAGGTGCTGAACGTGACCCTGGATCCCGCCGCCCTGGCGGCCCACGGCCTGACGCTGCAGGCGCTGAGCCAGCGACTCGGCGCCGCCAACCGGGTCGCGCCGCTGGCGGGCATCACCCAGGATAACCGGGAGTTCAAGGTACAGGCCGGCGCATTCTTGCACACGGCCGACGAGGTGGAGCAGTTGGTGGTTGGCGTGCAGGAGGGCAGACCCGTCTACCTGGGAGAGGTGGCCAACATTGGCCTCGGCGCGGCCCAGCCGACCCGCTTCGCCTGGTTTGCCACGCCTCAGGGCGGCCCCTATCCGGCGGTCACTCTCGCCATCGGCAAGCAGCCCGGGCAGAACGCGGTAGAGGTGGCCAGGCGTATCGAGGCGCGGGTGGCACAGCTTGAGGGTCGGTTGCTGCCGAGCGAAATCGAGGTGAGTGTCACCCGCGACTACGGGGTCACCGCCGCCGACAAGTCCAATACCCTGATCGGCAAGCTCATCTTCGCCACCGTGGCCGTGGTGCTGCTGGTGGTGGTCAGCATGGGCTGGCGCGAGGCTCTGGTGGTGGGGCTGGCGATTGTGATCACCCTGCTGCTCACCCTGTTTGCCTCCTGGGGCTGGGGTTTTACCCTCAACCGGGTGTCGCTGTTTGCCCTCATCTTCTCCATCGGCATTTTGGTCGATGACGCCATCGTGGTGGTGGAGAACATTCACCGTCACCGGGCGCTCTCCCCACGCCCCCTGCGCGAGCTTATCCCGGGGGCGGTAGACGAGGTGGGGGGGCCGACCATACTCGCCACCCTCACCGTCATCGCCGCCCTGCTGCCGATGGCGTTTGTCAGCGGCCTGATGGGCCCCTACATGAGCCCCATCCCCATCAACGCCAGCATGGGAATGCTGCTCTCCCTGCTGGTCGCCTTCATCTTCTCCCCCTGGCTCGCCGGACACCTGCTTGGCCATCACGCCCATCAGACGCCAACCGCCGGGAGTGGCACCCTGTTTGAGCGGCTGATGTCCCCCTTTCTCATCGGGGCGGGAGCGAGGCGGGCGCGGCGTCTGTTGTGGCTCGCCGTGATCCTGTTGGTGGGGGCGGCGGCCAGCCTGCCGGCGCTTCAGTGGGTGGTGCTCAAGATGCTCCCCTTTGACAACAAGTCCGAATTCCAGCTGGTGCTCGACATGCCCGAGGGGACCAGCCTGGAGCAGACCCAGCGCACCCTGATGGCGCTCGGCCGCGAGCTTGGCAAGGTGCCCGAGGTGAAGGACTACCAGATCTACGCCGGCACCGCGGCCCCCATCAACTTCAATGGCCTGGTGCGCCACTACTTCGTGCGTGGCGGTGCCAACGTGGGCGACATCCAGGTCAACCTGGTGGACAAGCACGCGCGCTCGCGCAGCAGCCACGCCATCGCCCGCGCCCTGCGCGAGCCCCTGCAGGCCATCGCCCGCGCCGAGGGGGGCAACCTCAAGGTGGTGGAGGTACCGCCCGGCCCGCCGGTCTGGTCACCCATACTGGCCGAGGTCTACGGTCCGACCGATGCCCTGCGTGCCCAGGGGGCCGAGCAGGTGATGACGGCCCTGCGCGAGACGCCGGATGTGGTCGACATCGACCTCTACCGACCCGATGCCCAGCCCCTGTGGCGCCTTGTCCTCGACCGCAGCAAGGCGGCCCGGCTCGGGGTGGATGCGCAAGAGGCGGTGGCCACCCTGGCCGCCGCAGTGGGAGACGCCGACGTCACCTGGCTGCACCGGGAGGAGGCCAAGTACCCGGTGCCGGTGCGCCTCACCCTGAGCCAGGCTGACCGGGTCGATCTCACCGGCGTGCTGGCCCTCAAGGTTCGCGGGGCCTCGGGGGTGCTTGTCCCCCTCTCGGAGGTCATCGAGCGGCGGGACGAGACCCTGCCCCCCTATATCACCCACAAGAACATGCTCCCCATGGTGATGGTGGTGGCCGACATGGCCGGCCCGCTCGACAGCCCCCTCTACGGCATGGTGGAGGCGGGCAGCCGTATCGCGTTGCCCCAGTACTATGTGCACCAGCCCAATGGCCCCGGAGAGGTGGCCATCCTGTGGGACGGGGAGTGGAAGGTGACCTATGAGACCTTCCGCGACATGGGGATCGCCTACGCCGTCGGCATGGTGCTTATCTACCTGCTGGTGGTGGCCCAGTTCCGCTCCTACCTGGTACCCCTCATCATCATGGCGCCCATCCCGCTCACCCTGATCGGTGTCATGCCGGGCCATGCCCTGCTCGGTGCCCAGTTCACCGCCACCTCGATGATCGGCATGATCGCCCTGGCCGGCATCATAGTGCGCAACAGCATACTGCTGGTGGACTTCATCGAGCTGGAGCGAGGCCAGGGCACCCCCTTCGAGCAGGCGGTGATCCGCGCCGCCCAGGTGCGCGCCAAGCCGATCCTGCTGACGGCGCTGGCGGCCATGATAGGCGCCCTGTTTATCCTGGATGACCCCATCTTCAACGGACTGGCCATTTCCCTCATCTTCGGGATCCTGGTCTCGACCCTGTTGACCCTGGTGGTGATACCCTTGCTCTATTACGCCCTGCTCGCGCGCCGGGGCTGATGGCGCGCCCCGGATGGGGAGACAGCCATGAGAAAATGGTGGTGGGGAGGCGGGGGCGCCGTGCTGGCGACCCTCGCCCTGGCCTGGTGGCTGCGCCCGGTGGCGGCGCCTGTCCCGCTGGTGAGCGTGGAGCGCGGCGAGGTGCGGGTCACGGTCGTCAACACCCGGGCCGGTACCATCAAGTCGTGTCGCCGCTCCGGCCTGAGCCTGCCGGGCGGCGGCGTGGTGAGCGAGGTGGCGGTGCAGGCGGGGGAGAGGGTCAAGCAGGGGCAGCTGCTGCTGCGCCTGTGGCGTGGCGATCTCGAGGCCGAGCTCGCCCGTGCCCGCGCCCAGGCCATTCTCGGGCGCACCGAGCGCACGCGCAGCTGCACCGAGGCCGAATTTTACCGGCGCGAGGCGGCGCGCCTGGCCACCCTGTTGGCCAAGAATCTCACCTCGCGCACCCTGGCCGAGCAGGCCCAGAATCTGGCCGACAGTCGCCGCCTCGCCTGCCAGGGGGCCCGCGATCAGCTGGGGGTGGATGCCGCCCAGGTGGCGCAGGTGCAGGCGCGCCTGGCCGAGCGCACCCTGCTTGCCCCCTTCGACGGGGTAGTGGCCGAGGTCAACAGCAAGCTCGGCGAATACATGACCCCCTCGCCCCCCGGGGTCGCCATGCCCCCCGTCATCGATCTCATCGACGATACCTGTCTCTATGTCTCTGCCCCCATCGACGAGGTGGACGCCGCCCGCCTGCGCCTCGGCCAGCCGGCCAGGGTACTGCTCGACGCCATGCCCGGGCGCGAGCTGGCGGCCAGGATCACCCGCATCGCCCCTTATGTGAAGGAGCTCGAGAAGCAGGCCCGCACCGTGGAGGTAGAGGCGGCCATCGAGGAGACGCTCACTGGCGCCCCCCTGCTGGTGGGCTACAGCGCCGATCTCGAGGTGACCACGGGGCGCGCCACCAGGACCCTGCGCATCCCCGCCAGCGCCCGGGCCGAGGATGGCAGCGTGCTGCGCCTGGAAGGGGATCGCCTGGTGCGCCTCACCCCGGAATGGGGGCTCGAGAGCTGGAACTGGGTTGAGGTGATTTCGGGGCTGGCCGAGGGGGACAGGCTCGCCGCCCAGCCCGCCCTCATCAAGGGGGAGGGGCCCTACCGCCCCGAGGGCGCCCATGAGTGAGCTCATTCGCCTCGAGGGGGTGTGCCGGCGCTTCAATCTGGGAGGCAGCGAGGTGCTGGCCCTCAATGGGGTAAGCCTCGCCATCGAGGCGGGGGAGTACCTGGCGGTGATGGGGCCCTCGGGCTCGGGCAAGTCGACCCTGCTCAACGTGCTGGGGCTGCTGGATCGGCCCGACGAGGGGGAGTACTGGCTCGAGGGGGCGCGCACCGCCCGCCTGACCGAGCCCGAGCTCGCCCGTCTGCGCGGTCAGGCCATCGGCTTCGTGTTCCAGTCGTTTCATCTGGTGCCGCGCCTTACAGCCTTCGAGAACGTGGCCCTGCCCCTGATGCTGGCCGGGATGGCCCCCGCCGAGCGAACGGCCCGGGTGGCGGCTCTGCTTGCCGAGCTTGGGCTCGGCGAGCGCGCCGACCACAGGCCTGCCGAGCTCTCCGGCGGCCAGCGCCAACGGGTGGCCATCGCCCGGGCCATGGTGACCCGGCCGCGCCTGCTGCTCGCCGATGAGCCGACCGGCAACCTGGATTCCCGCTCGGGGGAGGAGGTGATCGCCCTGCTCGAGCGCCTCAACCGCGAGCGCGGGGTGACCCTGGTGGTGGTGACCCACGACGAGCGGCTCGGGGCGCGGGCGGGGCGGCGCATCTCCATGAACGACGGCCGGCTGGAGTCCCCATGCTAGGACGCGATGCCATCGCCTTCGCCGCCACCGCCCTGCTGCGCCATCGCGGCCGCGCCCTGACCCTGATCGCGGCGGTGAGCCTGAGCGTCGCCTCGGTGCTGCTGCTCACGGCCCTGGGGGAGGGGGCGCGGCGCTACGTGGCGGCGGAGTTTGCCAGCCTCGGCAAGGATCTGCTGGTGATGTTCCCCGGCCGCAAGGAGACCCGGGGTGGCCTACCGCCCCTGACCGGCAACAGCCTGCGGGGCATCACATTGGAGGACGTGGACTTTCTCGCCCGGCGCGAACCGGCACTTCGCCTGGTGCCCTTGGTGCTCGGCACCGCCGAGGTGGCCGCCGGCGGGCGGCTGCGCAGCGCCATGGTGCTTGGCACCCGCAACGGGCTGCGCGAGACCCACGGCCTGACTCTCACCTCCGGCCGCTGGCTGCCGGCGGGCAGCCCGCCGGTGATCCTGCTCGGGGCCACGCTCTCGCGCGAGCTGTTCGGCGAGCGGGATCCGGTGGGGCTCTGGGTGCGTCTCGACGGGCGCCGCTACCGGGTGGTGGGGCGCTTTATCAGCCAGAGCAGCAACCTCGGCATGGATCTCGCCGAGACGGCCCTCATCCCGGTCGAGCGCTCCCTCACCCAGTTCAACACCGAGGGGCTGTTTCGCCTGGTGATCCAGCCCCTGGCCGGTCAGGGGCTGGACGCGCTGACGGCACGCCTCGAGCGGCTGATGCAGGCGCGTCACGGCACCCTGGACGTCACCCTGGTGCGGCGTGACGCCATGCTGGCGGCCTTCTCCTCCATCCTCGCCACCCTGACCCTGGCGGTGGCCGGCATCGGCGCCATCAGCCTGCTGGTGTCGGGCATCATGATGATGAACCTGGCTCTCATCAGCACCCGCCAGCGCACCGGCGAGATAGGCCTGCTCAAGGCGTTGGGGGCGGACGGCGCCACCATTCGCCGGCTGTTTCTGTGGGAGGCGCTGCTGCTCGCCGGGGGCGGCGGCCTGCTCGGGGTTGCGCTCGGTTACCTGCTGGTGGCGCTGGGCGGTGCGCTCTGGCCCGCCTTCCCCCTGGCGGTGCCCTGGCCGGCGCCCCTGATAAGCCTGCCGGCGGCGATCGCGGTGGGGCTCTTTTTCAGCTGGCTGCCGGCCAGCCGGGCGGCGCGTCAGGAGCCGGTCGGCAGCCTGCGCAGCGGCCAGTGGGGGGCCTGATGCGCGCCGGGGATCTGATGGCCTGGCTGTGGCGCGCCCTTGGGGCCGCCGGCAGCCGCAGCCTGCTCTCGGCGCTCGGCATCGCCATCGGCATCGCCGCCGTCACCCTGCTCACCGGCATCGGCGAGGGGCTGCGCCTCTACCTGCAAGGGAGCTTCGCCCAGTTTGGCACCCGGCTGGTGGCGGTCACCCCGGGCAAGACCCAGACCGGCGGTGGTCCCCCGGGTCTGCTCTCGAGCAGCCGGCCGCTGCTGTTGCTGGACGCCGAGGCCCTGGCTCGCCTGCCCGGGGTGGAGTCGGTGCTGCCTGTGGTGCAGGGGCAGGGGGAGGTGCGCAGCCAGGGGCTGACCCGCAGCACCGCCATCCTGGGTACCGGCTCGGCGGCGCTGGCCGGCTGGCGCCTGACCCTGGCCGAGGGGCGCTTCCTGCCGGCCGAGCAGGGGGCCATGCCGCGCGCCCTGACGGTACTGGGGGCCAGGGTGGCGGCCGAGCTGTTCCCCCGCGGCGGCGCGGCGGGGAGTCTGATCCGGGCCGGCGATCGGCGCTTTCGGGTGGTGGGGGTGCTGGCCCCCAAGGGGCAGTTCCTCGGCTTCGATCTCGACGACATGATCTATGTGCCGGCGGCCCACGCCCAGGCCCTGTTCAACCGGGAGGGGCTGCAGGAGATAGACCTCGTCTACGGGGCTGGAGAACTCGAGTCCGTGGTGCTGGAGCGGGTGCGACACCTGCTCATCGCCCGCCACGGGGCGGAGGATTTCACCCTGCTCTCCCAGCAGGAGATGCTGGCGAGCCTCGACAAGATACTGGCGATGGTGAAGCTCGCCATCGGTGGGCTCGGGGTGGTGTCGCTGCTCATCGGGGCGGTCGGCATCTTCAGCATCATGAGCATCAGCCAGCAGGAGCGAGTTCCCGAGATTGGCCTGCTGATGGCCCTCGGCAGTCCGCGCCGCCAAATTCTCACCCTGTTTTTGCTCGAGGCCATGGTGCTGGCCCTGGCGGGGGGGCTACTCGGGCTCCTGCTGCTGTTTGGGGCCAGCCTGCTGACCGGCTGGTTGCTGCCGGCCCTGCCGTTGGCGCTGCACCCCCTCTATCTGCTGCTGGCGCTGGCGGGCAGCGCCCTGGTGGGGCTGCTCGCCGGGGTGGCGCCGGCCCTCAGGGCGGTGCGCCTCGACCCCGTCGTGGCCCTGCGCGGTGACTAGGGCCCGCGGCGCAGGCTGCGCACCAGAGAGAAGTAGCGACGATCGCACTGGCTCATATGGCCAACGACCAGATCCTGAATAACGAAGTTGAGTAACTGATCTCCCCCCAGCTCACCGCTGCGCGCCGCCGCGAGCAGTCTCTCGGCCTCCAGGAGCAGCTCCTGGTGGGCCTGATGGTGATCGGCCAGATCCCGGTAACCGAGGTGGCTCAGCACCTCTTCCTCGTAGGCGAAATGGTGGCGAGTGGCCTCGACCAGGGCACGCAGCGCCTCGAGGAAGGGGGCCGGGCTCTGTTCACGCTCCTGGGCCCGCTCCAGCAGCCGGTTGGTGAGGACCAACAGCTGGCGGTGCTCGGCATCCAGACGAGGGTGGCCACACTCCTGGCTGGCACTCCAGTTCAGGGTCTCCTGGTTGGGATCCAGAGCCTGGCTGTAGAGGGCGACCCGGCCACGACCATTGCGCTTGGCCTGATACATGGCCTGATCCGCATGGTGCATCAGCTCGCGGGCACTCTTGCCGTGCTCGGGATAGAGGGCGACCCCTATGCTGCTGGAGATGTGGAGAGTCTCGCCACTGGCCATGTGGAAGGGGATGGCGAGATTGTGATGCAGGGTGTCGGCCAGGGAGAGGGCCTCATCCCCCATGCCAGGCAACAGCATGACGAATTCATCACCGCCGAGGCGGGCCACCAGATCCTGGGCCCGTACCGTATCGAGCATGCGCTCGGCCACCAGCACCAACAGGGCATCCCCCACCTCATGGCCCAGGGTGTCGTTGATGGGTTTGAAGTGATCGAGATCGATAAACACGATGGCCAGGGGCTCTCCCCGGGTCAGCGCCTCACCCAGCCTGCGCTGCAGCAGCCGTCGATTGGGCAGGTTGGTGAGCTGATCGTGAAAGGCGAGGCGCTGCATCATCTCTTCGTGCTCGATGCGCTCGCTGATATCGCGGGTCACGCCCAATATGGCGTGAGGGCGCCCTCTCTGATCCCCGTGCAGGGTGGTGGTGACCTCTGTGGTGACCAGGTGGCCTCGCCTGTGGTAGAGGGCGAGTCGCAGCAGCTGGCGAGTCTGTCGATAGGCCCCCTGATCCCAGGCCACCAGGGCTTCTTGCAGTCGTTTCTGCAGATCCAGCAGGGAGCCGTCTGTCATCAGTTGCTGCAGGGGGAGGGCCATCGCCTCGCCCGGGGTCAGCTCCAGCAGGTGACGGATGGCCGGACTGATATAGGTAAAGCGCAGGGTGGCCACGTCCATGGTCCAGATCACGTCGGCACTGTTCTCGGTCACGAAGCGGTAGTGCTGCTCTCGCTCGGCCAGTTCACCGGTGAGGCGCTGGCGTTGGCGGCTCTCCCGCTTAAGGCGCAGGTAGAGATGGCAGAAGATGATCAGGGTCAGGCCCAGCAGGATGGCGATAAGGATGCCGATGGCGAGGGTGCGATCGAACGCCATGGCTTGCAGTCTGAACTGGCGAGCCGCCGGATCATAGAGAAAGCGGGTCAGATCGGGGATCGCCGTGATGAGGCCCAGGCTGCGGTAAGTCTCACCGATGGCCCGCCATCGCTCCGGCTGCATATAGCCGGGCTCTATCACCTCGGGCTCCATCAACTTTCCGGTCTCGCGAGCCTCAAACTCCAGCGCGGCGCGGCCGAAGCTGCTGGGGTGATTGGCCAGCAGCCAGTCGATCACCCGATCGGGGTTATCGAGGGCGTAACGCCACCCCTTGAGGGTTGCCTCGCGAAAGGCGTGCACCCGCTTTGGGTGGAGTGCCAGCTCCTTGTCTGTGGTGAAGAGCACATCCCCGTAGAAGTCGATCCCCGCATCCCGTGGCGTGAAGAGGCGATAGGGGATGCCGAGGGCCGTGAGTTGGTAAGGCTCGTCGGTGCTGTAGGCGCTCATGGCATCCACCCTGCCATCCAGCAGGGGGGTCAGATCCTGGGTGTGGGGCTGCTGGCTGGCCGGGGTCACCCGGTTTCGCAGCAGCATGGCGGTGAGCTCTTCCCCATGGGGCTCCAGCATCAGCCGTTTGCCCGCCAGATCCTTAAGCTGCTGCAGATCGTCGCGCTCCAGGGTCAACAGCGTCATGGGGGAGTGTTGGAAGATGGCCGCCAGGGCCACCACTGGCTGGCCTGCGGCGCGGGCTCGCAGCAGATCGCTGCCACCGATGCCGTAGTTGGCCTGACCGCTGAGCACCAGGGCGACCACGTCGGTGGAGGGGGGGGCCTCCTTGAGGGTCACATCCAGCCCAGCCGCTTTATAAAAGCCCTGGAACTGGGCGGCATAGAGGCCGGCAAACTGGAACTGATGGTGCCATTTGAGCTGGACTGTTACCCGCTCGAGGGGGAACGCTGCCGGTGAGAAAAGCAAGGAGAGCAGGAGTAGCAGCCGCGCAATGGCTTCTCCCGCAGTGGTGGAAAACACGATGGAGTTGCCCAGCGTCATACTGCCTCTCTCGTCGAAGCCGGCCTTGTTATAAGGTCAATCAAATTGCGGTTGCCTGCAATAAATCTCTGCACCCCGGCCCTTTAACAGGGAAAGAAGATGCTATTTTTGGGTCGTTGGTCACAATAAATAGTGCTAGTTTGTTTTTTATGGCTTCGATGGGCTATGAGTGAGTTTCGTACGGAGATCGCATGGTCGGTATTTTAATCAAACTTGTCTTAAATGGAGCCCTTAAAGAGGTGAATTAATCTTCGTTTAGTGCTTTTATGCGTCAATACTTGGCGCTGTCATGTTATTGATGGTTTTGTTATTTTTGCCATCCCTGTTATGGAATGGATGATTCGGATAACAAAAACTAGGGGAAGCCATGAGGAATTGTCGGTGTTAAGTCGAGGGGCCTGAGGCGTATAACTGCGCTACCCGAAAGCTGGAACATCATAACAATGCATCATTTACTCTATCTGCAAGACGAAGCGGTGAACGCCGTTTCCCCCGGTTTCTCCCGTCTCTTTGCCTCGGTCAAGGCCAACTACTTCTCTCGTGACCCCGATCTCTGGCCCGTCTATCGTGAACCCGGTTTTGCCGCCCTCAATGCCTTTCGTGCCCGTGCCCTGGCCCCGTCGGAGCGCCTCAACGCCTGGCCGGATGGCCAAGCCCGCCTCGCCGATCTGTGTGAGACCATGCCGGTGCCGGCCGCCATGCGCGATCCGAGAACGCCTCTTGACGAGCTGATCTTCGCCGGCGCCCTCTCCAAGGACTGGGAGAATCCCTCCAGCGTCGAGAACGTGGTCACCATGCCGGCGGATCCCGCCATCTATGGTGCCCAGATGGGCATCCTCGCCAACCCCAACCTGGTCTACTCGGAGTATGCCGGGGTGGCCGAGGAGCTGGAGAAGAAGGTAGTGCGCCAAATCGCCCTGTTGGCGGGCTATGACCCGGAGCGCGCCACCGGCATCTTCACCCAGGGGGGGACCTTCTGTAACCTCTACGGCTACCTGCTCGGCATTCGCAAGAGCCTGCCCGAGGCCAAGCACAAGGGGCTCGGCCACTATCAGGACTACCGCATCATCAACTCCCAGGGCGGCCACTACTCCAACATCACCAACCTCTCCCTGCTCGGGGTGGACATCGACAACAAGACCATCCGTATCCAGGTGGGCGAGAACAACGACATCGATCTGGCCGATCTCGAGCGCACCCTGACCGCCTGTTTTGCCCTGAAGCATGTGGTGCCGACCATCATGCTCACCATGGGCACCACCGACACCTTCGGGGTGGATCGGGTGAAACCCGTGGTCGAGCTGCGCGATCGCCTGTGCGAGCGCTTCGAGGTGGCGGTCAAGCCCCATATCCACGTGGACGCGGCTATCGGCTGGTCGATGATCTTCTTCCTGGGTTACGATTTCGCCGCCAACCCGCTGGCCATCAACGCCGCCACCCTGGCCGGGATTGAGCGCAACGTGGCACGCTTTGCCGAGCTGAAATTCGCCGATTCGTTCACCGTCGACTTCCAGAAGTGGGGCTATGTGCCCTACACCTCCAGCCTGGTGATGATAAAAGAACAGGACGATCTCAAGGCGATGGAGAACGACCCGGAGAACTTCTCCTATTTTGAGCGCGACATCCAGGGCCACACCCACTTGCAGTCCACCATAGAGTGCTCTCGCGGGGCGAGCGGTCTGTTTGGTGCCTACGCGGCGCTTAACTACATGGGGGTCGAGGGGTATCGCATCGTGCTGGCCCACTGCCTGCAAAATGCCAACTACTTCCGCTTTCGCCTGAGCCAGCTTGGCAACGTCAAGCTGGTGGCCCAGGAGAACCAGGGGCCGAGCGTGGGCTTCAAGATCTACAACCCCGAGTGGGTCAGCGATCCGGAGGCCGAGTTCGCCTTCGAGCTGGCCCGCTCCAACGACCCCGCCTACCGGGCTCGTCTGGCCCGTAATACCGATTGGCACCGCAGCCTGTTCAAGGGGCGTGGCAAGGTGGGGCTCTTCACCAACTGGGTGGAGGCGGCGGCCCGCTCCGACTACGACGAGCGCGGACGTTACTCTTACATCGCCGGGGAGAAGGCGGTGTTTATGAACCCCGCCTGCACCCGGGCACAGATCGATGCCTTTATCGACCATATCAGGGGATAAGCAGAAGAGAAGGCGAGCCGGGCTCGCCTTCTTTATCCCTGACCGGGTAATCATATCGGGCCGAGGGAGGCGCTACCGGCTCAGTGTGCTCATCACTCACGACGAGCCTCATCGGTATCCCTTGGCAGCATATTCATTCCAATGTTTAGCATTTTAATCACCCAGGGTTGATCTGTTTTCAGACAATAGGCTACAGCCCTTTAAAATGGGTGTTTGATAGCATCCCTTTATTGTGATGTTAAAAAAATGTAGTGAAAGGGGTTGATATATTAAACGGCCAAGGCAGACTGGAGATAAGCGCGCTCCCATCGGATCGCGTCGCGCCATCGCCAGGCCATCTGTCACATGGCAGCCCGGGCGGGAGTGTCCGGGTCGGCGCGAACCAGACTACTGACAGGGAAATGCAGGTGATTTATGCCAAACACTCTCCCACTCTCCTCACATGGTCAGCTCGCCCATGCCAGACCCCAGGGACAGGGCAAGCGCAAGCCGACCGTATTGATGACCATGGGCAGCCAGGCCCGTGCCGGTCACGACTATCAGGTAATGACGCACAAGTACATCCTGCCCCTGGTGGAGCAGTCCGGCTGTGTGCCGCTACTGGTGCCCACCTGCTGTGGCGTGGATGATCTGGATCACTATCTGGATATGGCCGATGGCCTCTATCTGACCGGCGCCGGCTCCAACATCGATCCTGGGCTTTATGGCCAGGAGAATCTGACGCCGGAGAAGCAGCAGGATCAGGAGAGGGACAGGGTCGATATCGCCCTCATCCACGGCGCTCTGGCTCGTGGGCTGCCCATCTTTGGCATCTGCCGTGGCATGCAGGAGCTCAACGTTGCCCTGGGCGGCGATCTCTATCAGAAGGTCTACAGCGAAAAGGAGTATGAGGATCACCGGGAGGACAGCACGGCTTCGGTGGACGAGCAGTATGGCGAGAGCCACGCCATCACCCTGGTCGAGGGAGAGTGGCTGCGCCAGGTGCTCGGCAGCGATACCATCATGGTGAACTCACTGCATGGCCAGGGGCTATGCCGTCTGGGCGAGGGGTTACACCCTCTGGCCTATGCGGAGGATGGTCTGGTCGAGGCGGTGGGAATGAAGGGAGGGGCCTTCGTGTTGGGGGTGCAGTGGCACCCGGAGTGGAAGGCCAGCGAGAATCCCTACTCGATCCGTCTCTTCAAGGCATTTGGTGAGGCGTGTCGTGCCCGCACCGTGCAGCGCAAGCCCAGACTGGAGGCCGTGAGCTAACCCCAGCGATAGCATCCCATATAGAGGTTGCCCAGATCCCAGCTCTCGTGCAGCCGGGTCCATGGCGCCTCTCCCGCTGCACCCAGTGCGACGAAGAGGGGTCTGAGGTGATCGTCCACCGGGTGCGCGAGCACCGCATGGGGGGCCTGAGCGCGGTACTCCAGCAGTGCTCCTTTATCGTGGTCTTGCAGCTTCGCTTCCAGCCAGTCGATGAAGTGGCTGGCCCAGGGATCCGGCTCGCCCCCACGCCACTTCAGGGCGCCCAGATTGTGGGTCAGGGAGCCGGATGCCACTATCCCTATCCCTTCGTGACGCAGCATCGAGAGGCGCTCACCCAGTGCCCACAGGGCCGCCGGTGACCACGGCTCGGGGAGGGATATCTGCAGCAGGGGTATCTTTCCCTGCGGATCCATCAGGGAGAGGGGAGACCAGACTCCGTGATCGAAGGGGCGGGGGGAAACCTGCGCATCGAGCAGACCGGCAACACGCTCAACCAAGGCGTCGGTGCTCTTCCCGGGCCAGCGTATTTGGTAGAGAGGGTCGGGAAAACCGTAGAAGTCGTACATCAGTTCATGCCCGGACGAGCAGCCTATCTGCGGCGCCTGGCTATACCAGTGCGCCGAGAGAACCGCCAGGGCTTGGACCCGCTCCAGTCTCGCCGTCTCGAGAAAGGCGCAGGCCGGCGGGCGACGCAGCACCAGATCCGGTGAGCCGTGGGAGATAAACCAGACGGGGGCGGGATAGGACATGGTGCCAGGCCTCTTCGTGCAGTGCTTCTCGGAGCATAAGCCCGACCGGAAGAACAGAGAAGCACAACGTGATTGATGGGCTGACAGAGTGGTGATTGCAGGTTAATCTGTGAGGACAACTGTTCACCATTTCAGGAGTGGGCCAGGGACGCCCCATCCATCAGGATGAATTTACACTTCTCAGAATTCTTCGATCCGGATCTGACACTCATCCGCGACTTCTACGAGCGGGTCTTCTCCCGCTACGACCCGGATCTGTCGGAGCGGATCTTCGTTGCGAAGGATTCCCACTGGCTGGTGGGGGTGCTGCGTATGCGCGCCGAGGAGGGCTACTACCACCTCTGCGGCCTGCAACTGCTCCCCCACTATCAGCACAGGGGAATAGGCTCCCTGCTGTTGCAGCATGCCTGCGAGACTCTGGGGGATCGTCCCGTACTCTGTCAGGTGCTCCCGTTCGAGCGAGATTTTTACCTGCGCGCCGGATTTTTGCGTTGTGAACTCCCCCAACTCCCCGAGCCCATGCGCTCCCGGGTCAGCGGTCAGGTGGAGCTCGGCTACTGTGTCGAACCCCTGATCCGCCATCGTTGCTCCGCCTGATCCCGTTTAGCCTCTCTCCTTGCCCACCGTCTCCTTGAGCGTCAGCTTCAGCTTGCCAGGCAGCACCTCGATACCGTTCAGATTGTCGCGCCACCAGCGGGTGCGGGCATCCTTGCCATCGAGGCGATAGACCGGTTGCCCCTGAAGCCGCTGTTGCAGGCTCTGTAGCAGCAGGTTGACCATGATGCCGTACTGTTGCTGGGCCTCTTTGGGCTCCATTCGATATTCAACTACCCTGGCCTCGTCCAGATAGAGAGCGTGGCTTTGGGCCTCGTAGCGGGGTTTGCCATCCAGGGTCACAAAGAGGCGCGCATCGACGGGGGGCTTGTTGCCCATGGTGATGGTGGCGGTGCCCCTGCCGGTGACCCTGGCCATGCCGGGTTGCTGGCGGCCGAGTTCGACCTCCCCTTCGGTCAGTTGCAGGCGCGCATCGAAGAGCCCCTTCATCTGAACCTGTCGTTCGATCTGTCCCTTCTGATTGAGCAGGGTGGTCAGCTGCTGTTCGCTGACTTCACTCTGTCCTGGTGTCAGGAGGGCCAGGCTCAGTAGCAGAGATTGGAGAACCATATGAATAACCTGATAGTATGGGGGCGCAAAGCATACCACAGCTTCAGTGGCCTGCTCTGCGTCCTCTCTCTGGTCCCATATAAGGAGCGAGTTTGTTCAACGGTGTTGAAAAAGAGCTGCACGATCTCGTCAC
Source organism: Aeromonas sp. R6-2 (assembly GCF_040908155.1). NCBI lineage: Bacteria > Pseudomonadati > Pseudomonadota > Gammaproteobacteria > Aeromonadales > Aeromonadaceae > Aeromonas > Aeromonas sp. R6-2. The sequence goes on along the minus strand of NZ_JBFODE010000047.1, from coordinate 2,896 downwards.
CCATTTTTTAGGCCTGTTGCTGCTGCTGTTTCATACGGTCATCGTGGCGGGTGTCTCCCTGCGAGTGATCTTCAAACGACGCCCGATAGGGGTCTCTCTGGCCTGGCTCTCCCTCATCTATGCCATTCCCTTTGCCGGGGTCGGTTTCTATATCCTGTTTGGGGAGATCCGTCTCGGTCGCCGCCGTGGTGAGCGAGCCAAGACCATGTACACCCCTTATGCGGTCTGGATCCGTCAGCTGGCCGGTCGCTTTCCCCAGTATCGATGCCAGGTGGGTGACAAAGCCGCGCCCCTGCACGATCTGGTGCAGGGGCGCCTCGGCATGCCCATGCTCTCGGGCAATCGCATGACCCTGCTCGATCACCCGGAGCGGATCCTGGGTGAAATCGCCGGCGATATCCGTCAGTCGACCCTGTCGTGCTATCTGGAGTTCTACATCTGGCATCCGGGAGGCTGGGCCGACGAGGTTGGCGAGGCGCTTATCGAGGCATCCCGACGCGGCGTGGATTGTCGCGTGCTGCTCGACTCGGTGGGGAGCAAGGCCTTCTTTCGCTCCCCCTGGCCCGGACGTTTTCGCGAGGCCGGGGTTCGTCTCATCGAGGTATTGCCGGTAGGGGCATGGCGCATCCCCTTCCAGCGCCAGGATTTGCGCATGCATCGCAAGCTGGTGGTGATCGACGACAAGGTGGGCTACACCGGCTCCATGAACATGGTCGATCCGCGTTTCTTCAAGCAAGATGCCGGGGTGGGCCAGTGGGTCGATATCATGCTCAGGGTTCAGGGGCCCATGGTGCCCCTCATGTGGTCCCTGTTCGTGTGGGACTGGGAGATGGAGAGCGGTGAGCGCCTGCTCGACAGCCTGCAGCATCAGCCCGAGGCCTGGCCCCTTATCAATGTGCGCACCCAGCTCATCCCCTCCGGCCCCTTCGAGGGGGGGGACTGTATCCAGCAGATCCTGCTGCTCTCCATCTATCAGGCCAGGGAGCGCATCATGCTGACGACCCCCTACTTCGTGCCCGACGATCCCCTGGCGGCCGCCTTGCGCTCGGCCGCCGACCGAGGGGTACAGGTGCAGCTTATCCTGCCCCATCGCAACGACTCCCGGCTCGCCCACCATGCGGGGAATGCCTTCCTTGAGGAGCTTCTCGAGTCTGGTGTGGAGATCTATCGCTATGATGCCGGCCTGCTGCATACCAAGAGCGTCCTGGTGGATGGCGATTTTGCCCTGGTCGGTACGGTCAATCTCGACCGGCGCAGCCTCTGGCTCAACTTCGAGATGACCCTGCTGGTGGACAACCCGGCCTTCGTCGGACAGCTTCGCCAGCTGGTCGAAGGTTATATGGAGAAGGCGAGCCCCATGAATCTGGCCCAGTGGCGCCGGCGCAGCTGGTATCGGCGCATGATGGAAAATCTCTGTTACCTCTTTAGCCCCCTGCTTTGAGTGCTTGTCATCGCGCCTGTCGCTTCGTAGAGTGCCTGCTGTCGTTTGATCACAGGATGAAAAAGAATGAAAAAGAGGGTGACGGGTGGTGTGGCCGTGCTGTTGCTGGCCGGTGCGGCTGGCAGTTGTTGGTATACGGGGCAGCGGATCGACGAGCAGATCCCTGTGCAGTTTGCCAAGATCCACCAGGAGACAGGCCTGCAACTGGAGTGGCTGCCGGCGGAGTCGGGTCTGTTTCGACGGGACGGGGACGTGGTTCTGACCCTCTCTCCCGAGTTGTTGCAGAGCCTCGGAGCTCCGGCCGGCGATGACAAGGCTCTGCGACTCTACCTTCACAGCCGCACGACCATCTTTCCCCTCTATGGGCGCACCCGGGTGACCCTCGACAAGGAGCGTGGGGATCTCGCTGCCCTGCTCAAGGAGCTGGGGCTACAGGCGTGGGAGCCCATTCTGGAGAGCAGGACCAGCTACTGGAATGGACGCAACGCCAGTCGCCTGACGATGCCCGAGGTCACACTCGACGAGCAGGGCAGCAGCATAGCGTTGCACCCTCTGACCCTCAACTTCAGCGGCGATCTGAAAGGCAGTGGCCGCCTCACCTTCGATTGGCAAGGGCTGCGTTATCGGGAGAGTGACGAGCCCATCGAGCTGACCCTGGAGGGGGCAAGTGGCAGTGCGGATCTCGACAGGATTGCCGGTCTTGTCATGGTTCCCGCCAGTGAGGGCAAGGTGGCCTCTCTCTCCCTGTCGGCCGGGGAGGCGTTCACCCTGAAGGCTCGGGGCCTGCACTCCAGCTCACGGCTGGAGGGGGACGATGCCGATACTCTGGGCAGCCAGTACGAGACCGGTCTTGAGCGCCTCGATCTGGAGATGGAAGGGGAGAGTATTGCCCTGAGTGAGGGGATCCTCTCCATGCGCCTCAAGGGGATGGATCTGGAGGGGTATCGTGCCCTGCAGCAGGCCAACGGTGCCGACCTGGATCCTGCCAAGCTGGAGCAGGCCCTCGATCAACTGCTGGGCAGGGGGATGACCCTGGAGCTGGATCGTCTGTCGGCCCGTATCAATGGTGAGCCGGTGACCATAAAGGGAAATCTGGTGCTCTCCTCCACCACTCTGGCACAGTTGACCAACGGGGTGGATGGATGGCGCGCCCTCTCCGGCCAGTTTGATGCGAGCGTGTCGGGCAAGTTGGGGGAGGCGCTGCCCCAGGCGGCCCCCCTGCTGCGCAACCTGACCGGCATGGGCTACTTCAAGCCCGCCGGTGATACCTTGAAGGCCGAGGTCATCCTCTCCCGGGGCAGGGTGACCATCAATGGCCTGCCGGCCATGTAAAGACCGTCAAGAAAGGCGCCCCCGGGCGTAATGCCAGTCAGTTAAGACTGACTGGCATTGTTTTTATTGGATTTTTTTACGCTGTACTTCTGCGGTCTTGGCTTCACGCAGCGGGGGTAACTT
>NZ_JBFODE010000046.1:0-48967 GCF_040908155.1 Aeromonas sp. R6-2 | reverse complement strand
ATGCGCATAAAAAATCCGAAACCAATCAATAGGTTTCGGATTTTCACACATCAGAAGGATCGGTCAATGGATCCTTAACTGATCGGCATTAGGGCCCTGGGCCCCATTTTCGTCTGTGTGTGGAGTTTCAGGTTGGCCTGAACAGGCCTGGGCGGGTCAGTGCCTTGTGGGCACTGCGGTCATGATGTTTGTAATTTTACAACAAAGTGGTGCTCAGGCACCGTAGCGGAAGTAGTAGTTGCGGGTTGCCGGTGCATAGGCGACCTTCTCGTTACGACCCTTGTCAGTCACCCCTTTCAGGTGGAAAAGCACTGCCAGATGTTCAAACATAACTCACCTCTTTGTGGTTGGTGTGACCTGCGTCACAGGAGCAATCCTAGGTGGGTTTGTGAGCTGGATCAATAAAATTTGTTGTTTATTTACATAATTTTCTGGAAAGGGTTTTCACAGCAGTGATGCTTATGGAGCCGTTTTCAGGCGACTTCCCTCTCGTGTTATGTGCCGAATGAGCATCAAAAGGTGCCAATTTTACCAAGGAGATGTCCGCAATATTAGGTGGCGTGACCGGTGGGCAATTACATTAGATAAAGGATCCACCTTGGTCTATTTCCTGTCCCCGTTGCTGAAATAATTTATCTCATCTCTGCTGGAGGCGCAGGCGCAATAATAAATAGCGCTATTTGTCTGGCAGTGGATATGAGAGAGCGACTACTCTTTTTATGGTCCCTCTTTCTGGCCTCCAGAGGATACATGGCTATGTTACCGAGCGAGCTCATTATTGACGCGCTGCTAAGTGACGTCGAGACGGTGATGGAACCTCATACTGAATATGATCATGACGAGCCAATGTTGACGGCAGAAAATATTGATCTGTTACTACGGGAATAAATGTTCAGGCCAGGGTGCCATATCGCGTCGCCTCAAATCGGTTTAGCAGTTGGTGTAATAGATAACACAGAGCCAGGGTGACCACTATGGCCACACCAATACTGCTGACTCGATAGAGGGCGCTGAAGACCAGATCCTGATTGGGTGAGAGATATTGCCCAAAGAGGATGCCGAGGGTGGAGAGAGCCCCGAAACCGATGCCGGATCCCCCTTCGCCTACGTGGATCCTGGCCAGCACCATGCACCCCAGCCAGAGCAGGGGGGTGACCAGCAGTAGTACTCCCGACCAGTCATAGAGCAGCAGTTGCATCCCCAGTCCCACGCCGACCCCGAGCAGGGTGCCCAGGGCCCGCTTGCGGGCATAGGTGAGGGCGCCATTCCAGTTCATGGGAAAGAGCAGCATCAGGGTGGTGGCCTGGGCCGACATGGAGTCGCTCAGATCGCAGATCTGAAACACCACGAAGGAGAGGGTGGCCAGGGTGGCACCCAGCAGCGCCTCATGACGCAGACGGTGGGAAGGCTTGGGCGCCGGCGCCGGGCTTGCCGGTGGCTCGCTGTCGGGAAAGAGTGAGACCAGCAGCCAGGCGACCATGGCCGAGAAGGCATTGCCCATCAGGGTGCTCAGGAAGAGGTCATTGAGATCCGTGCCGGGGTAGCTGGCGAAGTGGAGCATGATGCTGAGGATCAGGACACCGTTGGCGCCAAAGAGAAACAGGTTGCCCCTCGACATGCAGGCAAAGCGGTAGAGAAACAACCCAAAGACGATGGGGGTCATGAGCAGGGGATAGCCGCCGAAGATCCCCCCCAGCAGGCCCACTTCCAGAGTGCTGACCAGGGGCGCCGCCAGCAGTTGCAGCGTCACCTGGCGATTGAGGGCGGGCACAGTGCCCAGCAGCAGCATGGGGGTCACGGTGAAGAAGACCCCGTAGTTCCAGTTCATCACCTTGCACAGGAGAAACCCCAGGGTGGCACCGCTGGCAATACGCAGGCAGCGGCGCAGTTGATCCCCGCTGAGGGGGGCGGTGAAAGACATGCAGACTCCTCGAGCCGCCAGCCTCGCATCGACGGGGTGGCGGCCGGTTATCAGTAGATGTAGTGCAGCAGGCTGATCAGGGTGATCTGGGCCCTGGCCAACAGGGCGAGCAGGGGGTTCTCGGGGAGCAGTTGTACGGTGGCTCGCGCCCCTGAGGGGAGCCGGGTCTGCGCCACGTCATCGAGATGCAGGCGCAGGCGCAGTCGCTGGGCATCCCGCACCCAGCGATCCGACTGGCTCGGGGTGGCGAGCTGGCCGTTGGCGTCAAACTGGCCGGCGCTCACCCCGGCATCCAGGCTGTCGATATGGGCCGGATAGAGGCTGCCCGGCCTGCCATCGAAGACCACCAGTGCCCTGTCTCCCTGCTCGGCACCGCGCAGTGCCTTCTCGCGAAAATCGGCGATCACCTCCAGCTGATCGGCCACCAGTGCCAGCAGCGGGCTGCCGGCGGCGGCGTAGGCCCCCTGCTCCAGCTGCAGGTTGGTGACCACCCCATCTTGCTCGGCGCTCACCCTGCTGTAGGCCAGGTTGAGGGTGGCCCGCTCCAGATTGTTATGTGCCTGGCGCAGGCGCAGGTTGGCCTCGCCCGATTCGCCGCGACTCACCTTGAGCTGGACCAGGGTGGCCTGGCTTGCCTCCAGGGCGGCTCGTGCCGTGCGCAGCGCCCCATCGGCATCCTCTTTCTGTTGCTGGGCGATGAGGTGGCGCTCATAGAGGGCATTGACCCGGCGCGCCTGACGCTCGGCCAGTTGGTAGCGGGTGTTTGCCGCACTCAGATCGGCGTCGGCGGCGGCTATGTTGGCATCGAGCCTGGTGTTCTCCTGTCTGGCCTGCTCCAGGGCCAGTTGGGCCTGCTCGACCGCCAGCCGGAAGGGGGCAGGATCGAGCTCGAACAGCAGATCGCCTTTGTGCACGCTCTGGTTATTGCGCACATGGACGGCCATCAGCCGCCCACTGACCTGGGGGGCGACCTTGACCACACCGCGGGTGGCCATGGCCTGGGGAGTCAGGGGCATCTTGAGATCGGCCAGCAGGAAGTAGGCAAACAGCAGGGTAAAGGCGATGGCGCCCCCCTTCACCCAACGGGCAAATTGCTGATCAGGTGTCATCTTGTTGCGACCCCTGCTGATTGTGTCTGGCCAGGCGGGCCAGGGCGTTCTCGGTGATCTTGCCCAGGGTCAGCTCGAAGCGGGCCAGCTCGGCCTCATCGACGCTCCCGAGCAGATCGTGACGGGCCTGCATGATGCGTTGCTCCATCTGGGCGAGCAGCTCAAGGCCGGCATCGGTCAGGCTGACGATACGGGCGCGCTTGTCCTCGCTGCAGCAGTGGCGGTTCACCAGTCCCTGCTCTTCGAGCTGACCCAGGGTTCGCATCAAGGAGGCAACCTCGATCTCGAGGGCATCGGCCAGACTCTTCTGGCTGATGTGATCGCCCAGACGCTTGAGCTTCCAGAGCGCGGTCCAGCGGGGGTAGGTGAGGCCGAGGGGCAACAACTCCTGATCGGCCACTCGCCCCCACAGACGGTAGAGACGACCGAGGCGTTCGGCCAGAGAGAGTTCGCGCAGGCGTTCGAGAGAGTGGTCCATGGGGGACTCCATTTACTTAGCGTGCTAACAATCTATCTTTGTTAGCACGCTAAGTAAATGGTTTTGTGACGGGGGTCACGGATACCCCCTTGGAGAGGGGCGGCTTGGCGTTAAAGGTTTCAATGATTTTATTTGGCTTTGGCGGGGAGTTAACCGACAGAGGGAGCCTGCATCCCTAGAGTGTGCCCGATCACACACAGTGCTGGAGCATAACAATGAAAAACCTCGCTACCCCCACCGCCCTCGGCAACTGGCAGATCGCCGGCATGCCGATGCAGCTCTTCTTCGGTTTCTCGGCCTGCGTACTCTACGCCGGCTGGAATGGCTCTCTGCCTCTTGGCATGGTGGGCGCCCTGGCGCTCATGTTCGTACTCGGTACCCTGCTGACCGAGCTCGGCGAGCGTATCCCCCCGGTGCGTGAATACCTGGGAGGCGGCACCATACTCGCCATTTTCGGCGGTGCCGCTCTGTTTGAATACCACCTCCTCCCCGCCGAGGCGGGGGCGGTCATCACCAACTTCATGAAGGAGGGGGGCTTTCTCAACTTCTTCATCGCCAGCCTGGTGACCGGCTCCGTGTTTGGCATGAGCCGAGCCCTGCTGAAAAATGCCGCCATGCGTTATCTGCCGGTGATCCTCGGCGGTGTGGCGGTGGCCCTGCTGGCCGTCGGCCTGGCCGGTGCCTTGCTTGGTTACGGCTTCAAGAATGCGGTGCTGCTCATCGGTTTGCCCATCATGGGCGGTGGCATGGGGGCGGGGGCCGTTCCCCTGGTCGAGATCCTCTCCGGGCCCATGCACCTCTCCAGCGCCGAGCTGCTCTCGCGCATGGTGCCGGCGGTGGTCATCGCCAACACCCTGGCGATCCTGGTCGGTAGCCTGTTGGCCCGCTTGGGTCGCCGATTCCCGAGCCTTACCGGCAACGGTCGCCTGATGATCCGCGAGGAGAGCGCCACCGCCGAGGAGGCGAGCCGCACCCCGACCCTCGAGAGCCTCGGCATCGGCCTCTTCATCAGCTCGAGCATGTTTGTGCTCGGCTCTCTGCTCGGCAAGTTTATTCCCATGCATCCTTTTGCCCTGATGATCCTGGCGGTAGCCGTCATCAAGGTGAGCGGTCTTCTGCCTCGTCGCTTCGAGGAGGCCGCCGCCGACTGGTACCAGTTTGTGGTCACCAACCTGACTCCCTCGCTGCTGGTGGGGATTGGCGTCGCCTACACCAGCATCCCCGAGCTGGTCGCCGCCTTCTCGCTCCAGTACTTCGTGCTGGTATTGATCACCGTGCTGGGGGGGGCCCTGGGAGCGGCCATCGTGGGTCGGATGATCGGCTTCTACCCCATAGAGGCGGCTATCACCGGCGGCCTGTGCATGGCCAACATGGGGGGCACCGGCGATGTGGCCGTGCTCTCTGCGGCGCGGCGCATGCAGTTGATGCCGTTTGCCCAGATCTCCTCACGGCTCGGCGGCGCCTTCATGCTGATCCTGGCCACCCTGCTCATCTCTCTGTTCGTGTAAGGAGCCCCACATGAACGACACCCTGATGGGCACCAGCCTGCCCTATGCCGAGCGTCGTCGCCTCGGCCTGATGGGGCGCATGCCCCATAAAGAGGAGTCCCTGGCCCAGCAGCGCCGCCGTATTCACCGGTTGGTGCAGGCCATGCAGAGCCCGTTTGACCAGCATCTGCTGCTGCGTCAGCTGCAGGAGGACAATCCTGTGCTCTTCTACGACCTGGTGCGCCACCACCTGCCGGAGCTCTTGCCCATCATCTACACCCCCGTGGTGGGGGAGGCGTGCCAGCGTCACAGCGATCTCTACCTGCGCAGCCACGGCCTCTACCTCTCCTGGCACGACCGGGACGAGCTCGATGCCATCTTCGACTCGGTGGAGCAGGAGGTGGATGTCATCGTCATCTCCGACGGGGAGCGGGTGCTGGGACTTGGCGATCTTGGCATCGGCGGCATGGGGATCTGCATCGGCAAGCTGGCCCTCTACAGCGCCGCCGGCGGCATAGACCCGGCCCGCACCCTGCCCCTGTGCGTCGATGTGGGCACCAATAACCCCGAGCTTTTGGAAGATGACTCCTACCTCGGCTGGCAGGCGCCGCGCATCGACGGGGAGACCTACTACCACTTCATGGACAAGGTGGTGGCCGCCATTCGCCGCCGCTGGCCCCAGGTGGTGTTGCAGTTCGAAGACTTTGCCGGCAAGCACGCCGCCAACCTGCTGGCCCGCTACCGGGATGAGCTGTGCATGTTCAACGACGATATCCAGGGCACGGCGGCCGTCACCTCGGCCTGTGTGCTGGCGGGCCTGCGCCAGGCGGGACGGGCCCTGGCCGGTACCCCTGTGCTGATCGTGGGCGCCGGCGCCGCCGGTTGCGGCATCGCCGCCATGTTGGCGCAACTGGCCGGTGGCAGTGACACCATCTGGCTGTTCGATCAGGAGGGAGTGGTGAGCCGCGACAGAGCCGAGCTTACCCCGGGCCAACGCCCCTTCGTCCGCCCCCCGGAAGAGGCCAGTGGCGATCTGGCGGCGGTGATCCAGCGCCTGCGCCCCGGTGTGCTCATCGGGGTGAGCGGTCAGGGCGGGCTCTTCACCCGCGCCGTGCTCGAGGCGATGGGGGCGGTGAACGAGCGGCCGGTGATCCTGCCACTCTCCAACCCCACCCGCAGCGCCGAGGCGACCCCGCAGCAGGTGTGGGAGGCGAGCGGAGAGCGCGCCCTGATCGCCACCGGCAGCCCCTTTGCCCCGGTACCGGTGGGAGAGAGCCTGCGCAGTGTCTCCCAGTGCAACAACGTCTACGTCTTCCCCGGCATCGGCCTCGGTGCCACCGCGGTGAAGGCGCGGCGCATCAGCGACGGCATGTTGCTGGCGGCCGTGGAGGCGGTGGGGGCTTATCCCCTTGAGGCGGGTCGGCTGCTGCCCCCCATCGAGCAGGTGGGCGAGGTAGCCCGCGCCGTGGCGAGCGCCGTGGCCCTGGCGGCCCGCGCCGAGGGGCTGGCCGAGTTTGACGGGGATCCGGCCCCCCTCATTGACCGGGCCTGGTGGCGCCCCCATTATTGGGCACTTCGCTGACATGCAAGGGCATCCCATGAAACTGCGCCATCAGGTTCTGCTTCTCTCCCTGTCGGTCTCCCTACTGCTGCTCCTGGTGCTGGGGACCCTGCTGGCCCTCTTCATCCGTCATCTGGTGGAGAACAACCTGGAGGAGAAGGGGAGCGAGCTGGCCCGCATTCTGGCCGGTGACGAGCGGGTGGTGGTGGCCCTGCAACGGGGGCAGGATGCCACCCTGCGCGACTACATAGAGGGGCTCAGCGCCCGCACCGATGCGGCCTACATGGTGGTGACCGATCGCCACGCCATTCGCCTGAGCCACCCCAACCCGGCGCTGGTAGGAGGACGTTTTCGCGGGGAGGATATCTGGTATGCCCTGCACGGCCGTCAGAGTTACTGCTCGCGGGACGTGGGCACCCTGGGGCCGGCCATTCGCTGCTTCTCCCCTGTGCTCGGTGCCGACGGTCGCCCCATCGGCACCGTGGTGGTGGGCTATCTGATGAAGCGGGTGGAGGCGGTCTATATGGAGCGCCTCTCCCTGGTGGTGGGGGCCATCCTCTCCCTGCTGGGGGCCGGGCTCTTGTTGGCACTCGGGATCCAGCGGCGCCTGAAGCGTACCCTGCTCGATCTGGAGCCCGAGACCATAGCGCGGCGCTTCGTGGAGCAGGAGCTGGTGCTCGAGAGCATTCAGGAGGGGATCATCGCCATCGACCGAGAGGGACGGGTGAGCATGCTCAACAGCGCCGCCTTCTACCAGTTGCGCCTGCCGGGACCGGGGCGCCAGTCCTTGGTGGGGCAACCCCTGGCCCCCCTGGTGCCCTGTCTGGCGGCGAGCCTGAGCCGGGCGGAAGGGGAGATCCAGTTTCAGGTGCACGGGGAGAGCTTCGTTGGCCGGCTGCAACAGATAGGCCACGGTGGGGCCCGCCTGCTTATCTTCAGCCGCCCCGAGGCGGCCGGCAGCCTCGCCTCCCAGGTGACCCACCTGCGCCAGTATGCGGAGCTGCTGCGCATGCAGACCCACGAGTTTGCCAACAAGCTGAGCAGCCTCTCCGGACTCTTGCAACTGGGTCACGTGAGCCAGGCGGTGGAGCTTATCCAGCGTGAGAACGACGAGTGCCAGGTGCTGCTCGGGGATCTGCTGCGCGCCGTGCAGGACAAGCCGGTGGCCGGCCTTATCCTCGGCAAGTTCAGCCGGGCCCGGGAGCTGGGGGTGCGCCTCGAGCTCGACCCCGACTCCCATCTGGAGGAGTACCCGGTCTCGGTGTCGGCGGATCTCATCACCCTCATCGGCAACCTGCTCGACAACGGCATTCGCGCCGCCCGGGCCAACCGGGAGCGGGTCGCGCCCAGGGTGCTGCTCTCGCTCGACGATCAGGGGCGGCGTCTGGTGATCGAGGTCGAAGACAGCGGCACCGGGGTCGATGAGGCGCTCGCCGATCACCTGTTCGAATACGGAGTGAGCCGTCAGAGTGGCGATCACGGGGTGGGGCTGTTTCTGGTCAAGGAGACGGCCGAGCGTCACGGGGGTGTGATAGAATGGCGGCGCACCGCTGCCCGAACCACACTGTTCGGCATTTATCTCGATAAAGAACAACTAGTGTAAGACATGGAGTCAATAACCAGCCTCATCATCGAAGATGATCCGCGCATCGCCGCCATCCTGGCCGAACTCGTCGCCAATCGCCCCGGTTTTAGCCTGCTGGGCAGGGCCGAGACCCTGGCCGAGGCAGAGCAGATGCTCAACGCCACCCCGATCCAGCTGCTGCTGGTGGATGTCTCCCTGCCCGATGGCTCGGGTCTGGAGTGGGTCGCCAGCCTGCGCGCCCGGGGCATCGACAGCCAGGTGATCATGGTCACCGCCGCCAGCGATGTGGCCAGCATCCAGCGCGCCCTCAATCTGGGGGTGCAGGACTACATCATCAAGCCCCTGCGCCTGTCACGCATCCAGCAGAGCCTGGCCGAGGTGCAGGCGCTGTGCCGCCGGCTGGCCGAGCGCCGCCACCTGGATCAGGGGGATCTCGACCGTCTGCTCGGCAAGGGGCGCCCGCGAGAGAGCCGTGACACCCCCAAGGGGATCGACGCCATCACCTTGCGCCAGGTGCTCGACCTGCTGGCCGGTGAGCCGGATCACACCTTCACCACGGATACCGTCTCCCTGCGCCTCTCTTTAAGCCGCACTACGGCACGCCGCTACCTGGAGTACCTGGAGTCGGAGGACCGGCTGGAGGTGGAGCTCAACTATGGTCAGCGTGGCCGCCCCGAGCGGCGCTATCGCTGGCGCAAGGAGCTGTAAGCAAGCGGGAGCCATCGGCTCCCGTTTTTCATGAGGTGGCAAGCCGGGGCCGGCGCGGCCGGTACTGGCTCAAGGCGACGCCGCTCAAGATGAGTCCCCCGCCCAGCAGGTGGTAGCCGTGCACCGGCTCACCCAGGCTCAGGGTGGCCATCAGGGCCGTGCACAGGGGCATCAGGTTCATGAAGATGGCGGTGCGCTCCGGACCCAGGGTAGCCAGCCCCCGCATCCAGCAGTAGGCGGCAAACAGGGAGGAGGCGATGCCGGCGAACAGCACCAGGCCCATGGCATCTTGCGGGATGACCAGAGAGTCGGCGCTGGCGGCCACCGGAACCAGCAGCAGCACCGCCAGCAGCACCTGCAGGTAGAGGTTGAGCCAGGGGCCGAAGGGGGGCTGCCAGCGGCGCAGCAAGAGGCCATAGAGGGCGTAGCTGGTGGTGCCGAGCAGCATGAGCCCGTCCCCCGGGTTGATGCCGGCGTGCAGCAGGGCCAGAGGCTGTCCCTGACCGAGCAGCCAGAGCACCCCGAACAGGGAGACGAGCACGCCCACCACGGCCCGGTGGCCGGGGCGATGGCCGAAGAAGAGGGCGCCCAGCACCACGGTCAGCAGGGGAATGAGGGAGCCGATCACCCCCATGTTGGTGGCTGAGGTCTGGTGCGCCGCGTAGTAGGCGATGCACTGGTAGAGCACCATGCCAAGGGCCGCCAGGATCAGCAGCTTGCCGAGCCAGGGGCGCAGCTCTCCACGGCGGCGCCACAAGAGCGGCAGGCAGAAGGGGGAGAGTGCCAGGGCGGCGACCACCCAGCGATAAAACGAGATGGCGGCCGGATCGATAAGGCCTGCCGCGGCCTTGGAGACCACCGTATTGGCCGCCCAGATGAGGACGGCGAGCAGGGGAAAGAGTTGAGACATAGGGACTCCTCGATGGAACAGAGGGAGTCTAGCCTTGTCTTTTATGAAACAAGTAGCGTAAATAAGACATCCAATAACCGGTTTGGGACATTCTTATGGGGACCCTCACCCTGGCCGAGCAGGATCGCCAGCTCACTCCCCCTCAGCCCCTCTACTTTCGCTACAGCCAGATCCAGGGGGGCAACGCCTGCGCCGAGCACGCTCATCCCTGGGGCCAGCTCAGCCTCATCAGCCTCGGCATCATGGTGGTGGAGGTGGCCGGAGAGCGGCTGGTGGCCCCGCCCGATTACCTTATCTGGGTGCCGGCGGATGTGCCTCACTCCGCCTATAACGAGCAGACCCTGGACTACACCTCCATCTACGTGAGCCACGAGCTGGCCAGGTGCCTGCCGGGGGAGCCGGTGCTGCTTGCCCTCACCCCATTGCTGCGCGCCCTGCTCGACGACTTCACCCTGCGCCGGGTCGGCCACACCCGGGAGGAGTGGGACCGGCGTCAGGCCGAGCTCTTCATCGAGAAGCTGGCGCGCACCCGCTGTCAGCCGAGCTACCTGCCCATGAGCCGCGATCGCCTGCTCGCCCCCTTGCTGGCGGCCCTGCAGGCGGCGCCGGAGGACAACCGCACCCTGGCCGAGTGGGCCACGTCGTTGCATACCACGGAGCGCACCCTGGCACGGCGCTGTCAGAAGGAGCTCGGCATGAGCCTGGGGCAGTGGCGCACCCGGCTGCGCATGGTCAAGGCCCTGGCCTGGCTACGTGGCGACATGCCGGTGCAGGAGATCGCCTGGCGCCTCGGTTACACCTCCACCTCGGCCTTTATCGCCATGTTCCAGCGCGAGCAGGGCTGCGCCCCCCAGCGCTACCGCCAGCAGTTGGGGGGCGAGCGGGCATAAGAGAGGGCGCCCCGGGGCGCCCTCGTGCATTCACCACCGCCTTAGAAGAAGCCGAGGGGGTTGATGTCGTGGCTCACCAGCAGGTTCTTGGTGTTCTGGTAGTGGTCCAGCATCATCTTGTGGGTCTCGCGGCCTATCCCTGATTTTTTATAGCCGCCGAAGGCCGCGTGGGCCGGGTAGGCGTGGTAGCAGTTGACCCAGACCCGGCCGGCCTGGATGCCGCGCCCCATGCGCCAGGCCAGGTTGCTGTCGCGGGTCCACAGGCCTGCCCCCAGGCCGTACCGGGTGTCGTTGGCAATGGCCAGGGCATCCGCCTCGTCCTTGAAGGTGGTGACCCCGAGGGCCGGGCCGAAGATCTCCTCCTGGAACACCCGCATCCTGTTCTGACCAAAGAAGATGGTGGGCTGGATGTAGAAGCCCCCCTCCAGCCCGCTCACTGTGGCCGCACCGCCGCCCAGCAGCATCCTGGCCCCCTCGCCGCGGCCGATCTCCATGTAGCTCAGGATCTTGTCGAACTGCTCGCGGGACGCCTGGGCGCCGACCTGGGTAGCGGTGTCGAGGGGGTTGCCCTGGACTATGGTGCGGGCGCGGGCCAGCACCCTGTCCATGAAGTCGTCGTAGATTTTCTCATGCACCAGGGCACGGGAGGGGCAGGTGCACACTTCCCCCTGGTTGAAGAAGGTCATCAGCATCCCTTCCACCGCCTTGTCGATGTAGTTGCTCTCGTGGTCCATCACGTCGGCGAAGTAGATGTTGGGGGACTTGCCACCCAGCTCCACGGTGGAGGGGATCAGCCTGTCGGCGGCGCAGCGCAGGATATGGGCCCCCACCTCGGTGGAGCCGGTGAAGGCGAGCTTCTGGATCCGGTCGCTGGTGGCGAGCGCCTGGCCCGCCTCGGCGCCGAAGCCGTTGACCACGTTGACCACGCCGGCGGGCAGTATGTCCTTGATGAGATCCATCATCAGCATGATGGTGACCGGGGTCTGCTCGGCGGGCTTGAGCACGCTGCAGCAGCCGGCCGCCAGCACCGGGGCCAGCTTCCAGGCCGCCATCAGCAGCGGGAAGTTCCACGGGATGATCTGGCCGACCACCCCGATGGGCTCCTTGAAGTGGTAGCTGACGGTGTTCTGATCCAGTTCGGCGGCCGAACCCTCCTGGGCGCGGATGCAGCCGGCGAAGTAGCGGAAGTGATCCACCACCAGGGGCAGGTCGGCGGCCAGGGTCTCGCGCACCGCCTTGCCATTCTCCCAGGTCTCGGCGATGGCGAGCCGCTCTATGTTTTGCTCGATGCGATCGGCGATGCGCAGCAGCAGGTTGCTGCGCTCGGTGACGCTGGTCTTGCTCCAGCTGGCGAACGCCTTGTGGGCCGCATCCAGCGCCAGCTCGATGTCGGCGGCGTCGGAGCGGGCCACCTCGCAGAAGACGCGGCCATCGACCGGCGAGACGTTCTCGAAATAGCGGCCGGCGCGCGGCGCCACCCAGTCACCACCGATGAAGTTGTCGTAACGGGATTTGAAGCTGACGAGGGAGCCGGTTTGACCGGGAGCGGCATAGATCATGGTGTGTCTCCTTGTGTATTCAGTCCGTGTGTGGCCCGCGCTGCGGGTGAGGGCTGCCAACGCAAGGGGTGTGCCAGGGGCGCGACACTTGGATGAAAAGTTAAAAAAACGTAACAAAATGGAGGGCGCCGGCGTATGGTGTGGCAGATGTGCGGGGCTCTGCTGCCCGCGCCCTGTATCGGGGTGCGACACCTGTCGCACGGCCCTGTCTCGTTTCGCTACAGTCGCAAGGAGGCCCCATGAGTTACCCCGCCCCGTCCGATCCCATTCGCCGCTCCTGGTTGCGTTGCCGGGAGATGGGCCTGCAACCGGGGAACGAGGCCGATCTCGATCTGCTGGCGCGCGGCGAGCTCTCGGCCCGTCTCGAAGGGGGGCGTGACCTGGTCGACTGTTTTCGCCGCTACGTCTTGCCCCTGTTCGAGCAGCTCCAGGCCGGGCGTCCCTGCCGGCTGCTCCTGTGCGACACCCAGGGGGCTATCCTCGATGCGGGCGGCAGCCCGCTGTTTGAGCGCCAGGCCGAGCGGGTCTTTCTGCAACCGGGCGCCTGCTGGGGGGAGGCGAGCAAGGGGACCAACGCCATCGGTACCGCCCTGTGCGAGGGGAGCGAGGTGCAGGTGCTGGGGGGCGAACACTTCTTCGAGCGCCACCGCTTCCTCGGTTGCAGTGCCATTCCCCTGCTCGGGCCGGACGGCAACACGGTCGGGGTGCTCGATCTCTCCTCCGAGGCGGGGGGCCATGGCCACGACATGCTCGGTACCGTGCGCCTGCTCGCCATGACACTGGAGAACGCCCTGCTGGCGGGACGACCCGGACGGCTGCTCGATCTCGAGCCCCAGAGCCCCTGGTCGGCGCGCCTGCTGCTGGGGGAGGATGGGGAACTGCTCGGTGCCAACCGGGCGGGGCGGCGCTGGCTCGAGTGTCATCCCCTGGAGCAGGCCCAGGCCCGCCCGGCCGGTGCCGGCCGGGCCGCCCCCGAACGGGTGGCACAACGCATGCTGGCCCGTGGCATCCCCTTGCTGATCGAGGGGGAGACCGGCAGCGGCAAGGAGCATCTGGTGCGCGAACTGCACCGCACCTCGGCGCGCGCCGCCGGCCCCCTGGTGTGCGTCAACTGTGGTGCCCTGCCGGCGGATCTGGTGGAGGCCGAACTCTTTGGCTATCTGGGTGGGGCCTTCAGCGGTGCCCGCAGCCAGGGGAGCCAGGGTTACCTGCGCGCCGCCCACGGCGGCATCCTGATGCTCGACGAGATCGGCGAGCTGCCGCTGTCGGCCCAGACCCGACTGCTGCGGGTATTGCAGGAGCGCGCCGTCACCCCGGTCGGCGGCACCCGTCCCGAGCCGGTGGACTTCTGGCTGGTCTCGGCGAGTCACCGCGGTCTCAAGGAGATGGTGGCGAGTGGCCAGTTTCGCGAGGATCTCTACTACCGCCTCTGTGGCTGGCACCACAGGATCCCTCCCTTGCGGGAGTGGTCTGTGCCGGCCCGGCGTGAGCTGATGGGGCGCCTGCTGGCCGAGATGGAGCCGGGGATGGGGCTCGCGCCGGATGCCGAGGCGCAGCTGCTGGCTCATCCCTTGCCAGGCAACGTGCGCCAGCTCAAGCAGGTGCTGGAGGTGGCCTGTGTGCTGGCCGACGGGGCGGCCCAGATTGCCCCCTGTCACCTCACCTTGCCAGCGACCCGGGAACGCCCGGCTCTCACCCTGGCCGAGGGGCGGCGCAGCCAGGCCGAGGCGACACTGGCCGCCTGCGGAGGCAACCTGAGCGAGGCGGCAAGACGCCTTGCCATCAGCCGCTCCACCCTCTATCGCCTGCTCAAGTGTTAAGGGATTGTTTCATAAAGGGGGCCCGGTAGAATGGAGGCGTGGTTATTTCATCACCTCTTTTTCCCCCGGCAAGGAGCGCCCCATGGCCCGTACCCCCTTCGATTGGCAAGATCCCTTCTTTCTCGACGACCAGCTGAGCGACGAGGAGCGGCTCATCCGCGACGCAGCCCGCGACTACTGTCAGGAGCGGCTGATGCCCAGAGTGCTGGAGGCCAACCGTCGCGAGCAGTTTGACCGCACCATCATGAACGAGTTTGGCGAGCTGGGGCTGCTCGGCGCCACCCTGCCGGAGCAGTATGGCTGCGCCGGGGTCAACCATGTGGCCTACGGCCTTATCGCCCGGGAGGTGGAGCGGGTCGACAGCGGCTACCGCTCGGCCATGAGCGTGCAATCCTCCTTGGTGATGCACCCGATCCACGCCTATGGGGACGAGGCCCTGCGTCAGCGCTGGCTGCCGGGACTGGCCCGGGGCGAGCTGGTGGGCTGCTTTGGCCTCACCGAGCCGGATGCAGGTTCCGATCCCGGCTCTATGAAGAGCCGCGCCGAGCGGGTCGAGGGCGGCTATCTGCTCACCGGCAACAAGATGTGGATCACCAACTCCCCCATCGCCGATCTCTTCGTGGTGTGGGCCAAGCTGGAGGGCGAAATCACCGGCTTCGTGCTGGAGAAAGGGATGGCCGGGCTCTCGGCCCCCAAGATCGAGGGCAAGTTCTCCCTGCGCGCCTCCATCACAGGTGAAATCGTGATGGATCGGGTCTTGGTGCCGGAGGCCAACCGGCTGGCCGGGGTGAGCGGCCTCAAGGGGCCGTTCGGCTGTCTGAACAAGGCGCGCTACGGCATCGCCTGGGGGGCGCTCGGTGCCGCCGAGTTCTGTTGGCACGCCGCCCGCCAGTACGGGCTGGATCGCCAGCAGTTCGGCCGCCCGCTGGCCGCCACCCAGCTGTTTCAGCTCAAGCTCGCCAACATGCAGACCGAGATTGCCCTCGGCCTGCAGGGCTGCCTGCGCGCCGGGCGCCTGATGGACGAGGGGCGCTGCCCGGTGGAGCTGGTGTCGCTTATCAAGCGCAGCGGCTGCGGCAAGGCGCTGGAGATAGCCCGCGTCGCCCGCGACATGCACGGGGGCAACGGCATCAGCGACGAGTTCCACGTCATCCGCCACCTGATGAATCTGGAGGCGGTCAACACCTACGAGGGGACCCACGACATTCACGCCCTGATCCTCGGGCGCGCCCAGACCGGTCTGCAGGCGTTCGAGTGATGGGGCCCCTTGCCGGTGTGCGCGTGCTGGATCTCAGTCGCGTGCTGGCCGGCCCCTGGGCCAGCCAGCTGCTTGCCGATCTCGGCGCCGATGTGGTGAAGGTGGAGGCCCCCGGGCGCGGTGACGACACCCGCCATTGGGGCCCGCCCGAGCTGGTGGCGGGGGAGGCGGCCTACTTTCACGCGACCAACCGGGGCAAGCGTTCCATCGCCCTGGATCTGGCGCGCGACAGAGACACCCTGCTGGCATTGGTGGACCGGGCCGACGTGGTGATCGAGAACTTCAAGGTGGGGGGGCTGGCGCGCTTTGGCCTCGATTACCCGAGCCTCAAGGCCCGCCGCCCAGAGCTCATCTACTGCTCCATCACCGGTTTTGGCCAGGATGGGCCCTGGGCCCAGCGACCCGGTTACGATCTGCTGATCCAGGGGCTGGGGGGGCTGATGAGCATCACGGGTCAACCCGATGGGGTGCCCGGCGGCGGGCCGGTCAAGGTGGGGGTGGCGCTCGTCGACATCCTCACCGGCCTCTACGCCACCATCGGCATCCAGGCGGCCCTGCGTCACCGGGAGCGGACCGGGGAGGGGCAGCAGATCGATCTGGCCCTGCTCGACGTGTCGGTGGCGGTGCTGGCCAACCAGGCGATGAACTATCTCGCCACCGGTCGGGCGCCCGGGCGCCTTGGCAACGGCCACCCCAATATCGTCCCCTACGACGTCTATCCCACCAGTGATGGCCATCTCATCCTGGCGGTGGGTAACGACGGCCAGTTTGCCGCCCTGGCGGCCCTGTTGGGGGAACCCGGGTGGGCGACGGACCCGGACTTTGCCACTAACGCCGCCCGGGTGCGCCAGCGTCACCGGCTCAACGCCCTGATTGCCGAGCGGTTGCTGGCGCGCGGCAGCGCCGAGTGGAGTGCCATGCTGGAGGCGGTCGGGGTGCCGGGTGGCCCCATCCTCACCCTGGATGCCCTGTTTGCCCTCGAGCAGGGGGCGGTACGCGGCTGGGTGCAGCAGGTGCAGCGCGGCGAACAATCCTTGCCCACCCTGGCCAACCCGCTCCATCTGTCGGCCACCCCGGTATGCTACGGGCGCGCCTCGCCGGCGCTGGATGGGGACCGGGAGGCGGTGCTGCGTGACTGGCTGGGGCAAGGCTGAGCGCGCCAAGGTGGGCCAACTCTGCTATGGTGGCGCCCATTGCAGTTCAATCTATGTGAGTCGATGAGCGTTATTTTGGGAATCGATCCGGGGTCGCGGATCACGGGGTACGGGGTGATCCGGGTGGTGGGCGGCAAGGCGGAGTACCTGGGATCGGGCTGCATCCGCACCGATCTGGGTGAGTTGCCGAGCCGTCTCAAGCAGGTCTACGACGGGGTGAGCGAGATCATCACCCAGTTCGCGCCGGCCGAGTTTGCCATCGAGCGGGTCTTCATGGCCCGCAACGCCGACTCGGCCCTCAAGCTCGGCCAGGCCCGCGGCAGCGCCATCGTGGCGGCGGTCAATGCCGGCCTGCCGGTGAGCGAGTATTCGCCGACCCAGATCAAGCAGGCGGTGGTGGGCACGGGGGGGGCCGACAAGAGCCAGGTGCAACACATGGTCAAGCACCTGCTCAAGCTGCCGGGCACTCCCCAGGCGGATGCTGCCGACGCGCTGGCCATCGCCCTGTGCCACCTGCACACCCGCCAGAGCCTGATCCGCATGGCCGGTCGGGTCAGGGGAGCCACGGGAGGTCGCTACCGTTGAGTTTTTTGTCAAAAACTGTCGTGTGATCAGAGAAGAGCCGAGAGGCTCTTTTTTGTTCTCTTGGAAAAATATGATTGTTAATCATTGAGTTGTGACTTGAATCACAATTGTCATCTCGCGAGCGCAGACTAGCCAAATGGCGCCTGATTTACATAATGCGCCCGGTGTCGGCCCCGCAGGCCGGCTCACAACAGATGAGGAGAACACAATGAAATCGTATGCTGCGGAATTGATGGGGACCTTCTGGCTGGTGCTGGGGGGTTGTGGCAGTGCCGTGCTGGCGGCTGCCTTTCCCGATGTGGGGATCGGCCTGCTCGGGGTCGCCCTCGCCTTCGGCCTCACCGTGCTGACCATGGCTTATGCCATCGGGCACATCTCCGGTTGTCACCTCAACCCGGCCGTTACCGTCGGCCTCTTCGCCGGTGGCCGCTTCCCGGCTTCCAAGGTACTGCCCTATATCGCCGCCCAGGTGATCGGCGGCGTGCTGGCCGGCGGCGTACTCTACGTCATCGCCAGTGGCCAGGCCGGCTTCGATGTGGCGGCGGGCTTTGCCTCCAACGGTTATGGTGAGCACTCTCCGGGTGGCTACAGCCTGACCGCAGCCCTGGTGTGCGAGGTGGTGATGACCGCCTTCTTCCTGTTTGTCATCATGGGGGCCACCGACGAGCGTGCCCCGGCCGGCTTCGCACCGATCGCCATTGGCCTGTGCCTGACCCTGATCCACCTCATCTCGATCCCGGTGACCAACACCTCGGTCAACCCGGCACGCAGCACCGGCGTGGCCCTGTTTGTGGGTGACTGGGCGGTAAGCCAGCTGTGGTTGTTCTGGGTTGCCCCCATTGTCGGCGGGATCATCGGTGCCCTGGCCTATCGCGCCGTGGCCAGCAAGGATTAAGCCCTCTCTTAAACGTGTATCTCCGTAAGACGCACCCCTCGGGGTGCGTTTTTTACAGGCGGTTGCGGCTGCCGAGGGCGTCCCGATAGCGCTGGTAGAGCAGGGCGATGCGCTCGACATAGGCGCGGGTCTCGGCGTAGGGGGGGACCCCCTTGTGGCGATCGACGGCGCCCGGCCCTGCGTTGTAGGCGGCGGTCGCCAGTCGTATATCGCCATTGTACTGGCGCAGCAAGCCAGAGAGGTATTTGACTCCGCCGAAGATGTTCTGCTCGGCGAGGAAGGCATCTCCCACCCCGAGATCGCGCGCCGTGCCCGGCATCAGCTGGGTGAGCCCCATGGCCCCCTTGCGCGATACCGCCATGGGGTTGAAGGCTGACTCGGCGTGGATCAGGGCGCGGATCAGGGCCGGCTCGACCCGGTAGGCCCGGGCGGCGGCCTGGATGGTGGCGGCGTAGTCCTGCACATAGAGGCCGGTGTGGTGCCAGTCGATGGGGGAGGCGGGGTCACAGGCGAAGCAGTGTTCAAACACCAGCACCTCGTATTTTCCCTCCAGGGGGGAGCGATCCGAATAGCTCACCACCCCGTTGGGCTGCTCATATTTGTAGACCTGGATCTGCGTCTTTTCGCCGGGCTCGGGGGCCTTGGCCGTGATAGAACTCTCCGTGGTGATAAAGGTCACCTCGGCCGGTTGCGGGCTCCCGGCCAGGGCCAGGGAGCACCAAAACAGGGGAAGCAGGCGAGCAAGCAAGACGATGACTCCTTTCATCCTTGACCCCCTTCAGCATCGGGCATATGGGCGGTGAAATCCAGTCCACCGCCCGCCGGCTAGATCCAGCCCAGGGCGGCGATCTGGTAGATCCAGACCATGGCCAGTAGGGTGCCCACCACCCCCATCACCACGCCGATGACGGCCATCTGCTTGCTCTGTACCAGACCGGTGGCATGGGCCAGGGCGTTGGGCGGGGTGCTGATGGGGAGCGACATACCAAGCGACACCGACAGGGTCACCGCCAGGATCAGAGTATGGGCGCCGCCCCATTCGGCCAGCTCCGGCATGCCGGCGGCGAGTGCCGCCACCAGCGGCAGCAACAGGTTGGCGGTGGCCGTGTTGGACATGAAGTTGGCCATCAGCAGGGCCAGCAGGCAGGCTCCGACCAGCACCGCCAGGGTGGAGTACTCGTGGAACGGGATATGGGTGATGAGCCGCTCGGCCAGGCCGCTCTCCTCGAGGGCCAGCCCGAGGGCGATACCGCCCGACACCAGCCAGAGCACGTCGAGGGAGATCTTGTGCAGATCGTCCTTGGTGATGATGCCGGTACAGACGAAGACCGCCACCGGGATCATGGCCACCACATAGGAGTTCATGCCGTGCATGCCGCCGAGCAGCCAGAGCAGTATGGTGACGATGAAGGTGAGGTAGACGGTCCAGGGCTTGATCCCCTGCAGGAAGCGTCCCTCCAGCTTGAGCTCGACCCGCTCGAGGCGGCTCGGGAAGAGGCGTCCGAGCAGAAACCAGGCGAGCAGCAGCAGGATGGCCACGAAGGGCACGGCAAACCCCATCCACTGGCCGAAGCTGATGGCGTGCTCGCCGGTCAGGTATTTGAGGGCCACGGCGTTGGGCGGGGTACCGATGGGGGTGCCGATCCCCCCCAGGTTGGCGGCCACCGGAATGGCCAGCACCATGCCGGTCTTGGCCGGGTCCTGATCCGGGAAGAGGGCCAGCACCGGGGCCAGGATGGAGAGCATCATGGCGGTGGTGGCCGTGTTGCTCATAAACATGGAGAAGATGGCGGTGATCAGCATCAGCCCCAGCATCACCACCCTGGGGTTGGAGCCGAAGGGGCGCAGTAGCACCCGTGCCAGGTTGATGTCGAGGCGGTACTTGGTGGCGGCGATGGCAAGGAAGAAGCCGCCGAGAAACAGCATGATGACCGGGGAGGCGAAGGTGGCCATCACGTCCGTGTAGGGGAGCAGGTTACCGAACCCCTCGCTCCCCTTGCCGGCGGTGAAGAGCCAGATCCCCTTGTCCGAGAGCAGCAGCAGCTCGAGCACTATGATGAGCAGCGAGGTCGCGTAGATGGGGATGGGCTCGAGGATCCAGCACAGGGCCGCCAGCACGAACAGGGCGATCACCCGCTGTTCGATGAGGGTGAGACCGGGCAGGGGGATCCAGTGGGTCGGGATCACCATCAGGAAGAGAAAGAGCACCAGGGGCAGCCACAGCTTGAGCAAGCGGGACATGTTGACTCCACTTTAGAGGTAGTAATAGGGGAATCATTCCATAAAACAGACGCTTGGGGGTCGATTGCTCCCCCAAAATGCGACGGGGATAACGGCTTGCCCCGATTTTTGTGAAGTGCCCTGTGGCTTGAACAAATCTCGAGCGGTTTGATTGACGGCTCCGCAGGGGGAAAATCACACTCAATGGGACCCTCATGACCCAAGGAGCGAGCATGAACCCCATCACACCCGCCGCCGTGGCCCGTCTGATGGCCCGCGAAGAGACCCGCTTTCTCGCCGCCAATCCCAGGTCGGTGGCCCTGGCCGGCCGGGCTCGGGAGAGCCTGTTTGGCGGTGTCCCCATGCACTGGATGAGCGACTGGTCGACCCCGGTGCCGCTGTTTGTCAGTCAGGCCCAGGGGGCGCACTTTACCGACGCAGACGGCCACGACTATGTGGACTTTTGCCTCGGCGACACCGGCAGCATGTTTGGCCACTCGCCGCTGCCGGTGGCCGAGGCGATAGCCCGTCAGGCCTACCTGGGGCTCACGACCATGCTGCCGGGAGAGGATGCGGTGGTCTGCGGCGAGCTGTTGGCCGAGCGCTTCGGCCTGCCCCTCTGGCAGGTCAGTGCCAGCGCCACCGATGCCAACCGCTACGCCCTGCGCTGGGCCCGCGCCATCACCGGGCGCTCGGTGGTGATCCTGTTCGACGGCTGCTACCACGGCACCGTGGAGGAGACCCTGGTGCGGCTGCGGGATGGGGAGACGGTGGCACGTCCCGGCCTCATCGGCATGGGGGCGGATCCGGCCATCGCCAGTCGCGTCGTCCCCTTCAACGATCCGGCGGCCCTCGAGGCGGCCCTGGCGCCCGGGGATGTGGCCGCCGTCTTGTGCGAGCCGGCCATGACCAACATCGGCATGGTGTTGCCAGATTCCGGTTTTCATCCACGCCTGCGTGAACTCACCCGGCGTCATGGCACCCTGCTCATCATCGACGAGACCCACACCCTCTCGACCCATCCGGGGGGCTGTACCCGGGCCTGGAGTCTGGAGCCGGACCTGCTCACCCTGGGCAAGGCGATAGCCGGCGGCCTCCCCTGCGCCGTGTTCGGCTTCACCCAAGAGGTGGCCAGCGGCATGGCGGCGGCGCGGGAGCGGGCCGCCTCGCCGACCGGGCACGGTCACAGCGGCATGGGCACCACCTTGTCTGCCAATGCCATGGTGATGCATGCCATGCGGGCCAACCTGGGGCGGGTCATGACCCAGGCCGCCTATGCCCACATGCTGCACGAGGCGCGCCGTCTGGCCGAGGGGCTGCGCCGCCTCATCGAGCGTCACGCCCTGCCCTGGTCGGTCACCGAGCTGGGGGCCCGCTGCGAGTTTCAGTTCTGCCCGCTGCCGCCGCGCAGCGGTGCCGAGGCGGAGGCCGCCTTCGACGATCCCCTGCAGCGGGCGCTGCACCTCTATCTCATCAACCGCGGCATCCTCATCACCCCGTTCCACAACATGATGCTCTGCTGCCCGGAGACCCGCAGCGAGCAGGTGGATAGGCTGCTCGCCACCCTGGACGAGGCCATCGCCGAGCTGCTGGCCGGGGATGGACTCGATGGGTGATTGGGGACCCCTGGAGGAGGCCGAGGCCTTCCTCGCCGCCCACCCGGAGGTGGAGGCGTTCGAGATCTACCTCATCGATCTGGCCGGGATCAGCCGCGGCAAGCTGCTGCGCCGGGAGGAGCTGTTGCCCCTCTATCACCATGGCCGGCCGCTTCCCTCGAGCATACTGGCGCTCACGGTCAACGGGGAGGACGTGGACGAGACCGGCCTGGTGTGGGACGTGGCGGACATGGACTGCCTGGCCCGCCCGGTGGCGGGGTCGCTCACCCTGCTGCCATGGCGGCGGGTGCCCACCGGGGCGTTGCAGCTCAGCCTGGATCCGGTGGCCGGGCTGCCGGCGGCCCTGGCCGATCCCCGTCATGCCTTCACCCGGGTCATCGACACCCTGGCAGCGCGCGACCTTTATCCCGTGATGGCGGTGGAGCTGGAGTTCTACCTGCTGGATCGGGAGGATGACCCCTTCGGCCGCCCTCAGCCGGCCCGCCTCGGGGATGGGCGTCGCCCACGGGAGCCCCAGGTCTACGGGGTGCGCGAGCTGGCCCTGCTCGAGCCGTTTCTGGCCGATCTCTACGCCGCCTGCCGCCTGCAGGGGTTGCCGGCCCGCACCGCCATCTCCGAGTATGCCCCGGGGCAGGCCGAGATCACCCTGGAGCACGGTCCGGCCCTGCTCGCCCTCGATCAGGGGGTTCGCTACAAGCGCCTGGTAAAGGGGCTGGCCGAGACCTATGGCATGCAGGCCTGCTTCATGGCCAAGCCGTTTGGTCACCTGGCGGGTAGCGGCCTGCACCTGCACGTGAGCCTGGCGGATGCGCAAGGCCACAACCGCTTCGCCGCCGAGGATCCTCATGGCTCGCCTCTGCTGCGAGCCGGGATAGGCGGCCTGCTCGAGACCCTGGCCGAGTCGCTGCTCTTCTTCTGCCCCCACGCCAACTCCTATCGTCGCTTTCAGGCCCACAGCTATGCGCCCCTGGCTCCCACCTGGGGGGTCAACAACCGCACCGTCTCCCTGCGCATCCCGGGTGGGCCGCCCGAGAGCCGGCACCTGGAGCACCGCATCAGCGGCGCCGATGCCAACCCCTATCTGGTGGCCACCTGCGTGTTGGCCGGGCTGCTGCGCGGTATCGATGAGCAGTGTGACCCCGGCGCCCCCGTGGTGGGGAACGGCTATCTGCGGGGGGCAAGCCCGGCCCCGCACTGGCAGGGGGCGCTGGCGGCGGCCCGCGCCAGCCCCTGGCTGGAGAGGGTGTTTGGCGCCGACTTCATGGGGGTGTGGCTCGCCATCAAGGAGGCGGAGCAGCGCCGCTTCTTTGCCGAGGTGGGGGAGCAGGACTGGCGCTGGTATCGGGACACGGTTTAGGAAGAGGGCGCCGCAAGGCGCTCTTTTTCTTTGCATAACCTTTATGTAACATCAACTGGTCAGATCACTTGTCGCCACCCGGCGACAGTGCCCCACCCACACTCAGGAGAGAGTCATGCTTAACCCATGGACGGGATGGCTGCGCCTGTTTGCGACGTCGGCCCGGTTGGACAGGGCCGCCCAGCGCCAACAGGATACGCGCCTCTTTTTCGGCTTTATCGCCTTTCTGGTCGGCCTCTACAGCCTCATCAAGTGGAGCCACCACGGCCACGACGAGCTGGCCCTCACCTCCCTGCTGTTGATGGGCGGCGCCCTGGCCTCGGGCCTGTGCGGCCGGCTCGGGCTCGGGGAGCAACTGGCCGGCGCGCTGGCCATGGGCGCCATGTCTTTGCATGCCCTCAACATCATCTGGCAGTCGGGGGGCGTGCCGCACTCTTCCCAACTCTACTGGATCCCGCTGCTCATCCAGGTGAGCTTCCTGCTGCAGGGGCGCCTCGGTGCCTTGGGGTGGAGCGTTCTGCTGGTGGGCTGCGCCGCCCTGATGGTGGCCCTCAACCGCAGCGGTTATCCGGTGCCCCGGCTCGTGCTGCCCGAGCGGGCCATGGCGGTGGAGACCTGGTCCGGTGCCCTCTTGCCCCTGCTGCTCTGTGCCTGTGCCCAGTTCTTCACGGTGCGCCAGCGGGACCGGGCCCTGGCCGAGGCGAGCCAGGCCCTGGGCGAGAGCGAGCGGATAGCCCAACTCGCCACCCGTGGCCGCGAGCAGTTGGGGGCCGTGGTGAGCCGCGCCGAGGAGGGGGCGGGGCGCCTGGTGAGCTCGGCGGCGGCCCTGGGCCACACCTCGCGGGCACTGGCCGATTCTGTCACCTGCCTGCATCAGGGGGCCTCCCAGCAGGTGGATGCGAGCGATCAGATCCAGAGTCAGCTCGAGCGCATGGGGGCGGATCTTGGTGCGGCCAATCGCTTCGTGGGCGAGGTGGCCGTGCGCACGCGCCAGGCGAGCACCCTGGCCGAGCAGGGGGCCGATGCCCTCGGTCGCAGCGAGCGGGCCATGAACCGGATCCTGACCAGCCACGATGAGATCGCCGCCATGACCGGCATCATCACCGGGATCGCCGATCAGACCAATCTGCTGGCCCTCAACGCCGCCATCGAGGCGGCCCGGGCCGGGGATCACGGACGCGGCTTTGCGGTGGTGGCCCAGGAGGTGCGCGAGCTCTCGGCCCGCAGTCAGCAGGCGGCCAATGAGATCCGGGCCCTGCTCGGGCGCAGCCACCAGGCGGTGAGCGAGGGGCAGGCCATCATCGGCGAATCGGGTGCCCTGATCGGGCAGATCCTGGAGCGGATCGGGGTGGTGGCCCAGGACGTGGGGCGACTCGAGTCCCTGATGGCGAGTCAGGATGCCAGCCTGGCCCAGGTAGCCGCCGCCGGGGTACAGGTGGCCGATGTGGCCCGCGAGACCGCCTCCACCTCGGGGCAGATGCGCGAGCGGGAGGCCGAGCTGGCCCAGCTCACCGCCGGGCTGGAGCACCTCTCCCGCGAGCTGAGTCAGGTGGTGGCCGGCACCGCCTGACAGGCCAGACTCGACATAACAAGACCCGCCGCGGCGGGTCTTTTCGTTGCCCTCTACAGGCCGTGGTTGTTGAGGGGCTGCCAGGCGCAGCGGCGCTGGCCGGCCACCAGATCGTCGAGCCAGAAGCGGCTGCAGTGATTGTCATAGCTGTAGTGGCCGACGTTGACCTTGTAGCCCCCCAGCGTCATCCCCTGCAAGGAGCGAAACACCCCGTTGTAGAGCAGGGAGAAGTGCAGGTGCGGGCCGGTCGAGCTGCCCCCCTCGCAGAGGGCCTGGCTGCGGGTGCCGGCGTAGGTGCCGAGGCGAGTGTTGGCCTCCACATAGTCGCCGCTGCGCACGGCTATGTCGGCCATGTGGTAATAGTTGCTGGCCCAGCCGCTGGAGTGGGTCACCCGCACCTGGCAGCGGGAGAAGACGGTGACGGTGCCGCTGTTGGCCGCCGTCACCGTGTAGGTGGGGCTGCCCCAGCGCGGCCAGTCGTAGGAGACATCGATAGAGGAGAGCGGAAAGCCCGAGCCCGAGTGAGCGTGGGCGCCGTTTACCTTCCAGCGGTAACCCTGGCGCCAGGGCAGCTGGAACAGGCCGGCGAGCAGGGGGAGCGGGGCCGCGGCCGGGAGTGCCGCACTGCGGAAGCTGCCGCGCCCGAACAGCTGCTCGTACACCTCGGCCAGAGGGCGGTGGCCTGTGCCCGGCAGGGTCTGCAGGGCCAGGGCGGTGGGGGCGATCGGGCGCGCCACCCCCCTGGGCCGGCGCTCGGCCAGCTCCCGCGCCTGGTAGAAGCGCTCGGAGAGGGTACGCGCCATGGCGGCGAGCTGGGAGGTAAAGCCGCGCTCGCGGACCGCCATGCCGAAGGGCTGCTCGACGGCGCGTGCCGTGGGCTGGCTCAGCAGTTGGCTGCGCTGCTCCATCAGGGCCAGCAGCAGCTGGGGGTTGATGCTGGTGGCGCCGGCCCAGTGACTGAGGGTCTCGAGTTTGGGCAGCAAATGGGGGGCCTCGCGTCTCAGGTAGCCCTCGAGGTCGAAGGCCAGGGCTGCCTCCCCGTAGACGAACAGCTGCTCGTCCGGCGCGGTGACATCGGCCAGCGCGGCGACGCGCTCGGTGGTGGTGAAGTGATGGGCGGGCAGGGGGGTGTGCAGATCGGTGACGGCGAGTGAGGCGCCGAGCAGTAACACAAGGGATCCGGGCATGGTGCTCTCCTTGAAGATGAACCGGATCGCCACGACAGGCACAAGGTGCCAGGCGACACCTTACCATAGCCTCTTACGAAGAGCAGGCCACCTCGGGGCGGGGTGGCCTGCCGGATCTGTCAGGTTACTCCTGCAGCCACATCCGCGCCGAGCGCGGCGGGATGGCGAGGCGCACCCACTGGCTCTGAACGTTGATCACGGCGCTGGCGTCCAGCACGTCCCGGTAGTTGCGGTTCCAGTTCATCTCGAACTTGCCGGTGTCGAGCCAGTACTCCTGCTCGCTGTCGCACTTGTTGATGCCGACCAGGCCCGCCTTGCCCCGTTTGAAGAGCACGAAGCAATCGCCACTGCCGATCAGCTGCTGGGGTTGCCCCTGCACCGCATTGTGGAAGCGGATCATGCCCTTGAGGTCGGTGCGCTTCCAGTAGTCCTGCCAGCGCAGCCCGTCCTTGTCTTTGGTCTCCCCGTGGTCGGAGTAGACCATGGGGGTGCCCCCGTCGCGGCCGAGCAGATAGGCGTAGGCCAGCTTCTCGTCCTGCTGACCCAGGATCTGGTAGCGGAAGCCGTCGTTGGTGGGGATGTCGTGGGTGATGGCAAAGGTGACGGCGCGGCTGCCCGGCAGGGCCTGGCCATAGGCCCCCGGATCGGCGAGCTGGTTCATGCTGCCGCCATAGGAGAGGGCCGAGCGGATCGAGGCAAACAGGGGGAAGTCATAGGCCCCGTGGTTGGTCGCGTCGAGATAGGGGCGCAGGAAGGTCTCGTAGTCCCCGGCACCGGCGCCGCCCGAGGTGATCACCTCGCCGAAGACGTGCATCCCCGAGGTGATCTCGCCGGTGAAGATGGCGCCTATCTGATAGGGACTCATGTGCTTGACCGCATCGATGCGAAAGCCCTTGAAGCCCATCTGCTTGAGGGCCTTGAGGTAGGCCTGCTGCTGGCTCACCACCCAGTTGTTGGGATCGAGATCCGGCAGGCCCCGATCGCCGGCCCCGCCACACAGGCGCCAGAACTGCACATTGTAGGGATCGTTCCAGTTGCTGATGCACCCCTCGGGGTGGAAGTCACCGCCCGAGAGGAAGTTCTGGCCGAGATCCCCAAACAGCTTCTGGCGCTCGAAATAGGTGGGGTTGGCGGCGTACTGGCCAAGCAGCTCCTGGCCCGGGTAGTTAAGATCCGGACGCTTCCAGGTCTCGTTGGCCATGTGGTTGAGCACCACATCGGCGTAGACGGCGATGCCGCGCGCCGACATGGCGGTGATCAGCTGCTCGATCGCCTGCTTGTTGCCAAGAGGGTTGTCGATGAGCCGCAGATCCTGGGGCTGATAGCGTGCCCACCACTCGTTGCCCGAGGACTTGAGGGGAGGGGAGACCAGCACCATCTTGTAGCCCGCCGCCTTGATGGCGTCGGCCTGGGCCGTGATGTCGGCGTATTTCCAGTTGAAGGCGTGGAGGATGACATCCGCCTGCGCCAGAGGGGCGGTCAGCAAGGATGCTGCCACCAGAAAGCCCACTGTGTGTTTCATTATTTTGTTCTCCGTGTGCGCCTCGAGGGCGGGAGCGCCCTGAAGGCTGACGAAGAGAGTGACGGGGCAAGCGGGAGGGCAACAAGCGGGGCGTGACGGTTTTGTGACCAGCCTCATGACCCCCTTCGACGCTCTGTGAAGGGGATCATGAAAACGGATTCAAAACACTATTAATCAATGTGTTACTAGCGTCTCGCGGGCCAGACTCACTCGATGGCGAGCAGCTCCACGTCGAAGATCAGGGTGGAGCCGGGCGGGATCTTGCCGGCGGAGCGGTTGCCATAACCCAGGTGGGCGGGAATGAAGAGCCGCATCTTCTCCCCCGGGTGCATCAGCTGCAGCCCCTCGGTCCAGCCGGCGATCACCTGATTGAGACCAAATGTGATGGGTTCGCCGCGAGCGTAGGAGCTGTCGAAGACGGTGCCATCGAGCAGACTTCCCTCGTAGTGGACCTTGACCCGGCTGGTGGGGCCGGGACGCTCGGCGCCGCTCCCCTCACTCAGGATCAGGTACTGGAGCCCGGAGGCGGTGCTCTGCACTCCCTCCTTGCCCTTGTTCTCGGCCAGGAAGGCTTCGCCCTGGCGACTATGCTCGGCCGCCTGCTTGCGCGCCTGCTGGCTGGTGAAGAAGTAGAAGGCCAGGCCGAGCACGGCAACCAGCAACAAGATTTTCATCGGTCAGACTCCTTGAGGGTGGGCAACGGCGGCCATCTTAGCCCGAAGCGGGCCATCACGGCCAGATGGAGGGGTCGGCTCCCCCGGGGCGGGAAAGTTGATCCGGATCAGGGGAGTGGCAGATCGTCTTGCAGCCGGGAGCGGGCTTTTTAGACTTCAAGGTGGGTGTCTAACGAGAGAAGGAGGAAGCCATGAGCCTGTTACCGTCCCGTGCCAGCCTGTTTGACGATCTCTTTCGGGACCTGGCCTCCGGGTTTACCGTCAAGCCCCTGCACGGGGACCCGCTGCCGGCTCAGGTGAAGCTGGACGTCAAGGAGTCCGACTCGCTCTATACCGTTCTGGCCGAGCTGCCCGGTGTGCGCAAGGAGGATATCCACCTCGACATCCAGGGGCGCGTCGTCACCATTCGTGCCGAGGTGCGTCAGCACGACAGCCAGGAGCAGGAAGAGCGCCTGCTGCGCAGCGAACGCTACTACGGTAGTGTGGCTCGCAGCTTCGAGTTGCCGATGGATGTCACACTCGACGGCGTCAATGCCCGCTTTGACAACGGCCTGCTCACCCTGAGCCTGCCCAAGCAGAGCAACCCCCAGAGTGGCCAGCGCATCCCTATCGAGTAGGCGTCCGTTCGGGCGTGCGAGCAAGGTAGAGAGGCCTGCCCTCCGTCACCAAGCCCCCGACCGGGGGCTTGTTCTTGTGTGCGCCCAAAAGCCAGAGACCGGCGCAGGGCCGGTCTCTTGTCATCGCGGGGGGCGAGCGCCTTAGCGGTAATAGGCCTCGACGGTGCCCTTGAGGGTGATCAGCATGGGGTTGCCATAGCGATCCTTGGCCTTGGGGGAGGGGATCTTCACCCAGCCTTCGCTGATGCAGTACTCCTCGACCGTGCTGTGCTCCTTGCCGTTGAGGCGAATGCCGATCTCGTGCTCGAAGCACTCGGCCACATAGTGGGGGCTGCGCGGATTGGCCGCCAGACGATCCGGCAGGGCCGGTTTGGTTTGGGTGTCGCTCATGGTCATCACCTGCTCTCGATAAAGGGCGCCATTGTAGACAATGGCCATCGCCTGCTCAAGGTAGCCCTACGCTCTGTGAGGAACTCGGCCGAGCGCCTGGCCTACGACAAGGCTTTTGATGCGGCGTTGCCGCAGGGGACGCGAGGGCGCTGCCCTCGACGGGGTTTCGCCTGCCCACCTGGAGGAGCTCGGTCGAGCTCCTTGCCTACGACGGGCACTTTGCATGCGAGGGCGTTGCCCTCGAAAGGGTTTCGCCCTGCCCTTCGGGCTGTGGCGAGTGACTTTTCTTTGCGTGGCCAAAGAAAAGTCACCAAAAGAAAGGCCACCCCCGGCAAGCCGTCCGCTGCGCGGATGCCCTCGGCTCATTGAACGGGTTGGTCGTACCGCCGAGCAAAAGCGGAGCTCGGCCAAGCTCCTTCGCCTGTGTCAGGCATCTTGATGCGGCTACGCCGCACAGAGGTTTCGCCCGCCCTGCGGGCTGTGGCGAGTGACTTCTTGCTGGCCCAAGAAGTCACCAAGAAGGCCCTCCCCCGCCAATCCGACCGCTACGCGGTTTCCCTCGGCTCGGTCGCCAGGTCGGACGGACCGCCGCAGATGGGGCATCCATGCCCCGCTGCGGCTGCGCCATCATCCCTGATGGCGCTCCTGACCTTGCTTCCTCCCCTCGGCGGATTGGAGGGGGTAGACAATACCGTGCCCGACAGTGACTGGGGTGGCAGATTGCTGATCTTTTGGCCGCTACGCGGCACTCAAAATGATGGGTGTCCCAATTTCGCCCCCTACTGACCCGTTCAACTCACCTCGGCGTCTTGCAGGGGGGGGCAATACCGTGCCTGACAGTGACTGGAGTGGCAGATTGCGGCTCTGTTGGCCGCTACGCGGCACTCAAAATGGTGAGTGTCCCAATTTCGCCCTTGCAGGTGGCTGCAATACCGTGCCCGACAGTGACCGGGGTGGCAGAGTGCGGCTCTGTTGGCCGCTACGCGGCGCTCAGAATGGTAGGCATCCCATGGGGGGGCCAAGAGGGGGACAACTCAGCGGGGGCGCGATCTCTTGACCCTCTGATAGACGGTAGTGGCCAGGATGAGCAGAAACATGGCGACATAAAACAACATGGGTGGGTCGAAGTAGAGGCTATCCGGCAGGCTGCATACGTAGAGAAAGGCGACCGCCAGAAGCGGTTTGAACAGAAGTTGGATGGCGGTTTTTATCATGGTGACGGTTCTTGCTGGGTGAAGGCGTAAGCCTGTGTAATGACAACATAACAGAAAAGTGGGAGTCAAAATTTCCTTATCCCAATTTCCTTATGTGAGCCGAAGTGACTACTTAACACTATCGGGTTCTCCATGTAAGCGGCTGTCTAAATGAACATTTCAAGTTAACGCACCAAGGATGGTTGGCTCTGCGTTCAGCAAACAACGAACGAGCCAATGCGCAGGGTATAAACGACATGATTTCAGCCCTGGTTTGGGAGAAATCGTGTCACAGCCGTTTTCATCACTTTCAGAGAGACGCCTCTTCTGACTGATGGATAAGGATTCGATGGGGGAATCCAGCAACATAATAAGAGGATGACTTCACCTTCACTTCACTGAGCGGAGATAAGGTAGGATCACGTTTTCAGATGGATCTTTGTCCTATGCCCACCATAGTCACCCACGCCGCCGTCCCTCTCTGCCTTGGGCTCGGGCTTGGCAGCCGGCTCATCCCGCCGCGCCTGTTGCTGGCAGGGGTTGCCATCGCCATGCTGCCCGATGCCGACGTGCTGGCCTTCAAACTGGGGGTTGCCTACGGTCATGTCTTTGGCCACCGCGGCTTTACCCACTCCCTGCTGTTCGCCTTTGCCCTGCCCACGCTGGCCATGCTGTTTCACCGCCAATTTCGGGCGAGCGCCGCTACCGTCTGGTCGTTTCTGCTGGTCTCTCTGCTCTCCCACAGCCTGCTCGATTCCCTCACCACCGGCGGCAAGGGGGTGGGCTGGCTCTGGCCGTGGCGTGACGAGCGTTTCTTCGCCCCCTGGCAGGTGATCCGGGTCGCCCCCTTCAAGCTGGAGGCCTATCTCACCGCCCGAGGTGAGGCGGTGATCCTCTCCGAGCTCTACTGGGTCTGGCTGCCGGGGGTTGTATTGATGCTGGTGTTTATGGGGTGGCGGGTCTGGGGCAGGGGGGGACATTGGTGAGGTTGGGAATAGTGGTTGGATATATTGTTGGTGGAGCAAACCAAAACTGGAACGCTCATAAGTTTGTGTGCTGGCGATGGTGCCATTTGTTCCGAAAGGTAGGGGGCGTCTAATTACCCTGTAACCGCTGCGGCTATTGTGTGGGGTGGCGCACTCTATCGAAAGCACAGAAAAGGCATACTTTCGGGTAAATGATAATTAACCCTACAAGGAGCCCCAATGCCTTCCGCCCTACATGACTTTCGAGCCTTCGTCCATGAGCTTTACCAATCCAATCCCCCTGTTCCTGAAGATGTGCGTCGACTCGCTTCCTTGTGTCTGAACCACTTTGACACACTATCCCGAACGACGCGTCACCAGAGCCAGCGATCAATCAGGTTGGTTAGTCTGATGCGTGCCCACTGGGCGCAGCAGGGGCTAGGGGCGCCAGAAGTGGGTCCTATCGACCAAGAAGAGGGCGAATGGTCGTTTCAGCGTTTGCACAGCATGCGTCTTGGACCGTTTCGCGGATTCCGCAATCAGGTTGAATTCGAACTCAATCAGCAGTTGACCCTGGTGTATGGTCCTAATGGCAGTGGAAAAAGCAGCCTTTGTGAGGCTCTGGAATACGCATTACTTGGCGCCGTGGATGAAGCTGAAGCTAAACGAATCCAATTGCCCATTTATTTACGTAATATCCATGAAGGTCGATTTGTTGCTCCCGAGCTACAAGGCTCCACTCCGCAAGGGCCGCAGCAGGTACCGGTGGATGCGGAGCGCTATCGTTTCTGCTTTGTTGAAAAGAACCGCATAGATACGTTCTCACGTCTGGCAGCTCGTCCAGCTGGACAACGCGGAGATTTGATAGCGACCCTGTTTGGCATGGAGCCATTCAACTTATTTGTCAGCCACTTTAATGGTGCTATTACCCAGCAACTGACATTGACTGCCGACAAGGCACAAGCGTTGAATTTGCGTCGTCAAGCACTGGCCGCAGATGAGCAGCGCCGAGATCAGGCGGCTGCGAGCCGCTCTCAACTGGCACAGGAAGAGGCTCTGCTGGCCGAGCAATCTGGCATTGCCCAAGACTATGCGACACTCAAACAGACGGTTGGCACCCCCGAACAGCCTGGTCGATTGTTGGAACTGGATGAGCGGCTTACTCAGCAGATTCCTGCTGTCATCGGACTTACCTCGGAACACTTTGTCCATGCATTGGACACCTTGCAGCGTGAACAACACACGCTCACCGAGCTCAACCACCAGTTGCATCAACGTAGTGAACAGGTCTCTTTCAAGGGGCTTTACCAAGCGCTTTTAGCTCTCAGGGAACAGCACGGCGATCACTGTCCAGCTTGTGATACCCCGTTGACGAATGTTACTCGGGATCCCTACATACATGCTGAAGCTGGTCTTGCACAACTGCTTGAGCTTGTGCAGCTTGAGACTCAACGAGACCAAGCGAAACTGTCATTGCAACAAGCAGCCCATGAGTTGAGAGGGCAAATACATACTCTGTTAGCCTTCATGACAACTGACCCTACCGTCCCCATATCTCCTTCTGCCATTTTCTTGCAGCAGCTGTCGACATTACAGGAGGCAACTTGGTGGACCCCCTTGTTTGACG
Organism: Aeromonas sp. R6-2; assembly: GCF_040908155.1. Classification (NCBI taxonomy): domain Bacteria; kingdom Pseudomonadati; phylum Pseudomonadota; class Gammaproteobacteria; order Aeromonadales; family Aeromonadaceae; genus Aeromonas; species Aeromonas sp. R6-2. The sequence continues at coordinate 16,109 of NZ_JBFODE010000046.1, read as the reverse complement.
CTGCCAATAAAGCCTATTTGGACGCGCTGGTTGACACTGCCAAACACATTGCTGAGCGGGACGAAACCATTCGTCAGCAGCATGAAGAGCGTATCCCCTTGCTTGCCGAACGTCAGCGCCTTCAAGAGCTATATGCTCAGATCCGGGTTCAAGATGGCAAACGTAGCCAGTTTGAGACAGAGCTGGCCGCCGCACTGCAACGAATAGCTGCCTTTAATGATGTCAATGCACCATTGGTGGAGGAAGTGCGGCAAGAGCGCTTGCAAATGGAATCAGATGGGCTTTTCAACACTGCCTATAACCAATTTCTTCAATACCTACGTCAATATCGCGAACAGCTCCCTGCTCGATTGATGGCCGGGATCAGCGAGGCAGCATTGGGTCTCTACAACGACTTCAATCGACACGATCATGAACATGACCTGTTGGCTGCACTGCGGCTACCCGTTACCGGTAATGATGTGATTGAACTAGCCTTTCGCGGCCAACCTGAGCGTTTTGTTGATGCCCTCCAAGTGTTAAGCGAGGGGCACATTCGCTGCTTGGGCTTGGCAATACTGATCGCCAAAGCTCAATCCATCAATACGCCGCTGATTATCTTTGATGATGTACTCAACGCCATCGACCATGATCATCGCAGTGGCATCAGAGCCACCTTGTTTGAAGATGAGCGCTTCCAGCAGACTCAGTTCATCGTGACTTGCCATAGCAACGAGTTCATCAAGGATATTCAGAATAATCTGCCACCAGCCCGACAAGCTCACTGCAAACTCTATTTGCTTGACCATCATCTAGGGGATCATCAACCCAGAGTCAGAGGAGGAGCTCCTCGGGGTTACCTACTCAAGGCCAGAGCTGCTTGCTTGGAGCGTGACCATCGCTCGGCGTTAACGGCCTGTCGCCAGGCTCTTGAGCATTTGACTCGTAAGATATGGGGTTGGTTGGGCAACCATGATCTGGGCGCCTTACGGTTGGAACTGAATCGCGCCGGTGGTGAGCCTGGGTTGCGCGATCTGTGCGATACCCTGCGTGCGAGACTTAATGCGGCGGCGCATTTTACCCATGATAATAAGGCTCCGCTATTGGCTCACCTCAATACGCTACTAGGTATCCCCCAAACCACGTTGACTTGGACATATTTGAACAAGGGCGTTCATGATGAGGAACGTGATGACTTCGATGCGGTGGAAGTGGAAAGCGTGGTGAGGCTGCTGGAGGCTCTGGACGCAATGTCTTGGCGAGGCCCTAGAAGAGGTTGATCAGAGACATTAAAAGGGAGCCGGTCAGGCTCCCTTTTACATGGTTATGCGAACTGGCAACTCAGGGCCACAAACAACCGACCCCATACCCGACTTTATCTATTGGTCGCCGCCTTCATCCCTTCCACAAACTCCTTGAGGCGCACCAGCATACGGGCCGGATCCTGATGGTGGGTCTCGATGATCTTCACCACGGCCGAGCCCGAGATGGCGCCGGCAGCGCCGGCCTTGATGGCGTCACGCACCTGGGCCGGCTCGCTGATGCCAAAGCCGAGCAGGGCGGGGGGGGCGCCGAACTCGCGCAGGGTGTTGATAAGCCCCTCTACCGGCATGCCGGCCTTGGTTTCGGCGCCGGTCACGCCGGCCCGGCTCACCAGGTAGGTGTAACCGCGGCCGAGCTCGGCGACGGCCTTGAGGGTCTCGCCGTCCCCGTTGGGGGGGGCGATAAAGATGCTGTCGATGCCAAACCGGTCGGCGGCGGCCTTGTAGGGCTCGCACATCTGCACCGGCACGTCGGCCACCAGCACCGAATCCACGCCAGCTTGCTGGCACTTCTCGTAGAAGCCGTCGATCTTGCGCACATAGACCAGGTTGGCGTAGACCAGCAGGCCAATGGGCAGGCTTGGGTACTTGGCGCGGATGCGCCCCAGCAGCTCGAAGCAGCGATCCGGCGTGGTGCCGCCCGCGAAGGCGCGCAGGGTGGCACCCTGGATGGTCGGGCCGTCGGCCACCGGATCCGAGAAGGGGATGCCGAGCTCGAGGGCGTCGGCGCCCCCCTCGACCAGGGCGTCGACGATGGCGAGCGACAGCTCGGGGGTGGGGTCGCCCAGGGTGACAAACGGCACGAAGGCGCCCTGCTTGGCGGCATCGAGACGGTCAAACATATCCGCATAGCGATTCATTACAGGACTCCTTGTTTTTGAAAAATGTCGGCGACGGTGAAGATGTCCTTGTCGCCCCGGCCGGAGAGATTGACGATGAGCACCTGCTCTTTTTCCGGCTCGCTGCGCGCCATCTTGAGGGCGTGGGCCAGGGCGTGGGAGGACTCCAGCGCCGGGATGATCCCCTCGGAGCGGGCCAGCTCCTGGAAGGCGTCGAGGGCCTCCTGGTCCGTGATGGAGACATACTCGGCGCGGCCGATGGCGGCCAGGTGAGCGTGCTGCGGGCCAACCGAGGGGAAGTCGAGGCCCGCCGAGACCGAGTAGGACTCCTGGATCTGCCCCTGCTCGTCTTGCATCAGGTAGGAGTGCATGCCAAAGAAGACCCCCTTGCTGCCGTGGCCGAGCGGCGCGCCGTGCTCGCCGCTCTCGATACCGTGGCCACCCGGCTCGACGCCAATCAGGCGCACGGAAGGCTCATCGATGAAGTCCGCAAACATGCCGATGGCGTTCGATCCGCCGCCGACGCAGGCGATGACGGCGTCGGGCAGGCGCTCCTCTTTTTCGAAGCATTGGGCCTTGGCCTCCTCGCCGATCATCTTCTGAAACTCGCGCACTATGGTCGGGAAGGGGTGCGGGCCGGCGGCGGTGCCGAGCAGGTAGTGGGCGCTCTCGTAGTTGGCGGCCCAGTCGCGCAGCGCCTCGTTGCAGGCATCTTTGAGGGTGGCCGAGCCCGAGTGCACCGGGATCACCTCGGCCCCCATCAGCTTCATGCGAAAGACGTTGGGCTTCTGCCGTTCGCAATCCTTGGCCCCCATGTAGACGCGGCACTTGAGCCCGAGCAGGGCGCACGCCAGTGCTGTGGCCACCCCGTGCTGGCCGGCACCTGTCTCGGCGATGATCTCGCTCTTGCCCATGCGCTTGGCGAGCAGGGCCTGACCCAGCACCTGGTTGGTCTTGTGGGCCCCCCCGTGCAGCAGGTCTTCGCGCTTGAGATAGAGGCGGGTCCTGGTGCCCTTGGTGAGGTTGCGAGTCAGGGTGAGCGGGGTCGGGCGCCCGGCGTATTCGGTCAGCAGGGCCTGGAACTCGGCCTCAAAGGCCGGATCGTCCTTGGCATCGACAAAGGCCTTCTCCAGCTGGAGCAGGGCCGGCATCAGGATCTGCGGCACGTACATGCCGCCAAATTCACCGAAGAAGGGGTTGAGCAGGGTCATGGTCATCTTCCTTATCAAAGCTGGTGCAACTGGTCGAACGCGGCGGCAAGTTTGCCCGCATCCTTCACGCCGGGGGCAGACTCGACCCCGGAGTTAAAATCAAGGCCCAGGCAGCCCACCCGGGCCGCCTCGAGGGCGTTAGCGGGGCCGAGCCCCCCGGCCAGCATCAGGCGCGACTTGTCGAGCCCGGCGAGCAGGCCCCAGTCGAAGGCGACGCCGGTGCCGCCGCTCTGGCCGGCCACCTTGCTGTCGAGCAGCAGGCGATCGCAGGGGTAGTCGAGGGGGGGGAGTGGCTCACCGGCCGTCACCGGCACCGCCTTCCAGATCTGGCACCCTTCCGGCAGCAGGGGGCGCAGGCGGGCGATGAAGAAGGCGTCTTCCTCCCCGTGCAACTGCACCGCCGCGAGCCCCAGCGCCTCGACCGTCTTGGCGATGGTCTCGGGCTGGGCGCCGCGAAACACACCGACGTAATCGAGGGGGGCGCCGGCCATCACGGCGCGGGCGGCCGGGATGTCCACGTAGCGCGGGCTCTTGGCCACGAAGATAAGGCCGCCGTAGACGGCGCCGGCGCGATAGGCCGCGGCCGCGTCTTCGGGGCGGGTCAGGCCGCACACCTTGTTCTGGCCCAGCACCAGTTTGCGCACCGCGCGGGGCAGGTCGGCCTCGGCCATCAGGGAAGAGCCCACCAGGAAGGCCTTGGCATGGTCGCGCAGGCTGGCCACCTGGGCCCTGTGATAGATCCCGGACTCGCTCACCACCAGGCGATCGCCCGGAATGCGTGCCGACAGGTGACGGGTGCGTTCGAGATCGACGCTGAGATCGCGCAGGTCCCGATTATTGATGCCGATGACGGGGGCGCCGAGGGCGATGGCCCGCTCGGCCTCTTCGTCGTTGCTCACCTCGGTGAGCACCCCCATGCCGAGCTCGCGGGCGATGGCGAACAGGGTGCGATACCCCTCGTCGGTGAGCACCGAGAGCATCAGCAAGATGGCGTCGGCCTGGTAGTGGCGCGCCAGATAGACCTGGTAGGGGTCAATCATGAAGTCCTTGCACAGCACCGGCTGGCTGACCCGGCCACGCACTCGCGGCAGGAAGGCAAACTCCCCCTGAAAATAGGGCTCGTCGGTCAGCACCGAGATGGCGGCCGCATAGGGGGCGTAGGCGTCGGCGATCGCCTCGGGGTGGAAGTCGGCGCGGATGAGACCCTTGGAGGGAGAGGCCTTCTTGCACTCCATGATGAAGCGGGTGCCGCCCTGGCGCAGGGCCCCCTCGAAGTCCCGATCGCTTGGGGTCAGGCTCCCCTGGAAGCTCTCCAGAGGCTCCTTGAGCTTGCGCTCCTCCAGCCACTGCAGCTTGGTCGCGACAATCTTGCCGAGAATGGTCTGACTGAGGGAGGGGTGATTGAGCATGATGTGGTCCTTGTGCATCGATTCCATTATTCGGCGTGGCTTAAGACGGCCAGGGCGCGGGCCAGCTCGGCGGCCTTGCCGCTCGCCAGCACCGCCAGCACCCGCTCGGCCCCTTCCTTCAGGCTCTTTACCTGGCCTGCCATCAGCAGCAGGGGGGCCACGTTGGCGGCGATGGCGGCGTTGTGGGCCGGGGTGCCCTGCCCCGCCAGGATGGCGGCGGTGATGGCCCGGTTCTCTTCGGGCTCGCCGCCTGCGATGGCGCTCACCGGGTGGGTCTCGAGCCCAAAATCGGCCGGGGTCAGCAGGTATTCGCGGATCTCCCCGTCACGGATCTCGGCCACCTGGGTCGGGCCGTGGATGGCCACCTCGTCGAGGCCGGCGCCGTGTACCACCATACCCGTTTTCAGCCCCAAGGCCAGCAGGGTTTCGGCAATCGGACGCACCAGCTCGGGGGCATAGACCCCCATCAGCTGATAGCCGGGACGAGCCGGGTTGATGAGCGGCCCCAGTACGTTGAACAGGGTGCGGGTCTTGAGGGCCTGGCGCACCGGCATGGCGTGGCGCACCCCGGCGTGGTACTGGGGGGCGAACAGGAAGCAGACCCCCAGCTCGTCGAGGCAATGGCGCGCCTGCTCCGGGCTCATGTCGAGCCGGATCCCCATCTTGTCGAGCAGATCGCTCGAGCCCGACTTGCTCGACACCGAGCGGTTGCCGTGCTTGGCCACTTTCAGGCCGCAGGCGGCGGCCACCAGGGCCGAGGTGGTGGAGACGTTGATGGTGTTGAGGCCGTCGCCACCGGTGCCGACGATGTCGCAGAAGGCGTAGTCCGGGCGCGGGAAGGGGCGGGCCTCGGCCAGCAGCGCCTCGGCGGCGCCGGCGATCTCTTGCGGGGTCTCCCCCTTGATCTTGAGGGCGGTGAGCAGGCTGGCCAGCAGCACGGGCTCCACCTCGCCGCGGATCACCTGACCGAAGGCGTCGCGGGCCTGTTCACGGCTGAGGCTGTGGCCCTGATAGAGGGTGTTAAGAAACTGATGCATATGAGCCTCCTTGCTTACTGGGGATCGCCGGCGCGGGTGATATGGGCCAGGGCCTGGGTCAGCAGACGGGCCCCCTCGCTGGTCAAAATGGACTCCGGATGGAACTGAAAGCCGAGGGCGCGATCCTCGGGCTGCTCGATGGCCATGGGCATACCCTGATAGTGGGCGGTCACCGTCAGCTCGGGGGGCACATAGGTGGCGACCAGGGAGTGGTAGCGGGCCACCGGCAGGGGGTGAGAGAGGCCGGCGAAGGGGCCGTGGCCGTCGTGCTCAATCAGGGAGCGCTTGCCGTGGACTATCTCGCCGGCCGGGCCGACCGTGCCGCCGTAGGCTTCGCACAGGGCCTGATGACCGAGGCAGATGCCGAGGATCGGCACCTTGCCCCGGGCTTGCGTGATGAGCTCGATGAGGCAGCCCGCCTCATGGGGGGCGCCCGGTCCCGGCGAGAGCACCAGCACCGCCTCGCCGTCACAGGCGGCGATCTCCTCCATGATACGGGCGGCGGGCAGGCTGTTGCGGTAGATGCGCACCGGATAGCCGAGGGAGCGGAACTGATCCACCAGGTTGTAGGTGAACGAATCGAAGTTATCGAGCAGGAAGATGTTAGTCATGGGTCACTTCCTTATTGTTCGGTGCTGACGCTGAGGGCTTGAAGGGTGGTGCCGTGGCTGGCGGCGATGGCCGAGAGCACGGCGGCGGCCTTGGCGCGGGTCTCGTCCGCCTCGGCCTGCGGTTTGGAGTCGTAGACCACGCCGGCGCCGGCCTGCACATGGGCGACCCCATTTTTGACGAAGGCGGAGCGGATCACGATGCAGGTGTCCATCTCGCCGTCACCGCTTACATACCCCACGGCGCCGCCATAGCTGCCGCGTCGCTTCCCCTCCACCAGGCGAATGAGCTCGCTGGCGCGGATCTTGGGGGCGCCGGTCAGGGTGCCCATGTTCATGCAGGCCTGATAGGCGTGCAGGGCGTCGAGATCGGAGCGCAAGGTGCCCACCACCCGGGAGACCAGGTGCATCACGTGGCTGTAGCGATCCACCTTGAGCAGGTCCTTCACATAGCGGGTGCCGGGCTCACTGATGCGGGCGATGTCGTTGCGACCGAGATCGACCAGCATCAGGTGTTCGGCCACCTCTTTTTCGTCCTGGCGCAGCTCCAGCTCGATGCGGCCATCCAGATCGGCGTTGATGGTGCCATCGGGGTTGAAGCCACGGCGGCGGGTGCCGGCGATGGGGTACATCTCCACCTGGCGGCTGGCGGCGCTGAATTTCACCGCGCTCTCGGGGGAGGCGCCAAACAGGGTGAACCCCTCGTCCTGCACGAAGAACATGTAGGGGCTGGGGTTGGTCTGCTTGAGGCGGCGATAGGCGGCGAGCGGCGCGGGGCAGGGGAGGGAGAAGCTGCGCGACGGCACCACCTGGAAGATGTCGCCCTTGCGGATGAAGCCCTTGAGGCGCTCCACCTCGGCGCAGAAGCGCTTGTCATCCTGATCGACCGCGAGATTGCCGGTGACGACCGGGGCGGCCTGCTCCGGGGCCGGGGCGGCGGCGCAGGCCTCCTTGAGCTCGGCCAGGCGCGCCGAGAGACGGCGATAGCCGGGGCCGAAGGTGTCGCCCCCGAACACGCAGGCCTGCAGCCGGGTGGTCAGCATCTGGTGGTCGATGGTGATCAGGGTCTCGGCCACATAGAAGCAGTAGTCGGGGCAGTCGTTGCTCCCCTCTGGCACCTCGGGCAGATCCTCGTAGGCGGCGATCAGGTCATAGGCGAAGCAGCCGCCGAGAAAGAGGCTGCCCGCCTCCTGTTCGGTCTGCAGTTCGTTGATAAGGGTGCGCAGGGCGTCGAGCACCCCCACCGCCTTGAGGCGGCTGTCCTCATCCTGCGCCTGATCGGCGCGCGGGAAGGTGAGCAGTAACTCACCCTTGGCCCCTTGGCTGCGCTCAACCCCTGCCGGCAGCCGCTCGGCCAGCAGCCGTTGCAGCGGCTCACCGTTGGGGGTGAGGGGGCGCACCTCGACCCGCTGGCCCCGGCACTCCAGGCGCAGGCAGGCATCGGCCAGCAGCAGGCTCTGGGTGCCGGCCTTGCTGTCTATCTCGGCCGACTCGAGCAGCAGGGTGTTGGGGCGCTCGCCGCACAGGGTGCGATAGAGGGCGAGGGGGTCGGCCACATAGGGGGCCGACAGTCGCAGGGATTCAAACTTGCCGAGGGGAAGCGGGGTCATGGTGGCATCCTTTCAGTCAGAGGTGGCGGCCGGCGGCCTGCACGAAGGGGGTCAGCTCGGCCACCAGCTGGCGGAACAGGGGCTCGGTCAGGGCCTGATGGCCGTCCGAGAGGGCCTCGGCCGGGTTGAGGTGAGCCTCGACGATGACGCCGTCGGCCCCCACGGCGGCGGCGCGCGACAGGGGGATCACCAGCTCGCGGATGCCGGTGCCGTGGCTCGGGTCGACCAGCACCGGCAGGTGGCTCTTCTGCTTGAGCAGGGCGACCGCATTCAGGTCAAGGGTGTTGCGGGTGGCGGTCTCGAAGGTGCGGATGCCACGCTCGCAGAGGATGATGCGATGGTTGCCGGCGGCATAGATGTATTCGGCGGCCAGCAGGAACTCTTCGATGGTGGCCGACAGGCCGCGCTTGAGCAGCACCGGCTTGTCGGTCTGCCCGACCGCGGTGAGCAGGCGGAAGTTCTGCATGTTGCGCGCGCCTATCTGCAGGCAGTCGACGTATTGGCACATGAGATCCACGTCGCTGGCGTCCATCACCTCGGAGACGGTGGGCAGGCCGTGTTCGCGGTTGGCCTCGGCCAGCAGCTTGAGCCCCTCCTCCCCGAGTCCCTGGAAGCCATAGGGGCTGGAGCGCGGCTTGAAGGCACCGCCGCGCAGGGCCTGAGCCCCGTGGCGCTTGACCATGGCGGCCACGCTGTGGAGCTGCTCGCTCGATTCCACCGAGCAGGGGCCGGCGATGAGGGCGAAGGTATCGCCGCCGACCGTGAGATTGCCGATGCGCACCTGGCTGTCGTGGGGGTGCAGCTCGCGGCTCACCAGCTTGTACTTGGAGAGGATGGGCTTGACCGACTCGACCATGGGGTCCGCATCGAGGTTGAGTTGCTCGAGCACGCGCTCGTCGCCGAGGGCCCCCAGCACGATGCGCTCGGCGCCCGGCAGGTAGAGGGGCTTGAGGCCGGTGCGCTCGATGCGACCGAGCAGGGTCTTGGCGTCGGTTTCGCTGGCGGTGGGCTTGAGTACGATGATCATGTCCTGGTTTCCTTAATCGTAAATGTCGCTAAATCAGTGAGTTGGAGTGGATTGGGTCAAGCCGCGCCATCGCCGGGTCAGTTTCATCGGTTTCATCGCTCGTCCATTTGCCGGATAATAAAAAAGCCCGCTGATGTCAGCGGGCTTTTCTTGGGTTCTTTCTCTGCTGCCAGGTTTTACAGATGCAGCAACCACCACACGCCCGCTATGAGGGAGTGTGCCACCACCAGATCAGGTTCAGGGTGAGGGTTGCGAGCATGATGAGATTATCCTGTTGCCTTGCAGTTGAAGTGCGTACAGTAAAACGATATTCCGGCGAGCAAGTCAAGCCGCTTTTTTCAGCCATGGAGCACCCCATCCCCTTGTTGCGATTCGATCTGCACTCTCATACCACCGCCTCGGACGGCCACCTCTCCCCCAGCGAACTGGTGCGCCGCGCCGCCGAAAAGGGGGTGGGTGTGTTAGCCATCACTGACCACGACACCCTTGCCGGGCTTGATGAGGCGGCCGCCACCCTCGCCGCCGAGGCGCTGCCCCTTCGGCTGGTGAGCGGGGTCGAGATCTCGAGCGGTTGGGAGTCTCACGAGATCCACGTGGTCGGGATCGGCGTCGATGTAAAAAATGATGGCCTGCTCACCTTTTTGGCCGATCAGGGGCGCCGCCGCCGGGAGCGGGCCGAGGAGATGGGGCGCCGGCTCGAAAAATGCGGCATCCCCGGTGCCTTCGAGGGGGCCCTGGCCCTGGCCGGTGACGCCGAGGTGACCCGTGCCCACTTCGCCCGCTATCTGGTGAGCGTCGGGGTGGCCGACTCCATGCAGAAGGTGTTCAAGAAGTATTTAAGCCGTGGCAACAAGGGCTATGTGCCGGCCCAGTGGCCCGAGATGGCGGCCGCCATCGCCATCATCCAGCAGGCCGGCGGGCGCGCTGTGCTGGCCCACCCCAGCCGCTACGATCTCTCCACCAAGTGGCTCAAGCGGCTGCTGGTGGCCTTCAAGGCCGCCGGGGGGGATGCCATGGAGGCCTGCCTGCCCCAGCAGAGCCCCACCGAGCGCGCCAACCTGGGCCAGTGGGCCGAGGAGCACGGCCTGCTCATCTCGGTGGGATCGGACTTCCACTTCCCCCAGCCCTGGCTGGAGCTGGGGCGTGGCCTGTGGCTGCCCAAGCATGGCCGCCCCCTGTGGCAGGCCCATCCCGAGCTGTTCGGGCTCACCGCCGCCGATGTCACGGCAGATGCAAGCGCCTGAAAAGGGGCGCACAATAGATTTTTGTGGGCTCGAGCGTCGGGCCCGTTCGATGGCGGCCGCTGCCGCCCCATTGCGTGAGCAATCGCCGGGATCACCCCGGGAGGTACCATGAGTCAGCATTTTTACGTTCACCCCGACAACCCGCAGGTCCGCCTCATCAGCCAGTCGGTGCAGATCCTGCAAAGCGGCGGCGTCATCGCCTATCCGACCGATTCGGGCTATGCCCTGGGGTGCATGATGGGGGACAAGGGGGCGCTCGAGCGCATCTGCCGCATCCGCCGCATCGACGCCAACCACGACTTCACCCTGATGTGCCGCGATCTCTCCGAGCTCGCCACCTATGCCCGGGTCGAGAACAGCGCGTTTCGCCTCATCAAGAACAACACTCCCGGGGCCTATACCTTCATCTTCAAGGCCACCAAGGAGGTGCCGCGCCGCCTGATGAACGAGAAGAAGAAGAGCATCGGCATCCGGGTGCCCGACAACAAGATAGCCCTGGCCCTGCTCGAGGCGATCGGCGAGCCGCTGCTCTCCACCACCCTGATCCTGCCCGGCTCCGAGATGGCCGAGTATGATCCGGAAGAGATCGCCGACAAGCTCGGCAAGCAGCTCGATCTGGTGATCAACGGCGGGTATCTGGGCGAGCAGCCCACCACGGTCGTGGACTTTTCCGATGACGAGCCGGTGATCCGTCGCCGCGGTGCCGGGGACCCGACCCCCTTCGAGTGATGACGTCCCCCATCGCCCTGGTCGAGGGCAAGCCCTATACCGAGCTGCCGCAGGATCTCTTCATCCCGCCGGACGCCCTCGAGGTCTTTTTAGAGACCTTCGAGGGCCCCCTCGATCTGCTGCTCTACCTCATTCGTCGCCAGCAGCTCGACATCCTCAACCTGCCCATCGTCGAGATCACCAACCAGTATCTGACCTATGTGGATCTGATGCGTGGCCTCAACCTGGAGCTGGCGGCCGAGTATTTGCTGATGGCGGCCTGGCTGGCCGAGATCAAGTCGCGCATGCTCCTGCCGCGTGCCCCCGAGCTCGAGGAAGAAGAGGGGGAAGACCCCCGGGTGGCCCTGGTGCGCCGCCTGCAGGAGTACGAGCGCTACAAGGTGGCGGCCGAGGGGCTCGACGCCTTGCCACGCCTGGAGCGGGAGATTTTTGTGGCAAGCGCCCTGCCGCCCGATTTTGGCGCTCTCAAGCCGCTCGCACCCGACGTCGCCCTGATTGAACTCGCCTTGACCATGCAAAGTGTGGTAAAACGCGCGACTCACTTTGAGCACCATCAGATAAGACGCGAGCAGATCCCGACCCGGGTGCGGATGGCCGAGATCCTGGCCAGGCTCACCCCGGGGGCGACCCTGCGTTTCGAGCAGGTGCTGCAGGCGGATGAAGGGCGCATGGGGGTCTTGGTGACGTTTCTCGCCCTGCTCGAGCTGTGCAAGGAGTCCCTGATCTGGATCCTGCAGGCCGAGCCCCTTGGCCCCATCCATTTTGCCCTGGCGGACGGGGCGAGCGACCCGGAGCATGACCATGGCCCTGCCCACACCCCGGCTTAAGTGCCTCATCGAGGCGGCCCTGCTGGTGGCCGGGCGGCCGCTCACCGTCGCCGAGATCAAGGGGAGCGTGCTGGCCGACTACCCGGTCACCTCCCGCTACGTGCAGCTGCTGCTGGCGGAGCTGAAACAGGAGTACGAGCCGCGCGGGGTCGAGCTTAAAGAGGTCGCCTCGGGCTGGCGCTTTCAGGCCCGCCAGGAGTACGCCGAAGAGCTCGCGCGCCTGTGGAGCGAACGGGCGCCGCGCTATTCACGCGCCGTGATGGAGACCCTGACGCTGATCGCCTATCGTCAACCCATCACCCGGGCCGAGATAGAGGCGATCCGCGGCGTGGCGGTCTCGACCCAGATAGTCACCACCCTCAAGGAGCGAGGCTGGATCCGCGGCATCGGCCACAAAGAGGTGCCGGGCCGCCCCGAGTTGCTTGCCACTACCCGCGAGTTTCTCGACTATTTCAATTTGAAGAGCCTGGATCAGCTCCCCGAGCTGGACGAGGCACAAACCCCGTTGTCGGTCCCCCTGGCCGAGAGCGCACAACAATCAGGTAAACCCGATGAGTGAAAAACTGCAAAAAGTGCTGGCCCGTGCGGGTCACGGCTCCCGTCGTGAGATGGAGGCCCTGATCACCGAGGGTCGGGTCAGTGTGGATGGCAAAGTCGCCACCCTGGGAGATCGCGTCGAAGCCAACGCCGTGATCCGGATTGACGGCCACACCGTCAAGACCAAGCCCGCCGAAGATCTGATCTGCCGCGTTCTCGCCTACCACAAGCCGGAAGGGGAGATGTGTACCCGTCACGATCCCGAGGGGCGTCCGACCGTGTTCGATCGCCTGCCGGCCCTCTCCGAGGGGCGCTGGATTGCCGTCGGTCGCCTCGACGTCAACACCTCGGGCCTGCTGCTCTTCACCACCGACGGTGAGCTGGCCAACCGCCTGATGCACCCGCGCCACGAGGTGGAGCGCGAATACGCGGTGCGCGTGTTTGGCGAGATCAACGAAGCCATGCTCCAGCGTCTGCGCAAGGGGGTGCAGCTCGAGGATGGCATGGCCAAGTTCGACAAGATCAAGCCGGCCGGCGGCGAGGGCCTCAACCAGTGGTTCAACGTCACCCTGACCGAGGGGCGCAACCGTGAAGTGCGCCGCCTGTGGGAGTCCCAGGAGGTGCAGGTGAGCCGTCTGATGCGGATCCGCTACGGCGACGTCAAGCTCGACCGCGCCGTGCCGCGCGGCGGCTGGCAGGAGCTCAAGCTCACCGAGGTGAACTACCTGCGCGAGCTGGTGGGCCTGCACCGTGAGACCGAGTCCAAGGTCGACGTGCACGCCGACAGCAAGGCCAACCGCCACAAGCAGGCTGCCCAGATCCGCCGCGCCGTCAAGCGCCACAAGGAGCTGCAGTCCACCGCCGGTGGCCGCGCCCGCACTCCGGCCTCCCGCCGTCGTCCCTCTACCCGCAACTCGGGAAGCGGTCAGTAAGCTGACCCAGGCGGCTTGCCGGCTGACCGGTGAGCCCTGGATGATAAAAAACCCGTCGAATGACGGGTTTTTTTTGGACTAGCGGGGGAGCTCGGCCAAGCTCCTTGCCTATGACAGGCATCTTGATGCGGCTATGCCGCATAGGGGTTTCGCCGCCCTGCGGGCTGTGGCGAGTGACTTCTTGCTGGCCCAAGAAGTCACCAAGAAGGCCTTTCCCCCGCCAATTTGGAGGCGCTCGGGCAAGCTCCTTGCCTATGGCAGGCATCTTGATGCGGCTATGCCGCATAGGGGTTTCGCCCTGCCCTGCGGGCTGTGGCGAGTGACTTCTTGCTGGCCCAAGAAGTCACCAAGAAGGCCTTCCCCCGCCAATCCGACCGCTGCGCGGTTTCCCTCGGCTCAGTCACAAGGTCGGACGGACCGCCGCACACGGCATATCCCTATGCCGCCTGCGGCTGCGCCATCATCCTTGATGGCGCTCCTGACCTTGCTTCCTCCCCTCGGCGGATTGAAGGGGGAGCCAATACCGTGCCGGATAGTGACCAAGGGGGCTTAGCGAGTCAGTTGGCCGCTACGCGGTGCTCAAAATGGTGGGTGTCCCAACTTCACCAATAAGTGCCTGTTCTTAATCTGTATAAAAAATCAGTGATGACATTGTTTTTCTCCTGAGTGCTAACGCCGCATTAAGGGGCGAACAACGCACAAACGCACTTAATGCATAACACCTTAATCACATAAAGAAACGCATGGCAAAAGTGCCACGCGTTGTGAGTCCTTCTTAAATGCTTTGTTATGTTTATCGATTCACTCTGCCACTATTTTTCACAGCGGCTATGACCTCACATAAATTACCACCATTGTATGATGACAAATATTTTGCAGAGGCTTTGGCGATAAAATCAAGCTCAGACTCTTCAGATTTTGAAAGCATAGTAACAGACAATTTATCTATTCTTGCTACTAGACACTTTTTCAAAGATATAGCGTCTTTACATGACTCAAAACTAGTTGAGTTATGTACTATTAAAATATCAACATCATTAAAAGTTGAAGTGCCTTTGAAGAAAGAGCCAAAACCATAAACTTCAGCTAATGACTCACGCCCAGCCGTATTCCCTAAATTTATCTTTCTCATAATCAGTTAGATGCGTCCAGTAATCTCGTTTATTAATAGCCGCCATAAATCCACCAATATCAAAGATTCCAACTTGAGCAGCCATACAATCACGTTTTAATTCAAGCGAATAACCACACCAGTTTGAGCTTATAATTACAGCATCCAGTGAACCATAATTTTCACATGATTCTACGTACTCAGCCGTACCAAACGAATAGCACTCACAAATAAAAACTTTCAGCGTTTTACCTGTATTTAGCTCGATACTATACAAACCAGCATCTAACTGTCGACAAGAGTTAACTTTGCTGTGTTCATTCATACGCTGCTCAAAAAACTTGTAGTTTCCGTAATAGCTCATCCAAGGAAAGTTATCGTTATGTGCTGGCATATCATTCTCCTAATATCAAATCTTCAAATTCACTCGGAAATCGCTGAACTGCGTTGTACGGAATTTTATCATGTACCCACTGTTCGTAACTTTCTACATGCTGTATGAACTTACTTATTACTCTTTGATCCTTTCGAGAAAATAATGCTCGGTATTTCACTAGCAGAGCTTTAATTTCTCTATTATTCGGGACAATCGTAGAGAGGCGTTCTGAAGTCCAAAGAGCATAAACTTGATCACTGTTAGGATTTTTTCTAGCATTTTCCGACATTGGTCCATATTGTTCCCATACTTGGTGATTTTCAGCCATATATGGAGCAATTTTGTCTTTTAATTGCTCGACATTCTCAAGCTCAGAAACCTGTAGGCGATTTGAAATAAACTCCTCATGTTCTTGCTTCATTTCATGAAGCAACTCGACAGAGAAATCACTTTCATTTTCCGCTTTATCTATGAGCGTGTGATGAGTAGGACAAAGTAATATTAGGTTTTCGTAGCTATCTCTTTCTACATCTGTTTGTTCGGGATCATATCGGTTTGAACCCAATTTATTACCTTTAATATGAGCCATCTCACCGAGAGTATAAGGAGCAACACCCTCAGCCTCTTCTACTGACAACCGTTCTGTACACCCCCTGAAGGAACAGCGACCAGCAGCATTAGACCATAAAAGTTTTATTGATTTACTTGTTATTGACATGAATACTCCAAGCTCAGAATAGACCTACAAAGAGTACCACGCGCCAACAGAACGATGTTTGATTTAAGTCTATTCCTAAAGAAATTAGAATGTTACATCGATGTCAATGGATAAACATAACAGTGATTAGATGGAAGGCGGTACTAATCCGTTAGCAGAGAATTCCATCTAACTCCGTAACATCTGCATCGCCGCCAAGTAAAAAAATTATGAAGTCATCATATTACCAGATCACCTCTGCTGGCTGGGCGTATTCGCGTGACGTCCTCTTTTTGCGCCACCATGACGGCTGTGTAAAAAAACAGTACATGAGTTGCTCATTGAAAGCGCCGCCAAACCACGCCAGCGTAAACAGCTCAGAAATCAGCATGAGGCCGTCATCATGTTGAGCGGGTCGTCGTGGACAACGCTTGCTTATCCATTTCATCCGGCAAGGCTACCGCCCCTGAATGACAGCCTCCAGTCTGCTGCTGTTAACCTGCGATGTTGCATAGGCCTGGCTCATGGGTGACTCCGATGAGGCGGTTGCCAAACGGCTATGTTAGCGAGTGGCGCGGGGGAGGGAAGCAGGAGACGATGGTTTCCTGAGCAAG
>NZ_JBFODE010000045.1:0-139912 GCF_040908155.1 Aeromonas sp. R6-2 | reverse complement strand
TCCCGCTGCCGCTCGACTTGCATGTGTTAGGCCTGCCGCCAGCGTTCAATCTGAGCCATGATCAAACTCTTCAATTTAAGTTTGGGCTCAATGAATTGCTGAATTAACTGTTGCTGACTTCCAAAGAAGTCTTGCTTGGTCACTTCATCAGACATTGAAATATCAAAAATTGTTTTTGATGCTTCAATCCTGCGAGTGCCCACACAGATTGCTTGATTCAATTTGTTAAAGAACATTGCCTTGTCGGCTGAGGCTGCGCATCTTACGCTCCTCATTTTGAAAGTCAAGCATCATTGTCGCTTTTCTTTCTCAGCCGGGTTGGCGTTGCCAACTCGCTGACCATCCGGCGTCATCCGCCGTGCTGGTGAGGGCGCATTATAGGGAGGCGCGCCGGGATGGCAAGGGAAAAACAGCGAAAAAACCACACTTTTGTACCGTTCGCTTAAACCACCAACAGACCAACAGCTTTTGCACAGAATTACCCACAGATTCAATTCGCGATCATGTTCAGACCCAATAAAGCGTCGGCCTGAAAGCCCCCCCTCTCATCGAAGTGGCGGGCGATGCTGGTCAGCGCCGGGCTGTAGATGGTTTCAACCACCAGGGGAAACATCATCAACAGAATAATGAGCCACACAGGTGGGCAATGCTGTCGAGTCATGATGACACCTCACCTCTATATAACAGAAAGGCGCTCAGTCTAGGGAAGGCTTCTGTGTCGCATTACAATACTGAAGACATTAAACATCAAAAGCACGACACATGGCCTTTATCACCGCGCATAGTTCATTTAACCCCGACGACCAGTCAGCTCCGGTCATCGGCATCGCCGCCGATCTGGGCCAGCACGACTCGGGACGCCATCACCACGCCCGCCATCAACTGCTGTTTGCCAATCAGGGCTGCATCACCATAGAGCTGGCCGACACCCTGTGCGTGCTACCCCCAACCCGGGCGGCCTGGATCCCGGCCGGCACTGTGCACCGCGCCATGATGCGTGGCGTGGTAGCATACCGCTCGCTCTATTTCGCGCAGACGGCGGCGCCCACCCTGCCCCTCGGGGTACTGGAGGTAAACCCCTTGCTGCGGGAGGTGATCGAACGGATGGCCTTCTGGCCCTGGGATATGACGGCGCAGGCGCAACAGAGCCTGCTGACGGTGTGCGAGGAGGAGTTGCTGGCTGCCCCGCGCCAGGTGTGGCAGCTACCCTTCCCGCGCGATGCGCGGCTGGCAACCTGGCTGGACGGGGTACGTGGCGGCGCGCTGCCGGAGCGATTGGCTCAGCTGGCCAGCCGGGTGGCGGCCAGCGAGCGCACCCTGGGGCGCATCTTCTTGCGCGAGACCGGCATGTCGTATCAGGCCTGGCGTCAGCAGTGGCGATTGCTGCGGGCGATGGAGCTGCTGGCCGAATCGGGCAACCTGAGCGACACAGCCCAAGCCCTCGATTTTGCCAGCGACAGCGCCTTTATCGCTTTCTTTCGCCAGCACACGGGACAGACCCCGTTGCGCTACCTTAACCACGGGGCTCCTCCGCGGCGCTGACCTCGGTCAGCATCACACTGGGCTCCAACGGACGCAGGTTCTCCATGGCCTCGGCTACCACGGCCGCACTGGCTTCTGCTACCTCACTCTTCACTTCCTGATGCAAGCTTGCCAAATCCAGAGTCGGTCTATCCCCAGTCTCATTGGCGTTAGCGGTCAGAGCCATGGTGGCAAACAGGGCGGCGATCAGGGTCTTCATATTGGATATCTCCATTGGGTTGATTACCCTATGTCTATTCCAAGTCCCGTGCCAAAAATTAATACATTGATTTCATTCAACTTTATCTCAAACCCCGTTCCACAACCCATCACCTTGGTCAACCATTAACCACAGAGTGGTTTTTTTCACCACCTCACAATTTATGTTCCACGTGGAACGTTCATCTTGCCCGTCGACACCCGCCCCACCGCTGGGATAAGGTGGATCTCCTTCATAACAAAGCAGACGACACACAGGACGGACCCCTACACCATGGACTTCTCCAGCTTCGGCGAGAAATTTACCCGCCACGCCGGCATCACCCAGTTGATGGATGACCTCAACCAGGGGCTGACCAACCCCGACGCCATCATGCTCGGTGGCGGCAACCCGGCCCCCATCCCCGCCATGCTGGAGCAGTTCCAGCAACAGGCGCAGGCGCTGCTGGAGAGCGGCGATCTGGTGCGAGCCATGGCCAACTACGACGGCCCGCAGGGGAAAGATCGCTTCATCCGCGCCCTGGCCGACCTGCTACGCCGTGAACTGGGATGGGAGATCACGGCGCGCAACATCGCCCTGACCAACGGCAGCCAGAACGCGTTCTTCTACCTCTTCAACCTGCTGGCTGGCGAGTTTCCGGATGGCCGCAAGAAGAAGGTGCTCTTCCCTTTGGCCCCCGAGTACATCGGCTATGCCGACTCGGCCCTGAGCGAAGACCACTTCGTCGCCTACAAGCCGACCATCGAGAAGCTGCCCGAGGGGCAGTTCAAGTACCACGTTGACTTCGAGCACCTCGAGGTGGGCGATGACATCGGCGTCATCTGCGTGTCGCGCCCCACCAACCCCACCGGCAACGTGCTGACCGACGAGGAGATCGAGCACCTGGATCAGATCGCCCGTGCCAAAGGGATTCCACTGCTCCTCGACAACGCCTACGGGGTCCCCTTCCCCGGCATCATCTTCAGCGACGTGAAGCCGTTCTGGAACGCCAACACCATTCTCTGCATGAGCCTCTCCAAGCTGGGACTACCGGGCACCCGCTGCGGTATCGTCATCGCCCAGGAGCCCATCATCCAGGCCATCACCAACCTGAGCGGCATCATCAACCTGGCACCGGGCAGCCTGGGGCCGGCCATGGCAATTCCGATGATCGAGAGCGGTGATATCATCACTCTGAGCGAGCTGGTGGTGAAGCCCTTCTACCGGGAGCGGGCAGAGCTGGCAGTGAAGCGACTGCGTGAGGCGATCCCCGATCCGCGCTTCCACATTCACAAGCCTGAGGGTGCACTGTTCCTCTGGCTCTGGTTCGAAGACTTGCCCATTCACTGCGCCGAGCTCTACCAACGCCTCAAGGAGAAGAATCTGTTGATCGTCCCCGGCCACTACTTCTTCCCCGGCATCGACGATCCCGACTGGCGTCACAGTCAGGAGTGTATTCGCCTCAACTACGCCCAGAACGAAGACCTGGTGCGCCGCGGCATCGCCATCCTGGCAGACGAAATCAACGCCCTCTACGCCGGACGCTGACACAAAAAAGGCCTGCTGTTGCAGGCCTTTCTCTTTTCACGCCGATCACTCGCCAGCGGGCAATGCCAGGGGCTCGGGCTTGCCGATGGCAATCTGGCGCGGCTTGAGGTGTTCGGGCAGCTCACGGGCCAGTTCGATCTGCAGCAGGCCATGTTCGAGGCGTGCTCCCTGCACCTCTACGTGCTGGCTCAACTTGAACGACAGGGTGAAGTCCCGCTCGGCGATGCCCTGGTGGAGGAAGCGGCGCTCCTCCTGGGCCGGGCGCTTGAGTCCCTTGATGCTCAGGGTGCCTTGCTCAGTCTCGATCTGCAGCTCGTCGCGCTCGAAGCCCGCCACCGCCACTGTGATCAGGTAACGCTCCTGCTCCAGCTTCTCGATGTTATAGGGAGGCCAGCCGGCGCTCTTCTGTTCGAACAGCCCTTCCAGTTCGCGGGCCATCCGCTCGAAGCCAACCACATTGGGATACAGGGAAGAAAAGTCGATACGCATGTCACTATCCTCATTCAAGCAATAGTCGGGGTGGCCGGGCCCGCAGCGCCCGGCCGGTTCATGTCGTGATAATCAGCCGTTGATGTCGATACGGCGGGGTTTCATCGCCTCGGGCACTTCGCGCACCAGGTCGACGTGCAGCAGGCCGTTCTTGAGGTCGGCGCCCTTGACGCGGACATAGTCGGCCAGCTGAAAGCGGCGCTCGAAGCCACGCTCGGCGATGCCCTGATAGAGGTAGTTGCGGCCGCTGTCGGCCTGCTTGCTCCCCTTCACGGTGAGCAGGTTTTCCTGGAAGCTGATCTCGAGCTCCTCCTGGGTGAAGCCGGCCACCGCCATGGTGATGCGGTAGTCGTGCTCGCCGAGCAGCTCGATGTTATACGGGGGATAGCCACCGTTGCCGTTGCTCGCGGCCGATTCGATCAGGCTGGCGAGACGGTCAAAACCGATGGCGGAACGATAGAGCGGAGAAAAGTCGAAATTACGCATGCTATTACCCTCATGTGAGCGATAACGGATGATGGCCCTCCGGTTGGACGGGCTAACTGGTCGAAACCCCTGTCGGGCATTTCGGCCTTATCACCTATGTAGGGATGTCCTCATCGGCTTTCAAGGGGAGAATGCAAAAGAGGGCCGCAGCCCTCTCTCGTCCTTCAGCGGGTCATCAGTTCGGCGTCCATCATCTCCTTCATGCGAAACTTCTGCAGCTTGCCGGTCACCGTCATGGGGTACTCCTCGACGAAGCGAATGTATTTGGGCACCTTGAAGTAGGCGATGCGCTCCTCCAGATAGGCGCGCAGTGCCCCCTCGTCGAGCAAGGCGCCGGCCTTGAGACGTACCCAGGCGCACACCTCCTCCCCGTAGCGATCGCTGTCGACACCGAACACGGCGGCATCTTGCACGTCCGGGTGGGTGTAGATGCGATCCTCGATCTCCTTGGGGTAGATGTTCTCGCCACCGCGGATGATCAGCTCCTTGAGGCGGCCCACCACCTGCACGTAACCCTCCTCGTCCATCAGGCCGAGATCCCCCGAGTGCAGCCACCCCTCATCATCTATGGTGGCCGCCGTCTTGGCCGGGTCTTCCCAGTAGCCCAGCATGACGTTGTAACCGCGACAGCAGATCTCCCCCCGTTGGCCCACCGGCACTGTGTTGCCCTCCAGGTCCACCAGTTTGATCTCGGTGTGGGGCAGCACCCGGCCCACCGTGGTCACCCGCTTCTCCAGTGGCGCGTCGATGGCGGTCATGTGGTTGATCGGGCTGCACTCGGTCTAGCCGTAGGCGATGGTCACCTCGGTCATGTGCAGCAGGCTCTGCACCTTGCGCATCAGGTGCTCCGGGCAGAGGGCGCCGGCCATGATGCCGGTGCGCAGGGAGGAGAGGTCATAACGCTCGAAGTCGGGCAGCGCCAGCTCGGCGATGAACATGGTCGGCACCCCGTGCAGGGCGGTGCAGCGCTCCTCACTCACCATGGCGAGGGTCTCGGCTGCATCGAACGACTCGGCCGGGAACAGGGCGCAGGCGCCGACGCTGAGGCAGACCAGGTTGCCGAGCACCATGCCGAAACAGTGGTAGAGCGGCACCGGGATGCAGAGGCGATCTTGCTCACTAAAGGCCATGCCGGCGGCCACCAGCCTGGCATTGTTGAGGATGTTACTGTGGGTCAGGGTCGCCCCCTTGGGGTTGCCCGTGGTGCCCGAGGTAAACTGAATATTGATGGGGTCGCTCGCAGTGAGCGTCGCGGCCACCCGCTCCAGCTCGGTCCGGGGTGTGGCATCGCCACGGGCCTGCAGATCGGCGAAATTGAGCATGCCCGCCGTGGTGCCACTCCCCAGCCGGATCACCCACTCCAGGCTCGGCAACAGGGCAGAGCACAGGGCCCCGGGGGCACACTGTTCCAGCTCGGGGGCCAGGGTCTGCAACATGGCCAGATAGTCGCTGCCCTTAAACCCCTCGGCACAGATGAGGGCACGGCAGCCCACGTTGTTGATGGCGAACTCCAGCTCACTGCGCCGATAGGCCGGGTTGATACAAACCATGATGGCGCCGATGCGTGCGGTGGCGTACTGCACCAGGCACCACTCGATGTTATTGGGGGACCAGATCCCCACCCGGTCGCCGGGGCGGATACCGATGGCGAGCAGACCGCGAGCAACCCGGTCGACCTCGCTCAGGTAGTCGCGCCAGCTCCAACGGATCTGCTGGTGGCGCACTACCACGGCGGGGCGGTCGGGATAACGGCGGGCGATGTCGACGAGCTGCTCGCCGAGGGTGAGGTCGATGAGGGGCATCTCCTCGCCCCCTTTTCGATAGCTGAGCATTGTCATGTTGGCTCCTTGCCTGGGTGGAAAGATGCCTACTGCACGGCTGGCGTATAAGGTGCCATGTTAAGTTAATGTAAAAGCACACCTTCCAACAGCCGACTTTGGTCGCAACCCGTTGCCTGCCCCATGTTTCACGTGGAACGTGTCCACCAAAAACAAAAGCCGGTCACAGGGACCGGCTTTCTCATGCTTGGCGTATCGGACGATTAGACGTCGAGGTTGGCAACCCGCAGGGCGTTGGTCTCGATGAAGTCACGACGCGGCTCAACGGCGTCACCCATCAGGGTGGAGAAGAGCTGGTCGGCGCCGACGGCGTCTTCGATGGTGACGCGCAGCATGCGGCGGGTCTCCGGATCCATGGTGGTTTCCCACAGCTGCTCCGGGTTCATCTCACCCAGTCCCTTATAACGCTGGATATAGATGCCGCGCTTGCCTTCACCCATCAGCCACTCGACCGCCTCGACGAAGCTGGTGACCGGCTTGACCTTCTCGCCACGCTTCACGAAGCCGCCTTCCTCGATGAGGTTGGCGATCTCCTTGCCCAGGGCAACCAGCTGTTGGTACTCCGGGGATTGCAGGAAGTCGTGGCTGAGCGGGAACTCGCGCTCGATACCGTGCTGGCGAACCAGGGCGACCGGGATGAAGAGGCTGCGCTCCTCGTCACGGCGCGGCACCAGGTTGTACTGCACGCCGTTGGTGCTCTCGTTCAGCTTGAGGTTGACGGCATCACACCATGCCTTGAGGGCGGCCTCATCGACCAGCAACTCGTCGCCCAGGGCCGGGTGGTAGATCAGCTGATCCAGTACCGCCTCGGGGGCACGGCGTGACATGCGGCCGATCAGGCTGGTCACGGAGCGATACTGATTGACCAGACGCTCCAGCGCGCTACCCGAGATGGCCGGGGCCGACTCGTTGACGTGCAGGCTCGCCTCGTCCAGCGCCATGGTGGTCTGGTATTGCAGCAGGGCATCTTCGTCTTTCAGGTACTGCTCCTGCTTACCCTTCTTGACCTTGTAGAGCGGCGGCTGGGCGATATAGACGTAGCCACGCTCGATGATCTCGGGCATCTGACGATAGAAGAAAGTCAGCAGCAGGGTCCGGATGTGGGCACCATCGACGTCCGCATCGGTCATGATGATGACGTTGTGGTAGCGCATTTTGTCCGGATTGTACTCGTCGCGGCCGATGCCGCAGCCGAGTGCGGTGATCAGGGTGCCGACCTCCTGAGAGGAGATCATCTTGTCGAAGCGCGCCTTCTCCACGTTCAGGATCTTGCCCTTGAGCGGCAGGATGGCCTGGTTCTTCCGGTTACGACCCTGCTTGGCGGAACCGCCCGCAGAGTCACCCTCGACGATGTAAAGTTCAGAAAGCGCCGGATCTTTTTCCTGGCAGTCGGCCAGCTTGCCGGGCAGGCCGGCGATGTCCAGGGCACCCTTGCGGCGAGTCATCTCGCGCGCCTTACGGGCCGCCTCACGGGCACGGGCCGCGTCGATGATCTTGTTGACCACGATCTTGGCGTCGCCCGGGTTTTCCAGCAGGAAGTCGGCCAGCTTGTCGGCCATGGCCTGCTCGACGGCGGTCTTCACCTCGGAGGAGACCAACTTGTCCTTGGTCTGGGAGGAGAACTTGGGATCCGGCACCTTGACCGAAATGACCGCCACCAGGCCTTCGCGCACGTCGTCGCCGCTGGCGGAGGTCTTGGCCTTCTTGCTGTAGTCTTCCTTGTCCATGTAGCTGTTCAGGGTACGGGTCAGGGCGGCGCGGAAGCCGGCCAGGTGGGTACCACCGTCACGCTGCGGGATGTTGTTGGTGAAGCAGTACACCCCTTCCTGATAGCCGTCGTTCCACTGCATGGCGACTTCGACACCGATGCCATCCTGGTCGGCGCTGAAGTGGAACACCTTCTGATGGATCGGGGTCTTGCTCTGGTTCAGGTACTCGACGAAGGCCTTGATACCGCCCTCGTAGCAGAAGTGCACCTCACGACCATCACGCTCGTCGGTCAGCAGGATGGAGACGCCGGAGTTGAGGAAGGAGAGCTCGCGCAGACGCTTGGCCAGGATCTCGTAGTGGAACAGGGTATCACTGAAGATGGTCGGGCTCGGCCAGAAGCGCACCTCGGTACCCGTGGTGGTGGCATCGCCGATCTGCTTGAGGGGCGCCTGCGGCTCGCCCAGCTTGTAGGTCTGCTCGTAGACATGGCCCTGACGGCGGATGGTCAGCTTGAGGGTGTCGGAGAGGGCGTTAACAACCGAGACACCGACCCCGTGCAGACCGCCGGAAACCTTGTAAGAGTTGTCGTCGAACTTACCGCCCGCGTGCAGCACGGTCATGATGACCTCGGCGGCGGAGCGACCCTCTTCCGGGTGGATGTCGACCGGAATGCCACGACCGTTGTCGCGCACCGAGACGGAACCGTCGGAGTGAATCTTGACCTGAATCTCGCTGCAGTAGCCGGCCAGAGCCTCATCGATGGAGTTGTCGACCACTTCGAACACCATGTGGTGCAGGCCCGAGCCATCGTCCGTGTCGCCGATATACATCCCCGGGCGCTTGCGGACCGCATCCAGGCCCTTCAGTACCTTGATACTCGAGGAGTCGTAAGTGTTCTCACTCATAGCTTACTCTCTGCCTTCTTGGGTTCGGAGATCTTGCCTTGTTCCACGTGGAACAACTTGCACTCGCCGGCGTCCATCATGTCGGCCAGCTGCTCGATGTCGATGGCGGTGATAAACACCTGGGAGGCACACTCCCTCAGCCGAGCCGCCAGCAGGCGACGCTTCTCGACATCCAGCTCTGAGGCAAAATCGTCAATTAAAAAAATGCAGCCACGGCCACTCTGCTCGCGCAGGAATACTCCCTGTGCCAGACGCATGGCACACACCAGCAGCTTGAGCTGGCCACGGGAGAGAATATCCTGGGCAGGCACACCATTGGCCTTGAGGCGAACATCCGCCTTCTGGGGACCCACGCCGGTATAGCCGAGCGCTCTGTCCCGCTCAAATCCCGCCACCAGCAGTTCGTCCAGCGGCGTCTCTTTTTCCCAACCCCGGTAGAAGCCGAGGTTGATCTCAAATTCGGGCAGGAAATCTGCCGTCATCTCCCGGATCAGGGGAGAAATGGCCTGACAGTAGTTGGCGCGTAGCTGGGCCAGTTCATCGCCGAGGCGAGCCAACTCCTGATCCCAGAATGCCAGTTGGCGGTACTGAGTGGCGGTGCGCAGCAGGGCATTGCGCTGCTTGAGCAGTCGCTTGACCCGCCCCCACAGGCTCAGGAAACCGGGTTCACTGTGAAACAGACCCCAGTCGAGCCAGGCTCGCCGTGGCTGTGGTCCACCGGTCAGCAGATTGAATCCATCGGGGTGGATCAGCTGCACTGGCATCAACTCGGCCAGCTCGGCCAATGCCTTGGCCGGTGCCCCGTCGATCCTGAGCTGGGTTTCTCCGCTCTTGTCCTTGGAGAGACCGACCGGTATCGCCTCATCCTCCCGCTCCATGCGGGCAAACAGGGTGAAGGCCTTCTCTCCCTGGCGGATCACCCGACCGGTGAGGTGGGTGCGAAACGAGCGTCCCAACCCCAGGTAGTGGATCGCCTCCAGCACGCTGGTCTTGCCACTACCGTTGCGCCCGATCAACACATTGAGACCGGGCGCCAGATCCAGAGCGGCCTGTTCGATATTACGGAACTGGCCAATCTGCAGCCGGGAGAGGGTCACGACTAGATCCGCATCGGCATGACGATGTACTGGGCGTCCTGACTCTCCAGATCCTCGATGATGGCGCTGCTGATGGAGTCGCCCAGGCTGATCCGAATCTGCTCGCATTTTAACGTATTCAGCACGTCGAGCACATAAGAGACGTTGAAGCCGATCTCCAGCTCACCCGCCGCATACTGGACGTCGAGCAGCTCCTCGGCCTCCTCCTGTTCCGGGTTGTTGGCGGTGATGCGCAGCAGGTTCTCCTGCAGGTTCAGACGCACGCCCCGGAACTTTTCGTTGGAGAGGATGGCGGCACGGGCAAAGGCCTGACGCAGATCTTCACGACCCGAGATGAGCGCCTTGTCGTTACCGCGCGGGATAACCCGACGCCAATCGGGGAAACGGCCGTCCACCAGTTTTGAGGTGTAGATAAAGCCATCCAGCACGGCGCGCAGATTGCTGCGACCAACCTGCAGGCGAACCGGCTTCTCTTCGGCCTCGAGCAGGCGTACCAGCTCCAGCACCCCTTTGCGCGGCAGTATGACCTGATGATCGGGCAGCGCATCCTGCACCACCTCACGCCGACAGGTGGCCAGACGGTGGCCATCGGTGGCGACGGTGCGCAGCCCCAGCCCCTCGGTCTCGAACAACATGCCGTTGAGGTAGTAGCGCACATCCTGGCTGGCCATGGAGAACTGGGTCGCCTCGATGAGCCGCTTGAGCTCCAGCTGGCTGATGTCGAACTCGAGCACGGACTCCCAGTCCTCGATATTCGGATATTCGCTGGCCGGCAGGGTAGAGAGGTTAAAGCGGGAGCGGCCGGAACGGATGATGAGGCGCTCCCCTTCAGTGGTGAGGTGGATGTCGGCCCCTTCCGGCAGGCCACGGCAGATATCCAATAGCTTGCGGGCCGGTACCGTGGTGCGGCCGTCTTGACTCGCGCCAATCAGGGGGACCTGACCGACCATTTCGACTTCAAGATCCGTGCCGGTCAGCGACAGTGAGCCATTACTCACGTCGATCAACACGTTGCCGAGAATGGGCAAGGTCGGTCGGCCACCGAGGGCGCCGGACACCAGTTGCAGGGGACGTAACAGGGCCTCGCGGCTGATTTCGAGCTGCATCTGTGTTCTCCGTTATCAGGAAGAGAGGGTGCGGATCAGGTTGGAGTAGTCTTCCTTGATGTCGTGACTCTCCTCGCGCAGCTGCTCTATCTTGCGACAGGCGTGCAGCACTGTGGTGTGGTCACGGCCACCGAAGGCGTCGCCAATCTCGGGCAGGCTGTGGTTGGTCAGCTCCTTGGCCAGGGCCATGGCAAGCTGACGCGGGCGCGCCACGGAACGAGAACGGCGCTTCGAGAGCAGATCCGCCACCTTGATCTTGTAGTACTCGGCCACCGTTTTCTGGATATTGTCGATGGTAACCAGCTTCTCCTGCAGGGCCAGCAGATCGCGCAGGGCCTCGCGCACGAAGTCGATGTTGATGGCACGGCCGGTGAAGTTGGCGTTGGCGATGACCCGGTTGAGGGCCCCTTCCAGTTCGCGCACGTTGGAGCGCAGGCGCTTGGCGATGAAGAAGGCCACCTCGTCGGGAAGATGGATCTTGTTCTCTTCCGCCTTGCGCATCAGGATCGCGACCCGGGTCTCCAGCTCAGGGGGCTCGATCGCCACGGTCAGGCCCCAGCCGAAGCGGGACTTGAGTCTGTCCTCCACCCCGTCGATCTCCTTGGGATAACGATCCGAGGTGAGGATGATCTGCTGATTGCCTTCGAGCAGGGCGTTGAAGGTGTGGAAGAACTCCTCCTGGGAGCGCTCCTTGTTGGCGAAAAACTGGATGTCATCGATGAGCAGGGCATCCACGCTACGGTAGTAACGCTTGAACTCCTCGATAGCGTTGTTCTGCAGCGCCTTCACCATGTCCTGCACGAACCGCTCGGAGTGCATGTAGATAACCTTGGCATCCTGCTTGCGGTCTTTGATGGCATTACCCACCGCATGGAGCAGGTGAGTCTTACCGAGACCGGTACCGCCGTAGAGGAAGAGCGGGTTGTAGGCCCCACCGGGGTTATCGGCCACCTGGCGGGCCGCCGCGCGGGCCAGCTGGTTCGACTTACCCTCGACGAAGTTGTCGAAGGTATAGTTCACGTTGGTGTTGCTCTTGTGATTCGGTTCGGGTTTGGCTTCCGGCTTGTTATCCCAGCTCTTTTGCGGGTTATGCACAGGGGCACTACCCCGTACCGGGGCACGGGCTACCACGGGATTGGTACGACTGCCGATGTCGAAGCGCAGGGCCGGGCCATCGACGCCACACAGCTCCTTGATGATGCCGTTAACGCGGATCAGATACTTGTCTCGTACCCAGTCGAGCACGAAGCGATTCGGGGCATACAGGGTCAGAGTATCTTCACTCAACTCCGCTTGTAGCGGCCGGATCCACATGCTGAATTCTGCCGAGGGCAACTCATCTTGCAGCCGGTTAAGGCACTGCTGCCATAGCGAAGCAGTCACTCTAAACTCCCGTAAAAGTGTTGAACCAAAGACCGGCTATTGTACGTTTTCGGGGGGGGGATCTCCAGCGATCGCCTCCGGGATCCAGCAAATAAGATCCTTGACTTTCAAGGATCCACGCCCCCCGAATCGGGATTCATCCCCAAAGTTACCCACAGGAAGATCAGACTCACGATCCTGAAAAAATGGTTATGTTATATAACCAAGGCGTCTTTATAGAGAGACGTTTATTCCAATAGCATGGCCACCAACCGCACGACATAACAACAAATCAGACACAGAGAGGTAATTCCATGTCCATCAAGCTGATTTCCGGCGCCGCCATCCTGCTGGCCGCTCTTTCCACCGGTGTTCATGCCGAGACCATCAAGGTCGGCATGTCCGGCAAGTACTTCCCGTTCACCTTCGTCAAGCAAGACAAGCTGCAAGGGTTCGAGATCGACATGTGGAACGAGATCGGCAAGCGAACCGGCGACCAGGTCGAGTTTGTGACCGCCAGCTTCTCCGGCCTGTTTGGTATGCTGGAAACCGGCAAGATCGACACCATTTCCAACCAGATCACCATCACCGACGAGCGCAAGGCCAAGTACGCCTTCTCCCAGCCCTACGTCTACGACGGCGCCCAGATCGTGGTGCGCAAGGGCAACGATACCATCCACGGGTTGACTGATCTGGCCGGCAAGAAGGTGGCGGTGAACCTGGGGTCCAACTTCGAGCAACTGCTGCGCAAGAACGATCCCGAGAAGAAGATCGACATCCGCACCTATGACTCCGCCTTCGAGCAGGATGTTGCCCTGGGCCGAATCGATGCCTTCGTGATGGACCGCGTCTCCACCGCCCAGCTGATCAAGGAGTCCAAACTCCCCCTGCAGCAGGCCGGTCAGCCGTTCGAGACCATAGAGAACGCCCTCCCCTTCCTGAAGAACCCGGAGCAGGAGGCACTGCTGAAGAAGGTCGACGGCGCCCTGACTGCCATGCGTGCCGACGGCACCCTGCGCCAGATCTCCGAGAAGTGGTTTGACGCCGACATTACCAGCAAATAAATGATGGAATTTGACGTCGACTACACCCTGGGGCTGTTTCCCATCCTGCTCAAGTATCTGGGCACCACGATGGAGATGGCCCTGTGGGGGTTCGCCATGGCACTCGTACTGTCGCTGATCCTGGCGATTGTACGGGTGTTTCGCGTTCCCCTGATCCACTGGCTGGCCATGCTCTATATCTCCTTCTTCCGGGGGACACCGCTGCTGGTCCAGTTGTTTCTGCTCTACTATGGCCTGCCCCAGGTCTTCCCGCTCTTCGTCGGGATGGATGCCTTCACGGCCGCCGTGGTGGGCCTCACCCTGCACTTCGCCGCCTACATGGCCGAATCGATCCGCGCCGCCATCCTCGGCATCCACAAGAGCCAGATGGAGGCAGCTCTCAGCATCGGCATGAGCCGGCTACAGGCGATGCAACGCATCATATTGCCCCAGGCGGCCCGCATCGCGTCGCCGTCTCTGATGAACTACTTCATCGACATGATCAAGAGTACCTCGCTCGCCTTCACCTTCGGGGTGGCCGAGCTGATGGGCAAGGCGCAGATGGAGGCCTCTTCCTCCTTCCGCTTCTTCGAGAGCTTCATGGCGGTGGCACTCATCTACTGGGTGGTGGTGATCGTCTTCACCCGCCTGCAGCACCTGCTGGAGCTGCGTCTCAACCGGGCTTATTGAGGAGGCCGCCATGATTAAACTGACCGGCCTGCGCAAGGCCTATGACGGCAAGACGGTGCTCGACGGCATCGATCTGGAGGTGGGCAAGGGCGAGATTGTGGTCATCATAGGCCCCTCCGGGACCGGCAAGTCCACCCTGCTGCGCTGCCTCAACCTGCTGGAGACGCCGGATGCAGGCCAACTGGCCATCGACGATCTCAATATGGATTTGGCCAGGGCCAGCGATCGCCAGGCCATCGAGCTGCGCAAGCGCGCCTCGTTCGTGTTCCAAAACTACGCCCTGTTTGCCAACAAGACAGCCCAGGAGAATATCGCCGAGGGGCTGGTGACCGTGTGGAAGCAGCCACGCGCCGAGGCCAATGCCACCGCGCTCGGGATCCTGCGCGACATCGGCCTCGAGGAAAAGAAGGATGCCTACCCCTCTTCCCTCTCCGGGGGCCAACAGCAGCGCGTGGGCATAGGGCGGGCCATGGCGGCTCACTCCAAGGTGATCCTGTTCGACGAGCCCACCTCGGCCCTCGACCCCGAGTGGGTCGACGAGGTGCTCGGGCTGATGAAACAGCTGGCGCGTCGTCACCAGACCATGGTGGTGGTGACCCACGAGATCGAATTTGCCCGGGAAGTGGCGGATCGGGTGATCTTTATGGAAGGGGGCCGCATCGTCGAACAGGGACCTCCCGGCGAGATCCTGGTCGACCCCAAGGATCCCAGAACCCGCACCTTCCTGCGTAAAGTACTCAAGTAGACTCTGTGTTTGGCGGCGAAAGCCGCCTTTTTTCGCAGAGGATCCTTGTGCCTGTGCGGGCAGCCAGTATAATCCGGTGCCCGCGATCCACCGGGATCGTGCGTTGGCAGAGCCGCAAGGTGATGTCGGCAATCCCCGGCGGATTGACTAAAAGCCGAACTCTGTTTAGAATTCGGCCTCTTTTGCTAGTCGTCACACGCTGTTAGCTGGCGCGTCGGCTAAAGTGTGACAATCAAAACTGTACAGTAAGACGGTAGAAAATCATGAAACGTACTTTCCAACCCTCCAACCTGAAGCGCAAGCGCACTCACGGTTTCCGCGCTCGTATGGCCACTGCCAACGGTCGTAAAGTTCTGGCCGCTCGTCGTGCCAAGGGTCGTGCTCGCCTGGTAGTTTAATGCCAACGCACACCTTCCCCCGGGAGTTACGTCTGTTAACTCCCGATCATTTCAAGCGTGTATTCGCAGAGCCTGTCCGGGCCGCTTCACCGCAATTAACCCTCCTCGCTGTTCCCAATTCTCTCGACCATCCCCGACTCGGTCTTGCCGTGCCCAAAAAGGCGCTCAAGCGTGCCGTCTGGCGCAACCGTGTCAAACGAGTCGTTCGCGAGAGTTTCCGTCTCAAGCAGCATCAACTGCCGGCCATCGACATCGTCGTGATCGTCAAGGGTGGTGTACGCGAGATGGATAACGAGGAACTGTTCAAGTTACTGGAAAAGCTATGGCGCACCCTGTCACGCCGTTGCAATGGGTAGCCATCAAGCTGATACGTCTGTATCAACTGGTGATCAGCCCCCTGCTGGGACCCCGTTGTCGCTTTACCCCGACTTGTTCTCAATACGCGATAGAAGCAATCCGACTTCACGGTTTCATAACTGGCATTTGGTTAGGCGGTAAACGTCTATTAAAATGCCACCCCTTATCCGAGGGTGGTTATGACCCGGTTCCGCAACCCAAGCGAAGAAACTGACGACTATGGAATCTCAACGCAATCTACTTCTGATCGGCCTGCTGTTCGTGAGCTTTCTGCTCTGGCAACAGTGGGAAGCCGACAAGGCGCCGAAGCCGGTGCCCACTGTCGCGGCCCAGGCCGAGCACTTTGTCCCTGCCGGTCAGTCCGCTGACGTCCCCCAGGTTGCCGAGCAGGCCAACGCCGCCCGCAAGCTGATCACCGTCTCCTCCGACGTCCTCAAGCTGACCCTGGACACCCAGGGTGGCGACATCGTCAAGGCCGAGCTGCTGGCTCACAGCCTGGAGCAAGGCAAGGATCAGCCGTTCGTACTGCTGGAAACCGGCAAGCACCTCTACATCGCCCAGAGTGGCCTGATCGGTCGTGATGGCCCGGATACCCGTCCGGAAGGCCGCCCCACCTACAGCACCGAGCAAATCAGCTATACCCTGGCCGATGGCCAGGAGAGCGTGGTGGTGCCCATGAGCTGGACCAACGACAAGGGCGTCACCTTCACCAAGGAGTTCGTACTCAAGCGTGGTGACTACGCCGTTGGCGTCGACTTCAAGATCGACAACAAGAGCGAGCAACCGGTACAGGTGCAGTTCTATGGCCAGCTGAAGCAGACCATTGCGACCCCCGAAGGTCAGCAGGGTCACGCCATGGTGGCCAGCGCCTACCGTGGTGGTGCCTTCTCCACCGCGGACACCCGCTACAAGAAGTACTCCTTCGACGAGATGAAGGAAGCCAACCTGGAGAAGAGCACCCAGGGTGGTTGGGTTGCCATGCTGCAACACTACTTCGTGACCGCTTGGGCTCCCCAGGCCGATCAGAGCAACACCTTCTATACCCGCGTGGTCGACAACAACCAGCAGGCCATCATCGGCTATAAGGCTCCTGTGGTCGACATCGCCGCCGGCGCTACCGCTGAAGTGGACGGCAAGCTGTGGATCGGTCCCAAGCTGCAGGATCAGATGGCCAAGGTAGCCAACCACCTTGATCTGACCGTCGACTACGGCTGGCTCTGGTTCATCGCCCAACCCCTGCACTGGCTGCTGACCGTGTTCCACGGCCTGGTACAAAACTGGGGTCTGGCCATCATCATGCTGACCCTGCTGGTGCGCGGCATCATGTTCCCGCTGACCAAGGCCCAGTACACCTCCATGGCCAAGATGCGCATGCTGCAGCCCAAGCTGGCCGCCCTGCGCGAGCGCTTCGGTGACGATCGCCAGAAGATGTCTCAGGGCATGATGGAGCTCTACAAGAAGGAGAAGGTCAACCCGCTCGGCGGCTGTCTGCCCATCCTGATCCAGATGCCCATCTTCATCGCCCTCTACTGGGCACTGATGGAATCGGTCGAGCTGCGCCATGCACCGTTCGCCCTGTGGATCCACGACCTGTCGGTCAAGGACCCCTACTTCGTGCTGCCGCTGCTGATGGGTGCCTCCATGTGGTTCCTGCAGAAGATGAGCCCGACCACCATCACAGACCCGATGCAACAGAAGGTGATGAACTTCATGCCGATCATCTTCACCTTCATGTTCCTCTGGTTCCCGGCCGGTCTGACCCTCTACTGGCTGGTGAGCAACGTCATCTCCATCACCCAGCAGACAATCATCTACCGTCAGCTGGAGAAGAAGGGCCTGCATACCCGCAGCTAACCCTGAATCCGATGACAAAAGGCGGCCTTCTGGCCGCCTTTTTTATTACAATGAGCCCCATCAGGACGGAGTGAAGATTGATGAGTACAGAGACTATTGTGGCCCAGGCCACCCCTCCCGGCCGTGGTGGCGTCGGCATATTGCGCGTCTCGGGCCCACTGGCCGAACGGGTCGCCGAGCAGGTGCTGGGCCGCCTTCCCCGGGTGCGCTATGCCGAATACCTCCCCTTTCGCGATAGCGGCGGCGAAGTGCTGGATCAGGGCATAGCCCTGCTGTTCAAGGCCCCCAACAGCTTCACCGGCGAAGATGTGCTGGAGCTGCAGGGGCATGGCGGCCCCGTCATTCTCGACATGCTGATGCGCCGCATTCTGCAGATTGACGGGGTTCGCCCGGCACGCCCCGGCGAGTTCAGCGAGCGCGCCTTCATGAACGACAAGCTGGACCTGGCCCAGGCCGAGGCGATCGCCGACCTCATCGAAGCCTCCAGCGAGCAAGCCGCCCGCAGCGCCATGCACTCCCTGCAGGGGGAGTTCTCAAACCGTATCCACCGGCTGGTGGAGAGTCTGATCCGCCTGCGCATCTATGTGGAAGCGGCCATCGACTTCCCCGACGAAGAGATCGACTTCCTCTCCGACGGCAAGGTGGCAGGAGATCTCTACGCCATCATGGACGATCTCGAGAGTGTGCGCTCACAAGCCAAGCAGGGTGCCCTGCTGCGTGAGGGGATGAAGGTGGTGATCGCCGGCCGTCCCAACGCCGGCAAATCGAGCCTGCTCAACGCCCTGGCCGGACGCGAATCGGCCATCGTCACCGAGATCGCCGGTACCACCCGTGACGTGCTGCGCGAGCACATCCACATCGATGGCATGCCGCTGCACATCATCGACACCGCCGGTCTGCGCGAGACAGATGACCAGGTGGAACGAATTGGCATAGAGCGCGCCTGGGCCGAGATAGAGCAGGCAGACCGGGTGCTCTTCATGGTCGATGGCACCACCACCGACGCGGTGGACCCGCGCGAGATCTGGCCGGATTTTGTGGATCGACTGCCGCGCCACATTGGCCTCACGGTGATCCGCAACAAGGCCGACCTGACCGGTGAGGATCTGGCTCCTGGCGAGGAGCAGGGCCACCCCGTCTACCGCATCTCCGCCAAGACCGAGCTGGGGCTGCCCGCCCTGCGCGAACACCTCAAGGGGATCATGGGTTTCCAGAGCAACACCGAGGGGGGCTTCATGGCCCGTCGCCGCCACCTGGACGCCCTGGAGCGTGCGGCCGAGCGCCTGCTGGTGGCCAAGGAGCAGCTCGAGGTGTTCGTCGCCGGCGAGCTGGTGGCCGAGGAGCTGCGCCTGGCCCAGGAATCCCTCAGTGAGATCACCGGAGAGTTCAGCTCCGACGATCTGCTGGGACGTATATTCTCGAGTTTCTGCATCGGAAAATGATGAATGAGGGGCGCCAGCCCCTCTTCTTTTTCCTCCCCGCCCCCAAACCCCAGCCAGGGGGGTGGATCGTTGAACGATCTCCTTATCCCCACGGTTTAGCCATATTTATCCACATGAGTTGGGAGTAGAATCCGCCCACACTCACTGTAAACAGGATCTATCCATGGCTCACGTCCATCTGGTGATCGGCTCCATGCTGGGAGCTGCCGAGTATGTTGCCGAACACGTCGCCGGCCTGCTGGAGCAAGCCGGGCACCAGGCCACCGAGCACAATCCGGCGCGTCTCGACGAGGTTCTTGCCGATCCCGACGGTATTCTCCTGGTGGTCACCTCCACTCATGGTGCGGGTGACGTGCCCGACAACCTGCAGCCCTTCTCTTTGGATCTTTCCCTTAAAAAACCGGATCTTGCAGGTCGACGCTACGGCGTGATCGCACTCGGTGACAGCAACTACGACACCTTTTGCGGCGCCGGAAAGCAGCTGGATCAACAACTTTGCGAACTTGGGGCCAGCCGGATCGGTGAGCGCCTCGAGATCGACGTGACTCGCCACGAGATCCCGGAAGATGCCGCCGAGCTCTGGATCCAGGAGTGGATACCCCTGATCGGATGATCAGTAGTCATGGATCGCGCCCACCGGGCCGATCGCCTTCGACCACGGCGCGATCCCCTGTCCACTCACTTATCAACAGATCCGCTCCGGATCACTTTTCACACGCTTACCCACATACCTATCCATCCATGTGGATAAACACCCTTCAAACCTCTTAAAAACCTATAGTTATCCTAATAACAACCCATGACTCGGATTTGGTTTGTGTATAAGTAGGCCAGTTGTCCCCCGGCTTCTGCCCCCCGGATCCAAGCTTTTCCACAGCTGACGATCGAGCTTAACGCCATGATCTTTCTGATCAAAAAGTGCTTATCAACAGATCTCGCCGGATCTAATAAAAGATCCAACAGAAGATCGATCTAAAGATCCTTAAGATCTATTTAGCGGATCCTGGATCTATATTGGACGTTAAGTAGACGTTCCCCTCCTGCCCTTAAACGGATAGAATGTTCCGCCTTTTTACGCCCAGGCAAACAGAGATCTTCAGGCGTTCCGATCAAGGTGATCCAGATGCAATACCATGAACAATTTGATGTGATCGTCGTCGGTGGCGGTCACGCCGGTACCGAAGCGGCCACGGCAGCGGCTCGTATGGGGATGAACACCCTGCTGCTGACCCACAATATCGATACGCTGGGGCATATGTCGTGCAACCCGGCCATCGGTGGGATCGGAAAAGGACATCTGGTTAAAGAGATCGATGCACTGGGCGGGATCATGGCGCGCGCCATCGATCATGGGGGGATCCAGTTCCGCACCCTCAACTCTTCCAAGGGGCCTGCAGTACGCGCGACTCGTGCCCAGGCCGATCGCCTGCTCTACAAGGCGGTCGTACGCCAGATGCTGGAGAATCAGCCAAACCTGAAGATCTTCCAGCAGGCGTGTGACGATCTCGTCATGGATGGTGACAAGGTCGTCGGTGTCGTGACCCAAACCGGGATCCGCTTCAGCGCCAAGGCGGTCGTGCTGACCGTGGGGACCTTCCTCAACGGGCTGATCCACGTCGGTCTCGAGAACTACCGGGGTGGTCGCGCCGGGGATCCGCCCTCGATCGCCCTGGCCCAACGGCTGCGTGAGCTGCCTCTGCGTATCGATCGTCTCAAGACGGGGACTCCGCCCCGCATCGATGCCCGCAGCGTCGACTTCTCCGTGATGCAGGAACAGCCGGGAGATACGCCGACACCGCTCTTCTCCTTCATCGGCGAGGCCAGCCACCACCCGCGCCAGATCTCCTGCTTCGTGACCCATACCAATGAGTGCACCCATGATGTGATCCGCGGTAACCTGGATCGCAGCCCCATGTACGCCGGGGTGATCGAGGGGATCGGTCCGCGCTACTGCCCCTCCATCGAAGACAAGATCATGCGTTTTGCCGACAAGACGTCGCACCAGATCTTCGTCGAGCCCGAGGGGCTGACTACCCACGAACTCTATCCGAACGGCATCTCCACCAGTTTGCCGTTTGATGTACAGGTGCAGATCGTCCGCTCGATTCGCGGCTTCGAGAATGCCCATATCACTCGCCCCGGCTACGCCATCGAGTACGACTTCTTCGATCCCAGGGATCTCAAGGCCAACATGGAGAGCAAGTTCGTGCCGAATCTCTTCTTTGCCGGCCAGATCAACGGTACCACCGGCTACGAAGAGGCCGGTGCCCAGGGGCTGCTGGCGGGGCTCAACGCCGCCCTGCGCGCCCAGGAGAAGGATCCCTGGCATCCGCGCCGGGATCAGGCCTATATGGGCGTGATGATGGACGATCTCTCCACCCTGGGAACCCGTGAACCCTATCGCATGTTCACCAGCCGTGCCGAGTACCGCCTGTTGCTGCGTGAAGACAACGCGGATCTGCGCCTCACCCCTGCCGGCCGCGAGCTGGGCCTGGTCGATGACGAGCGCTGGGGCAAGTTCAACCAGAAGCTGGAGCTTATCGAGCAGGAGCGTCAGCGTCTGCGCAGTAGCTGGATCCATCCCCAGCATCCCTCCCTGCCCGCCATCAACGAGCTGGTCACCACTCCCCTCTCCCGTGAGCACTCTCTCGAGGAGTTGATCCGTCGCCCTGAAGTGACCTATGAGGCGTTGATGGGGATCGAGGGGGTTGGCCCCGGCCTGGAGCACGCCCAGGCCGCCGAGCAGGTGGAGATTCAGATCAAATACGCCGGCTACATCGAGCGTCAGCAGGACGAGGTGGAGAAGCAGTTGCGCAACGAGCACACCCTGCTGCCGCTGGATCTCGATTATCGCGACGTCAACGGTCTCTCCAACGAGGTGGTGGCCAAGCTCAACGATGCCAAGCCTCAGACCATAGGTCAGGCCTCGCGCATCTCCGGCATCACACCGGCGGCCATCTCGATTCTGCTGGTACACCTGAAAAAACACGGCCTGCTGCGCAAGAGCGCCTGAGGATTCATACGGTTGGAAAACATGCTGGAAAGATTGAACGGCCTGCTCGCGCAGGCCGGTATTGTTATTACCGATCAACAGAAGAGCCAACTGGTTCAGTTGGTTGAGTTGCTGCACAAGTGGAACAAGGCTTACAATCTGACCTCGGTGCGCGAGCCGCAGGCCATGCT
Source organism: Aeromonas sp. R6-2 (assembly GCF_040908155.1). Lineage (NCBI taxonomy): Bacteria > Pseudomonadati > Pseudomonadota > Gammaproteobacteria > Aeromonadales > Aeromonadaceae > Aeromonas > Aeromonas sp. R6-2. Next base: position 117,939 of record NZ_JBFODE010000045.1, on the reverse strand, counting down.
GGTCAAGCACATCATGGACAGTCTGGTGGTCAGCCCCTATCTGCAGGGGGAGCGTTTCATCGATGTGGGAACGGGTCCGGGATTACCCGGGCTACCGCTGGCTATCATCAATCCGGACAAGCAGTTTGTACTGCTCGACAGCCTGGGCAAGCGGATTCGCTTCATTCGCCAGGTGATCCTGGAGCTGGGGTTGACCAATGTCACGCCAGTCCAGTCCCGGGTTGAAGATTACCATCCCGAACAGGGATTCGACGGAGTGCTGAGCCGTGCCTTCGCCTCCCTCGAGGACATGTTGACCTGGTGTCATCATCTGCCCGCCACCGACGGTCGCTTCCTGGCACTCAAAGGGGTCTACCCTGCCGAGGAGTTGGCCACTCTGCCAGCCGGCGTCTCTCTCATCGCCTCTCATGCCCTCAAGGTGCCTGAGCTGGAGGGGGAGCGCCACCTGCTGGAGTTGAATGTTACCCGGCCCTAGTGGGCACACTATCGAGTTAGGGGAGAGCGTGGGAAAAGTCATCGCCATAGCCAACCAGAAGGGTGGAGTCGGCAAGACGACCACCTGTGTCAACCTGGCTGCCTCCCTGGCGGCCACCAAGCGCAAGGTGCTGGTGATCGACCTGGATCCCCAGGGTAATGCCACCATGGGCAGCGGGGTCGACAAGTACGAGGTCGAGCGCACTGCCTATGAGCTGTTGATCGAAGAGGCGCCGGTTGGCGAGGTGATCATTCCCGAGACTACGGGGGGTTACCACCTGATCGCCGCCAATGCGGATGTCACCGCGGCCGAGATCCGCCTGATGGAGTTTTTCGCTCGCGAGATCCGTCTGCGTAACGCCCTGGCCCCGGTACGGGACAAGTACGATTACATTTTCATCGACTGTCCTCCCTCCCTCAACATGCTCACCGTCAATGCCATGGCCGCCGCCGATTCGGTGCTGGTGCCCATGCAGTGTGAGTACTATGCCCTGGAGGGGCTGACGGCTCTGGTCGATACCATCAGCAAGCTGGCTGCCGTGGTCAATCCCGAGTTGCGGATCGAAGGGGTGCTGCGCACCATGTTCGACCACCGTAACCGCCTGGCCAATGATGTGTCCGATCAGCTGAAACAGCACTTTGGCGACAAGGTTTACCGCACCATCATCCCCCGCAATGTCCGGTTGGCCGAGGCCCCCAGCTTCGGTGCGCCGGCCATGCACTATGACAAATCTTCGGTAGGGGCCAAGGCCTACCTGGCGCTGGCCGGCGAGATGCTGCGCCGTCAGGAGCAAGAGCGACAGGCCGCTGCCATAGAACGAGAAACCCTATGACCCCGAAGAAACGTGGCCTCGGCAAGGGCCTCGATGCCCTGCTGAGCACCAGTTCTGCGGCCCGGCAGAAACAGGTTCAGAGTGACATGCGCACCGAACAGGCGATGCAGCCGGTTATCCCCCAGGGGGAGTTGCGCAAGTTGCCGGTGGAGTGGCTGCAGTCCGGTAAGTATCAGCCGCGCAAAGATATGTCCCAGGAGGCGCTCGAAGAGCTGGCCAGTTCAATTCGTGCGCAAGGGGTGATTCAGCCTATTGTGGTACGCTCTCTGTCCGAACAGCGTTTCGAGATCATCGCCGGTGAGCGCCGTTGGCGTGCCGCCCAACTGGCCCGTCTCGAGGTGGTCCCCTGTCTGATCCGTGAGGTTCCCGATGAGGCGGCCGTGGCCATCGCCCTCATCGAGAACATTCAGCGCGAGGATCTCAATGCCATCGAAGAAGCCGTGGCTCTACAGCGGCTGTTGACCGAGTTCGAACTGACTCATCAACAGGTGGCCGAGGCGGTGGGCAAGTCGCGTACCACGGTCACCAACCTGCTGCGTCTGAACCAGCTCAACGATGATGTGAAGCGCCTGGTGGAGCACGGAGACCTCGACATGGGCCATGCCCGGGCCCTGCTGGCGCTGAGCGGCGAGGCGCAGTCTGAGCTGGCTCGCAGCGTGGTGCAGAAGGGGTTGACGGTGCGTGAGACCGAGCGTCTGGTGCAGAAGAGCCAAGAGCCGGAAGAGCCAAAAGTCGCCGTCGCCGCCGACCCTCAGGTCGAGTATCTGGAGCGTCGCCTGGCTGACGTGATCGGCTCCCGGGTGCAGATCCAGACAGGCAAAAAGGATAGCGGCAAGTTAGTGATAAGTTACGGGAGCTTGACGGAATTGGACAAGATATTGGTCCATTTTGGCGTATCAGAATCGTAATTTTTGCGCTTTTTGTAGTAATAAAACATGCATTACATTGCATATGAAAGGAAGCTGAATATGCGCTCCAACGCCGCAGAAAATAAGGCTTTCTGTCGTGTTGCAATGGCCCTTTTCACGGGTATAATTTGACCGGCGTTTAAGCTGTGTGAATCGGGGGTTTAACCTCCTTTTTTTACAGTTTAGCTACATTTGGGGAGTCTGATGGTTGCAGTAAAACAGACCTGGCAGGGGCTACGCCTTGGCTTGGTCCTCCTTGTGGTCCATCTCTTCCTGATACTGGTGAGCGGTGCCGTCTGGTACCAACTTTCGGGGCTGCTCGCCGGGTATTCCGCCCTCGTTGGGGGGGGGATATTCTGGTTCCCGCAGTTGCTCTACAGCCTCTGGGTTTTGGGACGGGATGCGTCTCGAACCAGCCCGGGCGTGGTGTTGTGGGACTTCTACGTTGGAGCAGGGATTAAGCTTCTCTGCACCGTGATGCTGTTTGTCATGGTGCTGGTTGAATTGGAGACGGATCACCTCCCTCTCTACGTCACCTATGCCCTATCCCTGTTTTTCCAATGGGTCATTACGATCATTCTCAATAACCGCTACTAGGAAAACTCATGGCTGCAACCGGAGAAGCCCTGACTGCTCAGGGGTACATCTCCCACCACCTGCACCATCTGCAAGTGGGTTCGGGGTTCTGGGCGGTAAATATCGACTCCATGATATTTTCCGTTGTCCTCGGCGCGCTGTTTATCTGGATCTTCCGCAAGGTTGCCGTTTCGGCCTCCAGCGGTGTACCGGGTAAGCTGCAGTGTTTTGTAGAGATGGTTGTCGAGTTTGTGGATGGAACCGTCAAAGGGATCTTTCACGGCAAGAGCCGTATGATTGCCCCTCTGGCCCTGACTGTGTTCGTCTGGGTATTCCTGATGAACCTGATGGACCTCATCCCGGTCGACTATCTGCCCTACACAGCACAAGCGTTGGGTATCCCCTACTTGCGAGTAGTTCCTTCCGCCGACGTTAACATCACCATGTCCATGGCCCTGGGTGTCTTCGCCTTGATCATCATCTACAGCATCAAGATGAAGGGCGTTTCCGGGTTTGTGAAGGAGTTGACTCTTCAACCCTTCAACCACTGGGCACTGATCCCCGTTAACCTCGCGCTGGAGTTGGTTACCCTGCTGTCCAAGCCCATCTCTCTGGGTCTGCGACTGTTCGGTAACATGTATGCTGGTGAACTGGTCTTTATCCTGATCGCCGGCCTGCTGCCGTGGTGGTCCCAATGGCTCCTTAGTGTGCCCTGGGCGCTGTTCCACATTCTGGTAATTACTCTGCAAGCCTTTATCTTCATGGTTCTGACCATCGTATACCTCTCGATGGCCAGTGAAGATCATTGATTTAACTAACTTTTTAGCAACTGCCTCTGTTTGGAGATCTTAAAGATGGAAATGATTTACTTCGCCGCTGCAATCATGCTGGGTATGGCCGCTGTTGGTGCCGCTATCGGCATCTCCCTGCTGGGTGGCAAGTTCCTGGAAGGTGCTGCGCGTCAGCCGGATCTGATGCCGATCCTGCGTACCAACTTCTTCATCGTTATGGGTCTGGTTGACGCTATCCCGATGATCGTCGTGGGTATGGGTCTGTACCTGATCTTCGGTGTTTCCGCCTAACTCTCGAGTGACTGTTCAGCGAACACCACTTTTTTTGAACTTCACATAGAGAGGAACTGGTTGTGGATATCAACGCCACCCTCCTTGGCCAGACAGTCGCCTTTATCATCTTCGTCTGGTGCTGCATGAAGTTTGTATGGCCGCCGCTGATGGCTGCCATCGAGGCTCGCCAGAAAGCTATTGCTGACGGCCTCTCTTCTGCAGAACGCGCGAAGAAGGATCTGGAACTGGCCCAGGCTAATGCTTCCGATCGTCTGAAAGAGGCCAAACAGCAGGCTTCCGAAATCATTGAGCAGGCCAACAAGCGTAAGGCCCAGATCATTGATGAAGCGACCACTGCTGCCCAGGCCGAGCGGGAGAAAATCCTGACTCAAGGCCGTGCCGAGATCGAAGCCGAACGTCATCGTGCTAAAGAAGAGCTGCGCAAGCAGGTTGCTGCCCTCGCCATCGCCGGCGCAGAGAAGATCCTGGAGCGTCACATCGACCAGGCTGCCAACAACGACATCGTCGACAAGCTGGTAGCGGAACTGTAACGGGAATGGGGCCATGTCTGAACTGACTACCATTGCTCGCCCCTACGCCAAGGCTGCTTTCGACTTTGCCGTCGAGCAACAGGCGATCGCCCAGTGGCAGGAGATGCTGGAGTTTGCGGCCCAGGTGGCCGAGAACGACACCGTCGCTGCCCTGATTAGCGGCGCCATGGCTGCCGACCAGCTGGCAAACGTGTTTGTCGGTGTCTGCGGTGAGCAACTCAACGAGCACGGCCAAAACCTGATCCGGGTGATGGCCGAGAATGGTCGTTTGAGTGTACTGCCGGCTGTGGCTGTCGAATTCCACCTGCTCAAGGCCGAACACGAGAAGAGTGTCGAGGCCGAGGTGGTATCGGCGGTCGAGCTGACCGAACAGCAGAAAGCCGACATTCAGGCTTCTCTGGAAAAACGTCTCGCGCGCAAAGTGAAGCTGAATTGCAGCACAGATGCGTCCTTGATGGCCGGAGTGCTCATCAGAGCCGGCGACCTGGTTATCGACGGTTCCCTCCGCGGTAAACTGGATCGGATGGCCGACGCGCTGCAATCTTGATTGGGGTATTAGAGCATGCAACTGAATTCCACTGAAATCGCCGAGCTGATCAAGCAGCGCATTGCGCAGTTTGAGATCAAGAGCGAGGCGCACAACGAAGGTACCATCGTCTCTGTGAGCGACGGTATCATTCGTATCCACGGCTTGGCCGACGCCATGCAGGGTGAGATGATCGAGCTGCCGGGCAACCGCTACGCTCTGGCATTGAACCTGGAGCGTGACTCCGTTGGTGCCGTGGTCATGGGTCCCTACGCCGATCTGGCCGAAGGGATGAAGGTCAAGGGTACCGGTCGTATCCTGGAAGTGCCGGTTGGCCGTGGTCTGCTGGGCCGGGTGGTCAACACCCTGGGTCAACCGATCGACGGTAAGGGCCCGGTTGAGCACGATGGCTTCTCTCCGGTAGAAGTGATCGCCCCGGGTGTTATCGAGCGTAAGTCTGTTGACCAGCCTGTCCAGACCGGTCTGAAAGCCATCGACGCCATGATCCCCATCGGTCGTGGCCAGCGTGAGCTGATCATCGGTGACCGTCAGGTGGGTAAGACCGCCATCGCCATCGACACCATCATCAACCAGAAAGACTCCGGCATTAAGTGTGTCTACGTGGCGGTAGGTCAGAAGGCCTCCACCATCGCCAACGTGGTACGCAAGCTGGAAGAGCACGGCGCGCTGGCCAACACCGTCGTGGTCGTGGCTTCTGCCTCCGAAGCGGCTGCCCTGCAGTTCCTGGCTCCCTATGCCGGTTGCTCCATGGGTGAGTACTTCCGTGACCGTGGCGAAGATGCCCTGATCATCTATGACGACCTCTCCAAGCAGGCCGTTGCCTACCGTCAGATCTCCCTGCTGCTGCGCCGTCCGCCTGGACGTGAAGCCTACCCGGGTGACGTCTTCTATCTGCACTCCCGTCTGCTCGAGCGTGCCGCTCGCGTCAACGAAGAGTACGTTGAGAAGTACACCAAGGGCGAAGTGAAAGGCCAGACCGGTTCTCTGACCGCCCTGCCGATCATCGAAACCCAGGCCGGCGACGTATCCGCATTCGTTCCGACCAACGTGATCTCCATCACCGACGGCCAGATCTTCCTGACTACCCAGCTGTTCAACTCCGGTATTCGTCCGGCCGTTGACCCGGGTATCTCCGTATCCCGTGTAGGTGGTGCGGCTCAGACCAAGATCATCAAGAAGCTGTCCGGTGGTATCCGTACCGCTCTGGCCCAGTATCGCGAACTGGCCGCCTTCGCCCAGTTCTCTTCCGATCTGGATGATGCGACCCGCAAGCAGCTGGATCACGGCCAGAAGGTAACCGAGCTGATGAAGCAGAAGCAGTATGCCCCGATGAGCGTTGCTCACCAGGCACTGGTGCTGTTCGCGGCCGAGAAGGGTTACCTCAACGACGTTGACCTGAACAAAGTGGTCGACTTCGAAGCCGCTCTGGTCTCCTACGCTAATACCCAGCATGGCGAGCTGATGGCTGAAATCAATGCCAAGGCCGACTACAACGACGCGATCGTTGGCAAGCTGACTGCGTTGCTCGATACCTTCAAAGCAACCCAGACCTGGTAAGCGTGTGTGGCAGCCCCGGGCTGCCACCTGATGGAGAATAGAGATGGCCGGCGCAAAAGAGATACGTACCAAGATCGGGAGTGTGAAGAACACTCAGAAGATCACCAGCGCTATGGAAATGGTGGCAGCGAGCAAGATGCGCCGTGCGCAGGATCGCATGTCTGCCAGCCGTCCATACGCTGAAACCATGCGCAAGGTGATCGGCCACATCGCTCAGGGGAACCTGGAATACAAGCACCCCTACCTCATCGAGCGTGAGGTCAAGCGTGTGGGCTACATCGTCATCTCCACCGACCGTGGCCTGTGTGGTGGTTTGAACATTAACCTGTTCAAGGCCGCCATCAATGACATGAAGCAATGGAGCCAAAAGGGCGCCAAGATTGATCTGGCCCTGATTGGCAACAAGGCGAACGGCTTCTTCCAGAAGTATGGCGCCAAGGTCGTTGCCCAAGTGTCCGGCCTCGGGGATGCCCCGAGTGTCAATGACCTGATCGGTTCCGTGAAGGTCATGCTGAAGGCCTATGACAACGGTGAGATTGACCGTCTGTACCTGGTGTACAACAAGTTTGTGAACACCATGGTGCAACAGCCCAAGGTCGATCAACTGCTGCCTTTGCCCATTACCGAAGACAGCAAGCTCGCCAAGAAACACCACTGGGATTACCTCTATGAGCCGGATCCCAAGCAACTGCTCAACACCCTGCTGGTTCGCTATGTCGAATCTCAGGTGTACCAGGGCGTAGTGGAAAACTTGGCAAGTGAACAGGCAGCCCGAATGGTTGCCATGAAAGCCGCGACTGACAACGCCGGCAACCTGATTAACGATCTGCAACTGGTGTACAACAAGGCCCGTCAGGCCAGTATCACCCAGGAGCTCAACGAGATCGTGTCCGGTGCTGCCGCGGTGTAAGGCAAGGGTTACCCAAAGGTTTAGAGGATTTGACATGAGTAACGGTTTCATCGTCCAAATCATCGGCGCTGTGGTGGACATCGAGTTCCCGCAGAATGCCGTGCCCCAAGTGTACGATGCACTGAAAATCGTCAGCGAGGGTCAAGGCCAGGGTCTGGTGCTGGAAGTTCAGCAGCAGATCGGTGGCGGGATCGTTCGCTGTATCGCCATGGGTTCCTCCGACGGTCTGCGCCGTGGGATGGAAGTCGTCAACACCGGCAACCCGATTCAGGTTCCGGTTGGCAAGGCCACCCTGGGCCGCATCATGAACGTGCTGGGCGAGCCGGTTGACGAAGCCGGCCCCATCGGCGAAGACGAGCGTTGGGCTATCCACCGCGAAGCGCCGAGCTACGAAGAGCAGTCTGGCTCTACCGACCTGCTGGAGACGGGTATCAAGGTTATCGACCTGGTATGCCCGTTTGCCAAGGGTGGTAAGGTCGGTCTGTTCGGTGGTGCCGGTGTAGGCAAGACCGTCAACATGATGGAGCTGATCCGTAACATCGCGATCGAGCACTCCGGTTACTCCGTGTTTGCGGGCGTGGGTGAGCGTACTCGTGAGGGTAACGACTTCTACCACGAGATGAAGGACTCCAACGTACTGGACAAGGTTGCCCTGGTATACGGTCAGATGAACGAGCCGCCCGGAAACCGTCTGCGCGTGGCACTGACCGGTCTGACCATGGCCGAGAAGTTCCGTGACGAGGGTAAAGACGTTCTGCTGTTCGTCGACAACATCTATCGTTACACCCTGGCCGGTACCGAGGTATCCGCACTGCTGGGCCGTATGCCCTCCGCAGTAGGTTACCAGCCGACCCTGGCCGAGGAGATGGGCGTTCTGCAGGAGCGTATTACCTCCACCAAGACCGGCTCCATCACCTCCGTACAGGCCGTTTACGTTCCTGCGGATGACTTGACCGACCCGTCCCCGGCGACCACCTTCGCCCACCTGGACGCGACCGTGGTTCTGTCCCGTCAGATCGCCGCCCTGGGTATCTACCCGGCCGTTGATCCGCTGGACTCCACCTCCCGTCAGCTGGATCCGCTGGTGGTTGGCAAGGAGCACTACGAGACCGCTCGTGGCGTGCAGACCGTTCTGCAGCGCTACAAGGAGCTGAAGGACATCATCGCCATCCTGGGTATGGATGAACTGTCAGAAGAAGACAAGCTGACCGTTGCCCGTGCCCGTAAGATCGAGCGTTTCCTGTCCCAGCCCTTCTTCGTGGCCGAAGTATTTACCGGTTCCCCGGGCAAGTACGTGCCGCTGAAGGAGACCATTCGTGGCTTCCAGGGCATCCTGAAAGGCGAGTATGACGATCTGCCCGAGCAGGCGTTCTACATGGTTGGCGGCATCGACGAAGTCGTCGAGAAGTCCAAGAAACTGTAAGCCTCGATAGGAGGGCTCATGGCTGAGATATCCTTTCACCTGGACGTCGTAAGCGCCGAAGGCAAGCTGTTCTCCGGTCGCGTTCAGAGTGTCGCGGTGACAGGTGCGGAAGGTGAGCTGGGTATTCATCATGGTCACACGCCGCTGCTGACCTCCATCAAGCCGGGCCTGGTCCGGCTGGTGAAGCAACAGGGTGGCGAAGAGGTGATGTACATCTCCGGCGGTATGCTGGAAGTACAGCCGGAAACCGTGACCGTGCTGGCGGACACCGCCATCCGTGCCGATGACCTGGACGAGGCGAAAGCCCTCGAGGCCAAGCGTCGTGCCGAAGAGCGGATCCACAGCTCCCACGGCGATATCGACTATGCCCAGGCCTCTGCCGAGCTGGCCAAGGCACTGGCCCAGCTGCGGGTCATCGACATCGTCAAGAAGAACTATCGCTGATAACGGTGATGCAAAAAGCGACCTTCGGGTCGCTTTTTTTTTGCCCCTTGGATAGACTCCGCCGGGTATTTCCACACGAATTCAAGGCTGAAATCATGTCTCTCAATGTCGTCATCCTGGCCGCGGGCAAAGGCACCCGCATGCGTTCTCCCCTGCCCAAGGTGCTCCATCCGGTCGCCGGCAAGGCCATGGTCTCCCATGTGATCGATACCGCTCGCCAGGTGGGCGCCGGCAAGATGCATCTGGTGTACGGTCATGGTGGCGAGCTGCTCAAGGAGCGGATCCAGGCGGACGACCTGAACTGGGTGTTGCAGGCCCAGCAGCTGGGGACCGGTCATGCGGTGGCACAGGCCATCCCGTTCTGGAGCGATGAAGATGACGTGCTGGTGCTGTACGGCGACACCCCGCTGATCCAGCCCGAGACCCTGCAGCGGCTGCTGGCCGCCAAGGCAAGCGATGGTATGGCGCTGCTGACCGTGGTGCTCGACAACCCCACCGGCTATGGTCGCATCGTGCGGGAAAACGGCCAGGTGGTCGGCATCGTCGAGCAGAAGGATGCCAGCGCCGGGCAGCTCGCCATTCGTGAGGTGAACACGGGGGTGCTGGTCGCCAATGGTGGCCAGCTGCGCAGCTGGCTGTCGCGGCTGGATAACAAGAACGCCCAGGGGGAGTTTTATCTCACCGACGTTATCGCCATGGCCCACGCCGACGGTTGCCCTATCGCTGCCGTGCATCCGGAGCGTGCCGCCGAGGTAGAGGGGGCCAACAACCGGGTGCAGCTGGCGGCGCTCGAGCGCAGCTACCAGCAGATGCAGGCCGAGCGCCTGATGATCGCCGGAGTGAGCATGATGGATCCGGCCCGCTTCGATCTGCGCGGCGAGCTGAGCGTCGGGGAAGAGGTGGTGATCGACGTCAATGTCATCATCGAAGGCAGGGTCACCCTGGGTAACCGGGTGGTGGTGGGTGCCGGCGCCATCCTCAAGGATTGCGAGATCGGTGACGACACCGAGATCAAACCCTACTCGGTGGTGGAAGGGGCCCGGGTGGCCGATCAGTGCTCGGTCGGTCCGTTTGCCCGTCTGCGCCCGGGGGCTGTGCTGGAGCAGGACGCCCACGTGGGTAACTTCGTCGAGATGAAGAAGGCACGCCTCGGGGTTGGCTCCAAGTGTGGTCATTTGACCTATCTCGGGGATGCGGAAGTCGGCGCCAAGGTGAACATAGGCGCCGGTACCATTACTTGTAATTACGACGGGGTGAACAAGTTCCAGACCATCATCGAGGATGATGTCTTCGTCGGCTCCGATACCCAGCTGGTGGCACCGGTGCGCATCGGCAAGGGGGCGACCCTGGGTGCCGGCTCCACCATCACCAAGGACGTGGCCGAGAACGAGCTGGTCATCACCCGGGTGCCCCAGCGCCACATCAAGAACTGGGCCCGCCCGGTGAAGAAGAAGTGATAACCGATCAACCATAAGCAGAGGGCGCCCGCAGGCGCCCTCTTTCGTTTCACTCTCCCCTGTTCAGGGCGTACCAGTCAAACGTGCGGGTCAGCATCATCACCAGAGCCAGGATCAGCAGCAGCAACAGGGCACCCAGCAGCAGGGCGAGATCCTCGGCCTGCAGCAGACCGTAGAGTACGGTGTAGAGCAGTGCCTGCAGGCCGGCGAAGGCGAGGCCTGCACGAGGCCCGCCCAGTGCCTGGCTCAGGTAGACAGCGTTGAGCAGCACACACGCCAGGCTGGCCAGCAGATAGGCCGGGGTGAAGCCGATCTGCTCGGTCAGGGCCAGCAGCACCAGATAGAAGATCACCAGGCTCATGCCGACCAGGGCGTACTGGATGGGGTGGATGCGCAGCCCGCGCAGCAACTCTCCCATCACCACGGCCAGGAAGGTGAGCCCGATAAAGAGCAGGGCATACTTGGCGCTGCGCTCGTTCTGCTGATAGTGATCCACCGGTTGCACCAGGCTGGTGGCAAAGGCCGGCAGTGTATCGCTGTGCTCCTCGATAAGGTCTGGCAGGCGGCTCTCCATGTCGGTCGCAAACCAGCTGGTCTGCCAGCGGGCGTTGAAGCCCTCCTGGGTGACCTCGCGGCTGGTGGGCAGGAAGTCGCCGAGGAAATTGGGGTGTGGCCAGTTCCCCGCCAGGGTGAGGCTGCTGTCGCGGCCGACCGGCACCAGAGCCAGCCTCTCCATCCCCTGCAGGGTCAGCTCTACCTCGAAGCGCCCCCCGGCATCCGTCGTCAGTGGGGCATGAACCCCAGCCAGTTGACCGAGGCGAGCCCCGGGCATCACCTCCAGGGACTTGCCCCCCAGGGTGAGGGTCGGGATCTGGCTGATGCCTCGGGCATCGGAGAGTGCCAGGCTGAGATAGGGGGTCTCGGCCACCGCATCGGCCGGTACCTGCCAATCCGGATCGGCATCCAGGGTTCCGCTCAGGGTCACTTTGGCCTGATAGACCTGGGCCTGATAGATACCCAGAGTGCGCGGGGTGACCTCCATGCCGATATGGGCGTCGAGGCGCTGGGGCAGGCGATAGCGCAGCAGGCGCTCCTGATAGCGCTTCACTTCCTTACCATCGTGCAACGTGACTTCGCGCACAAAGGGCTGCACCAGCACCGGGCCTATCAGGCGCTGGGGACCACTGGCGCTGCCCATGATCTTCTCTATCGCCTCTCGCCGATAGGCCTGACGCTCCTGGTTCAGATCCAGGATCCACTGCATCGGCAACATCAGCAGCAGGCCAAGCAGCAACAAGACGGTCGTTTTATGAGTCAGTATCTGTTTCACCATGACAATCCCTCCTTGAGATGGGAGCACTTTAGGCGGGGGGAGTGAAGCGGGCATGAGGCCGTGTGAAGAGAGGGTGAAGCCATGAAAAAACCGGCCCGTCGGGCCGGTCGTGCTACTCCTTGCCGAGACGGGCCGGCAGGGCTGCCAGCACCTCCTCTTTCGCCTGAACAGAGGCAAACTGCTTGCCAGGGGGCTGGATCCGGGTGCGCACGAAGATGCGATGCTGTGATCCCTTGCTCGCCCAGCCGACAAACCAGCCGATCTGTTGCCCCTTGTCGAGACTGCCATCGGCGCGCTTGGGATACCCCATGCCCGTCTTGCCGTGGATCTGCCAGCCATCGATCTCGGCCACCTTCAGGATGTTCGCACTGTGGCGCAGGGTCTCGGGGGCGAGGCCGAGACGGCCGTCGAGCATACGGCCGAGGAAGCGGGCCTGCTCCTGCGGGCTGATGGCCAGGCTGGCACTGAGCCAGGCCTGGGTCAGACCGTCCTGCTTGCCGGGGTTGCCGGACAGATCCCGGTTGCCGTAGTCGAAGCGATCGACGTAGCGCTGGAATCGCTGCATGCCCAGCCACTCGGTGAGGCGCTGGGAATACCAGACCACGGAGTAGGTCTCCCAGCGTCTCGGGGTGGTGGTTTCGCGCCAGGCGGGCAGCCAGCCATCGTATTGGGGCTGGTATGGCAGGGCCGGGTGCTCCTCATCGGTCAGGTAACCGCTCTCGTAACCCATCAGGGCGAGCGGGATCTTGAAGGTCGAGGCGGGGGGAAGGCGCCGATCGCAGCCTCCCTCCTGCTCGATGGGGTTGCCGTGACCATCGGCCCACAGGAAGCAGCCTGCCGCCGAGGCAGGCAGGGCGCACAACAGGCTCACGGCCAGGGCGGTACTCAGTAAGGGTGAGGGCATGAGGACTCCTTATGGGGAAAAGCCCGACACTACCCCTCCCCTGTGTGGTCAGTGTGAAGCGAGCACCAGCTCGGCCCTGGCTCCCCCATCCGGACGATTGGCCAGAACCAGATCGCCGCCATGCTGGTGGGCAACTTCCCGGGCGAAGCTGAGTCCGAGGCCGCTGCTCTTTCCCTTGTCCGGACGCGGCAGCGAGTAGAAGCGCTCGAAGATGCGATCCAGGGCGTAATCGGGGATGCCTGGGCCCTGATCCTCGACCAGGAAGCGGTAACCGCTCTGGGTCGGGCCTCCCTCCAGGGTGACGGTGCTGCCGGCGGGGGCAAAGTCGAGGGCGTTGTCTAGCAGATTGCCGAGGGCTTGCTCCACCAGCAGAGGATCCCAACGCAGGGGAGCTGCGTCGGCCAGGCTCAGGACGAGGTGGACCTGTCGTGAGGCGGCCTGGGGGGCCTTGATGGCGGCCACCCGCTCGCCCAGTGCGGCGGGGGCGACCAGCTGGCGCTCTATCCCCTGCCCCGACTCGAGACGAGCCAGCTGTAGCATGCGGTCGATGAGTTGCTGCATGCGGGTGCCCTGCTCACTGATGTTGGCAAGAAAGCGCGCCGCCACCTCGGGGGGCGGTGACTCGGCCAGTATCTCGCCGGCACCGCGAATGGCGGCCAGGGGACTCTTGAGCTCATGGGTGAGCCCGTGTACGTAGCGCTCGACATAGTGCTTGCCGTCGAGCTGGCGGCGCATGGTCTCGAGGGCCCGGCCTAGGCGGTCCAGTTCGGGGGTGTAGAGGCGTGGCAGGGGGGCTGCCTCCCCCCGGGTCACGGCGCCGGCGTAGTGCTCCAGCTTGCCGATGGCACGGTTCATCCACCACACCAGCAGGGCGCCGATCAGCAGGGCGATGAGCAGCAGTTGGCCGGCGGCCCTCAGCAGCCGCCGTTCGCTGCGCTCGATGGCCGGCATCAGGGCCCGATTGGGTTTGGCCACGGTGAGCACACCGATGATCGCCTCCCCATCCCGCAGGGGGGCCGCCACATGCATCACCGAGGTGGCGGGATCGTCCGGATCGCTGCGGGTGCTGCGGGCCCCATACTCACCGCGCAGGGTGAGGTAGACGTCGTTCCAGCGTGAATAGTCCTGGCCGAGGGCCGCACCGTCCGAGTCGTAGATCACCCTGCCCAGGCGATCGGTGACATAGATGCGGTACTCCACCTGCTCCTTGAGATGCCCGTCGATGAGGGCATTGATCGGTGCCTGGTTGAGGCGGGCATAGGCCTTGGCAAGGTTGCCGTCGGTCATGTTGCCACGCTGCAGATCCTCCAGCGCCAGGGGCGCCAGCAGTTGGGCCATATCCACCAGGGTGTCTTCGGTGGCACTGCGCACGCCCGGCTTGATCTCCTGCACGAAGATCTCGAGCACGAACCAGGCGCCGAGGGCGAAGATAAGCAGGAGCCCCGCCAGGAGCTGTTGCCAGAGCCGCATTACCCCTCCAGGCTATAGCCCAGACCCCTGTGGGTCAGGATGGGGTTGAAGTCGGGGGCCTGCTCGCGCAGCTTGGCGCGCAGGGTCTTGATATGGGTATCGACGGTGCGATCCAGGCTCTCCTCGGCGTCTTGCCACACCCGTTCCATCAGTTGCTGGCGTGAGAAGACCCGCCCCGGTGCCTGCATCAGGGTCTTGAGCAGCAGGTACTCGTAACGGGTCAGCGCCAGCGGCTGGCCATGCAGGGTGATGCGGGCCCGCTCCTCGTCCAGTTGCAGACCCGCCGCGGGGGTGGGTGCACTCCCCTGGCTGCGCCTCAGTATCACCCGCACCCGGGCCGAGACCTCGCGCGGCGAGAAGGGTTTGGCCACATAGTCGTCGGCCCCGATCTCGAGGCCGATCAGGCGATCCATCTCCTCGCTGCGGGCGGTGAGGAACATCAGCGGCACCTGGCTGACGGCGCGCACCGCCTTGCACAGCTCGAAGCCACTGATATCGGGTAGCCCCACATCGAGAATAAGAAAATCGGGTGTCATCCCGGCCAGCCGCTCCAGCATGGGGCGGCCGAGGGGGAACCACTCCACCGCAAATCCCTCGGTTTGCAGGGTGTAGATCAGGGTATCGGCGATGCTGGACTCGTCTTCCACCAGCCAAATCAGGGGTGTGTGTTGCACCTGGTCACTCCGCCAGAGAAAGGTTGGGAGCAGGTTAGCAGGAGTGGCTGCCCATGTAACGAAGGTCGTGCCGCGTGTATTGAGCAGGGAAAAGGCCCCTCACTCATCGCTGAGGAGGGGCAGGAAGATTACTCGATGTTTTGGATCTGCTCGCGCATCTGCTCGATAAGGACCTTCAGCTCGACGGCGGACTGGGTCACCTCGGCGTTGATCGACTTGGAGCCAAGGGTGTTCGACTCGCGGTTGAACTCCTGCATCATGAAGTCGAGGCGACGGCCACAGGCGCCCCCTTTTTTCAGGATCTTGCGGGTCTCGCCCATGTGCATCTCGAGGCGGTCGAGCTCTTCGGCCACGTCGATCTTCTGGGCCAGCAGCACCATCTCCTGCTCGAGGCGGGCCGGATCCAGCTCCACCTTGGCTTCGGTCAGGCGGTCGGTGAGCTTCTGGCGCTGCCACTCGATGATCTGGGGCAGCTGACCACGCACCTTGACCACCTCGACGCCGATGCCGTCGAGACGCTGCTCGATCAGGGCCTTGAGGTTGGCCCCTTCGCTGGCGCGGGCGGCGATGAAGTCGGTCAGGGTCTCGTCAAAACCGGCCATCAGGGCGGCGTTGACGGCGTCCATGTCCTGCTCGGCGGCGGCCATGACCCCGGGCCAGCGCAGCACGTCGACCGGGTTGAGCTGGCCCTGGCCCGCCTCCTTCATCACCCAGTTGGCGCTGTCGATGATGAGCCTGGCCAGCTCCTCGTTGATGTGCAGCTGGCCGGCACCGGCCTGGGCCGCTTCGAAGCGCAGGTTGCACTCCACCTTGCCGCGCTGCAGGGCATTGCGAAAGCGCTCGCGCAGCACCGGCTCGAGGCCGCGCAGTTGCTCCGGCATGCGGATATAGGTCTCGAGGTAGCGCTGGTTGACCGAACGGATCTCCCAGACGGCGGTGCCCCAGTCGCCCTTGATCTCCTTGCGGGCGTAGGCGGTCATGCTGTGGATCATGGGTGTGTCCCATCTGATGAAAAGTGCGCCGATTATAACCGGCGCCGGGCGAGGCGTCAGCCGCATTGGGCACCAGGCTGATATTTGTCGCCCGATCACGTATACTCCTCCGCCAATTCACGCCAGCCCAGAGGTCATCATGTCCCGTCCCAACGATCGCGCGCCTGCCGACGTCCGTCCGGTCACCATTACCCGCCACTTCACCAAGCACGCCGAAGGCTCTGTGCTGGTCGAGTTCGGCAACACCCGGGTGCTGTGTACCGCCAGCGTCGACACCAACGTGCCGCGTTTTCTCAAGGGCAAGGGTCAGGGCTGGGTGACCGCCGAGTACGGCATGCTGCCGCGCTCTACCCACTCGCGCATGAACCGCGAGGCCGCCTCCGGCAAGCAGGGTGGCCGCACCCTCGAGATCCAGCGCCTGATCGCCCGCTCCCTGCGTGCTGCAGTCGATCTGACCGCCCTGGGTGAGCACACCATCACGGTCGACTGCGACGTGCTGCAGGCCGACGGCGGCACCCGTACCGCCTCCATCACCGGCGCCTGCGTGGCCCTGGTCGATGCCCTGAACTGGATGGTCGGCAAAGGCATGCTCAAGCAGAGCCCGCTCAAACAGATGGTGGCCGCCGTGTCGGTCGGCATTCACGAAGGCCAGGCCATCTGCGATCTGGAATATGTGGAGGACTCGGCCGCCGAGACCGACATGAACGTGGTGATGACCGAGGACGGTCGCATGATCGAGGTGCAGGGCACCGCCGAGGGTGAGCCCTTCACCCACGAGGAGCTGCTGGCCATGCTGGCACTCGCCAAAGACGGCATCGGTCAGTTGATCGAGATGCAGAAGGCATCCCTGAAGTGATTTTCAAAACGCGGCATTGGCCGCGTTTTTTGTATCTGAAGTTTACCCCCCACAAGCAGCAATCAAGGAGCCATGATGAAAGCCTATCAGCGTCAATTTATCGAGTTTGCCCTGGAGAAACAGGTCCTGAAATTCGGTGAGTTCACCCTGAAATCCGGTCGCAAGAGCCCCTACTTCTTCAACGCCGGCCTCTTCTCCACCGGGCGTGATCTGGCCCGCCTCGGCCGCTTCTACGCCGCCGCCCTGATGGATGCCGGCATCGAGTTTGATGTCCTGTTCGGACCGGCCTACAAGGGAATCCCTATCGCCTCCGCCACTGCGGTGCAGTTGGCCGAGCAACACGACGTGGACACCCCCTGGTGCTTCAACCGCAAGGAGGCCAAAGACCACGGCGAGGGCGGCAACCTGGTCGGCAGTCCGCTGCAGGGACGCATCATGCTGGTGGACGATGTGATCACCGCCGGCACTGCCATCCGCGAGTCGATGGATCTGATCCAGGCCAACGGCGCCTCCCTGGCCGGGGTGCTGATCGCCCTGGATCGCCAGGAGAAGGGCAAGGGCGAGCTCTCCGCCATCCAGGAGGTGGAGCGTGACTACGGCGCCCATGTCATCGCCATCGTCCAGCTGGCGGATCTTATCAAGTACCTGGAAGAGAAGCCGGAGATGGCCGAACAACTGGCCGCCATGCGCGCCTACCGCGCCCAGTACGGCATCTGATCGGACGGCCCGGTTGGGCCTCTTAACCCTGTATGATGAGGGGCGCTGCGGCGCCCCGTCTTGTTTGTTCCAAGGAGCCCTCATGTCTCTGCACACCTTCGAGCGCCTGATCCGGCTGCTCGACGCCCACCAGGCCCGCTACCGGGTGGTGCATCATTCGAGCGCCGGCAAGACCGAGGAGGTAGCCAGGGTGCGCGGCACCGCTCACGGCCAGGGGGCCAAGGCGCTGGTGTGCCACGTCAAGGGGAGCGGCATCCGGTGCCATGTGCTGGCGGTGCTGCCGGCCGACTGTCAGGCCGATCTGGCGACCCTCGCCAAGGGGCTGGGCGGCAGCCGGGCGTCACTGGCCAGCCCCGCCGAGGTGGCTACTCTGACCGACTGTGTGTTCGGCGCCATCCCGCCTTTCAGCTTTCACGACGATCTGCGGCTGGTGGCCGATCCACTCCTGTTCGATCGCTTCGACGAGCTGGCCTTCAACGCCGGCGTGCTGGAGCGCTCCCTCATCCTCGCCACCGAGGACTACCGGCGCATCGCCGCCCCTTGCCTGGTTCCGTTCGCCCGTCATCCCTGACAAGAGAGGGGCCTGTGGCCCCTCTGGTTACTCCAGATTGATCGTCGTCGTTGGCGCTGCCACCGCCTGAGCCTTGAGTACGGGCCCCAGATCCAGTACATCGCCGGCCACCTCAGGGTCATCCTGATCGCTGTTGCACACCAGGGCCAGGTCATAGCTGCCCACGGCGACGAAGCCCAGCTCGTAGCGGAAGCCGCCTGCCCCGTCACTCACCACGGGGGCGCTGGCATAGAGGCCATTGTCGGCATCCGCCATGTCGGGGTAGTTGTCGTCGCTGCGCGGGGCGTAGAGGTAAACCGCCCCCTTGTCGGCCAGCAGGCCGCCGCACAGGCCGCCGGCAATGCTGCCGCTCAGGGTCGCTGCCTCGCTGTTGTTGACCAGCCGAACGCCACGGGGCTTGAGCTTGTAGTACTGCAGATGGCCCGGCAGCACCATGGAGTGGCGCAGGTCGAACTCGGTGGTGAAGCTGCTGGTGCCGTTGGCGGCGATGGTGAAGGCATCGAGTTTCAGCTCGCTGCTTGGCACCTCGAGGGGCTTGATGGTGTCGTCATCCTGCTGCACGTAGGAGTAGGGAGTGCCATCGTCAAACTGGTTGGCTGCCTCACGACCGTCGAGCACGGTCAGACGCATCTGGCTGTACTCCCCGGCGCTGACGCTCTGGCCGGCGAGCAGGTTACGGCTGGCCGAGCCCTGATACTTGAGCAGATCGATGTAGACGAACCGGGGAGAGCCGTCGGCGTTGAGGGGAATGCTCTCACCGAGCGGGGTGCAGCCGTCATCCTGGGCGGCGCTGAGGATACTCTGGCTACTCCAGGCGGTCTCGCCGCCGGCGATTGGATGGATGCTGATCCGGCTCACCGCGATGCAGACCCGCTTGGCCGAATCGACCGGTGCATCGGAGAAGGCGAGGGAGAACCTGGCATCGGAAGTTGAGCCGGAGGAGCCGCCGTCACCGCCGCCGCAGGCGGTCAGTGCGGTGGTGAGGCCGAGAAGTAACAGACGCTTCATGGGGGTCATCCTTGTTGGGGGCATCTGTTCCACTCTAGACGAAGGCGGTGGCTTGTCAGGAGGCGGTCGTCAGAGTGGGGAGCCACAACCAGAAGCAATACATTGATTTTGCAGGCAGTGGCGTCTTATGAACCTGGCCGGTAATGCGAAGGGGTTTGACGGAGAGGGTAAAGAATCGGGAGGCGTCATGCCTCCCGTTCGATCAGTCGGGTTGGCCAGCCCATCTTCTGCTGGCGCTCTACTTCCATGCGCAACTCGCTGGCGCGCAGGTAGTGCACATCGAGCCAGCCCTTGGGCAGGGCCAGGGTCAGGGCATCCTCTTCGGCCTGCAGGGTGAAGGTGGGAACCGTCCCTTGAGTGCGGCGCATGCAGAGGATGAGCGAGAGGCGCAGCAGCCGAGCCAGCCGGATCGCCTGGCGGGCGGTGACGGCACCCTGTCTCTCCAGCGGCTCCATCTTGAAGTCGTCGCGCTGGTTGAGCAGCAGGGCCGACAGCAACTTCTTCTGGGCCGGGGTAAAGCCGGGCATGTCGATGTTGTCGATGATATAGGCGGCGTGCTGGGGGGCCTTCTTGTACTCGATACAGAGGCCGATCTCATGCAGCAGGGCGGCGTAGCGCAGGATAGGGCGGCCGTAGCGGCGCGACAGGCGCCAGGCACTCTGTACCTGGGCGAAGGCCTCGACAGCGGTGTCGCGCACTCGTTCGGCGTGTTCCCGATCGAGCTGGTAGCGGTTGATCAGGCTGTTGGCGGTACGATCCCGGGCATCACAGTCGTGGCTGTTGCCGAGCAGACCGTAGATAAGTCCCTCGCGCAGGGCACCGCCGGCGAGCGTCATGCTCTCGATGCCGAGCACCTCGAACAGGGCGATCAGGATGGCGAGCCCGGAGGGGAACACGGTGAGGCGTTCGGCGGTGAGTCCCTCCAGCTGCAGTTGGTCGAGGCGGCCACAGGCGATCGCCTGCTGCATCAGCTCCTGCAGCTTGGGCAGGGTGACCCGCTCGCTCTTGCCCTGGGCCAGCATGATCTCCTGCAGGGCCTGCACCGTGCCGGAGGCACCGACACAGCTCTTCCACCCCAGCAGGCGATAGTCATTGGCCACCTCGGTGAGCACCGCCTTGGCGGCATCGATGGCCTGGGCGAAGCGCTCTGTGGAGAGCTGGCCGTCGCCGAAGTGGTTGCTCAGCCAGGTGACGCAGCCCATGTGCAGGCTGCTCAGCAGCTTGGCCTCGCTCTGCTCGCCGATCACCAGCTCGGTGCTGGCACCGCCGATGTCGATGACCAGGCGGTTACCCTCCCCGGCCGATGTCCAGGAGACCCCCTCATAGATGGTCTTGGCCTCCTCCTCACCCGAGATGATCTCGATGCCGTGGTTAAGCACCCGCTCCGCCTCGGCGAGAAACTCCTCCACGTTGGTGGCGAGCCGCAGGGTGGCGGTGCCGACCACGCGAATATTCTCGGGCGGGATGTCCTGTAACTGTTCGGAGAAGAGGCGCAGGCAATCCCAACCACGCTCCATGGCGGTTCGGCTGAGGCGAAAATGCTCGTCGAGGCCGGAGGCCAGGCGCACCTTGCGCTTGACCTTGGCCACGGTACGCAGGGCGCCGGCGACCTCGCGCACCACCAGCATATGAAAGCTGTTGGAGCCGAGGTCGATGGCTGCGTAGAGGGGGGTACTGCTCACTGCCAGTCTCAGTGACGCTTGGGTGGACGGCGACGGTTGCCACCGCCTCCCTGGCGATCGCGCATGTTGCGGTTCACCGGCGGACGGTTGCGTTGTACCCGGCGCGGCGGGGTCACGTCACCCAGCAGGGCCTCGCGGTCATACTTGCTGACCGGGATCGGGTGACGGATGTACTCCTCGATGGCCGGCAGGTTGAAGGCATAGTCTTCACAGGCCAGGCTGATGGAGTGACCGCTCTTGCCGGCACGGCCGGTACGGCCGATGCGGTGGACGTAGTCCTCGCAGTCGTCGGGCAGGTCGTAGTTGAAGACGTGGGTCACATCCGGGATGTGCAGGCCACGGGCGGCCACGTCGGTGGCAACCAGGATATCCAGCTTGCCCTGGGTGAATTCTTCCAGGATCTTGAGGCGCTTCTTCTGCGGCACGTCACCGGTCAGCAGACCGACCCGATGGCCATCGGATTCCAGCCAGGCGTGCACATCTTCACAGCAGTGCTTGGTGTTGGCGAAGACGATCGCTTTATCCGGCCACTCCTCCTCTATAAGGGTGAGCAGCAGCAGCATCTTGTCTTCGTTGGAGGGGTAGAAGAGCTCCTCCTTGATGCGCACCCCCGTCATCTGCTCCGGCTCTACCTGCACATGACGCGGGTTGGTCATGTGTTCGTAGGCCAGCTCCTGCACCCGCAGGGAGAGGGTGGCGGAGAACAGCATGTTGAGGCGGTCGGCGGCGGCCGGCATACGGCGGAACAGGAAGCGGATGTCCTTGATGAAGCCGAGATCGAACATGCGATCCGCTTCGTCCAGTACCACCACCTGGATGTTGGCCAGATCGATCACCTTGGACTTGTAGTAGTCGATGATGCGACCCGTGGTGCCGATCAGGATGTCGACACCCTGCTCCAGTACGGCCAGCTGCTTGTCATACCCTTCACCGCCATAGGCCAGGCCCAGTTTGAGGCCGGTGCTGGCGGAGATGCTTTCGGCATCCTTGTGGATCTGCACCGCCAGCTCGCGAGTCGGGGCCATGATGATGGCGCGCGGTTGGTTGATGAGGCGGGGTTTGGTCAGGGGATGGGTCAGCAGATAGTTGAAGGTGGCGGCGAGGAAAGCGATGGTTTTGCCTGTACCTGTCTGAGCCTGGCCGGCAATATCATGGCCTTCTACCAGTAGAGGCAGGGAGAGTGCCTGGATCGGTGTACAGTAGTGAAAACCCTTGGTTTCCAGACCGGCCAGCACTTCCGGCTCGAGGCCCATTTGGGCGAATTTTTCGTCAGTTAGGTGTGTTTTGCTCATGGCGGTAGGTTATCAGGTTAGGCTTGCATTAATAAACAGGATCATTTCAAATAGGGCAACTATGGCCTTTATTGGCCTCTCAATAAAGCCTTATTTACTGACTGGAGTTGGAAATGAGTGACAAAATTGTTCAGCTGAGCGATGCCAGCTTCGAGGCAGATGTTCTCAAGGCTGCGGGTCCCGTTCTGGTTGATTTTTGGGCAGAATGGTGCGGTCCGTGCAAAATGATCGCCCCGATCCTGGACGAGGTTGCTCAGGAATACGAAGGTCGCGTGACTGTCGCCAAACTGAACATCGATCACAACGCAGATACCCCGCCCAAATTTGGCATTCGCGGTATTCCGACCCTGCTGTTGTTCAAAAACGGCGAAGTGGCCGCGACCAAGGTGGGTGCGCTGTCCAAGACTCAATTGAAAGAGTTTCTGGACGCCAACATCTGATGAGATAGACAAGGAGCGCATTGCAATAATGCGCTCCTTCCGTTTCTGCCTGTAGACGCTCACCCCGATTGGTGCTAGTTTATTGTTCGTTTGCTAACCGCCTCTGCAATCCAGTCCAATCAGTAGCTACCCAGCAGACTTTCCCCACATCTTAAAACCCTTCTTACAGACCTTCATTGCTATGAATCTGACCGAATTAAAGAACACCCCTGTGTCCGAGCTCATCAAGCTGGGCGAGTCCATGGGGCTGGAAAACCTGGCTCGGGCACACAAAAAAGACATCATCTTTGCCATCCTCAAGGCCCATGCCAAGGGTGGGGAAGATATCTTCGGTGACGGCGTACTCGAAATCCTGACCGACGGCTTTGGTTTCCTGCGCAGTGCCGACGGCTCTTACCTGGCCGGCCCGGATGACATCTATGTCTCCCCGAGCCAGATCCGCCGTTTCAACCTGCGTACCGGTGACACCATTGCCGGCAAGATCCGCCCGCCGAAAGAAGGCGAGCGTTACTTTGCCCTGCTCAAGGTCGACAACATCAACTACGACCGCCCGGAAAACGCCCGCAACAAGATCCTGTTTGAGAACCTCACCCCGCTGCACGCCAACGAGCGTCTGCGTATGGAGCGCGGTAACGGCTCCACCGAGGATATCACCGCCCGTGTGCTGGATCTGGCCTCTCCGATCGGTAAGGGCCAGCGTGGCCTCATCGTCGCTCCGCCCAAGGCCGGTAAGACCATGCTGCTGCAGAACATCGCCCAGAGCATTGCTTACAACCACCCGGACTGTGAGCTGATCGTGCTGCTCATCGACGAACGTCCCGAAGAGGTGACCGAGATGCAGCGCATGGTCAAGGGTGAGGTGATCGCCTCCACCTTCGACGAGCCGGCTGCACGCCACGTTCAGGTTGCCGAGATGGTGATCGAGAAGGCCAAGCGCCTGGTTGAACACAAGAAGGATGTGGTGATCCTGCTCGACTCCATCACCCGTCTGGCCCGTGCCTACAACACCGTCATCCCCTCCTCCGGCAAGGTACTGACCGGTGGTGTGGACGCCAACGCCCTGCACCGTCCGAAGCGCTTCTTCGGTGCCGCGCGTAACGTTGAAGAAGGCGGCAGCCTGACCATCATCGCCACCGCCCTCATCGACACCGGCTCCAAGATGGACGAGGTGATCTACGAGGAGTTCAAGGGCACCGGCAACATGGAGCTGCACCTCTCCCGCAAGATCGCCGAGAAGCGTGTCTATCCGGCCATCGACATCACCCGCTCCGGCACCCGGAAGGAAGAGCTGCTCACCACTCCGGAAGAGCTGCAGAAGATGTGGATCCTGCGCAAGATTGTGCACCCCATGGGCGAGATCGACGGCATCGAGTTCCTCATCGACAAGCTGGCGATGACCAAGACCAACGACGAGTTCTTCGACGCCATGAAGCGTCAGCAGAAATAACCCGTCTCGATGACAAGCCGCGGCCCCAGTGCCGCGGTTTTTTATTTGCCCATGGAGGAGTGGCATCGCACTATAGGGGCGACAGACCAGGGAGTGGCACGGATGAAAAGGATCGGGGCAGGAGTCCTGCTGTGGCTGGTCAGCCTGATGGCCATGGCGGTGAGTGAGGTGGTGCCGGGAGATCATCTCTCCTACCTGCAGGCGCGCCTGCAGCAGGGGCAGGAGGAGGCGGTCGAGAGTCTGCTGGTCACCCTGCCCGTTGAGCAGAGTGAGCAGCTGCGTTGGCAACTGCTCGGTGCCATGGAGGGGAGCATGCGTCCCGCGGCACCGATCCGTCATTGGGTGGACCGGCAGGCCGAACGGGTACCCCTGACGCTGGCTGAGCAGACCCGCGACGGTTTCCTGGTGTCGCTTCCCCGCTATGACTACCCGGCCCGCGCCCGCTATCTGCAACATGCCTGGCGCCAGCTGGACTGGCAGGCCCAGTTTGAGGCCGAGCTGACCGCAGGCCGCTTCGAGCTTCGCTCCCTCTATCGCCTCAACAACCCCGAGGTGGAGTGGCAGCAGGCGGCCCTGTTGGCGGCGCTGAACAAGGCTCCCGCCGGTGAGGTGATCCGTCTGGCCACCGAACTGGCGCAAGAAGCACTCTATCTCCCCGACAACAGGCTGGCCTACGACCTCCTCTCCCGCACCGGTAACCGGGCCCTGTTCCTGGCCCTCTGGCGGCGTCCGGTGGATGAGAGCTCATTGCGGGCCCTCTCCCTGGTGAGCCGCTTCTATCAGGGACGGGACGCCGGCTCCCTGCTGCTGGCCGCAGCCCAGGTCCCCTCTCTCAACGGCCAGGCCATGCTGGCGCTCGGTGCCCTGCGCCCGCTGCCCGATGCCATTCGCGATTATCTCAACCGGGAGCTCGGCATCAGTGACAACGGCGTCGCGCTGGCCAAGCTGTTGCAGCCCAGGGCGGAGTCCTTGCAACTGATCCTGCTGGCCGATCGCCTGCTGCAGGAGCAGAAGTCGGGGCAGGCCGGTGTCGAGCCGGGTCGCCCCTGAGCCCCCGTCAGGGTATACTGTCAAACCCTGAATCCAACGCGGTAGCCTTATGAAATACAAGGATTTGCGCGACTTTATCGCGCAGCTCGAAGCGCGGGGCCAGCTCAAGCGGATCGGCCGCGAGATCGACCCCTATCTCGAGATGACCGAGATTTGCGACCGTACCCTGCGTGCCGGTGGCCCCGCCCTGCTGTTCGAAAACCCCAAGGGGTATCAGATGCCGGTGCTGGCCAATTTGTTCGGCACCCCGGATCGGGTCGCCATGGGCATGGGCCAGCCGGACGTCGGCGCCCTGCGCCAGGTGGGCACCTGGCTCTCCTACCTCAAGGAGCCGGAGCCACCCAAGGGATTCAGGGAGTTGATGGAGAAGCTGCCCATCTTCAAGCAGGTGCTCAACATGCCGACCAAGCGCCTCTCCTCGGCCCCCTGCCAGGAGCAGGTGCTGACCGGCGACGAGGTCGATCTCGACCGTATCCCCATCCAGCACTGCTGGCCGGGGGATGTGGCGCCCCTGGTCACCTGGGGACTCACCATCACCCGCGGCCCCTACAAGAAGCGGCAGAACCTCGGCATTTACCGCCAGCAGAAGATCGGCAAGAACAAGCTCATCATGCGTTGGCTGGATCATCGCGGTGGGGCTATCGATTTTCGCGAGTGGCAGGAGGCGCACCCGGGTGAGCGATTCCCGGTGGTGGTGGCGCTCGGTGCCGATCCCGCGACCATACTCGGTGCCGTGACGCCGGTGCCCGACACCCTCTCCGAATACGCCTTTGCCGGTCTGCTGCGCGGCAGCCGTACCGAGGTGGTCAAGGCTGTCAGCTGTGAGCTGGAGGTGCCGGCGAGCGCCGAGATCGTGCTGGAGGGCTATATCGAGCCGGGCGAGCTGGCGCCGGAAGGTCCCTATGGGGATCACACCGGCTACTACAACGAGGTGGACGAGTTCCCGGTCTTCACCATCACCCACATGACCCTGCGTAAGGATGCCATCTACCACAGCACCTACACCGGCCGTCCACCCGATGAGCCGGCGGTGCTCGGGGTGGCGCTCAACGAGGTGTTCGTGCCCCTGTTGCAGAAGCAGTTTCCCGAGATCGTTGACTTCTACCTGCCGCCGGAGGGGTGCTCCTACCGGATGGCGGTGGTGACCATCAAGAAGCGCTACCCGGGCCACGCCAAGCGGGTGATGCTGGGGGTCTGGTCCTTCCTGCGCCAGTTCATGTACACCAAGTTCGTGGTGGTGTGCGATGACGATATCAATGCCCGCGATTGGAAGGATGTGATCTGGGCCATCACCACCCGGATGGACCCGGCCCGCGACACCACCCTGATCGAGCACACGCCGATCGACTACCTGGACTTCGCCTCGCCGGTTTCGGGGCTCGGCTCCAAGATGGGGCTGGATGCCACCAACAAGTGGCCGGGAGAGACCAACCGCGAGTGGGGGGCGCCCATAGTGCAAGACTCGGCGGTGAAGCAAAAGATCGATGCGATCTGGGACGAATTGGGTATTCTCGACTAATAGCCCAACCGGGAATCGACCGGTCATCATAATGACGACATGAGCCAGGGTGGCGAGTGCCACCGAGAAAGGAAACGAATGCAACGAATCAAGTGCCGCGTAACCGAGTTACGCGAAGTGGTAGAGACCATCTGGCAGGTGGGCCTGACACCTGCCGACGCGATCACCTTCAAGCCGGGCCAGTATCTGCTGGTGGTGATGAGCGACTCGGACAAGCGCCCCTTCTCCATCGCCAATGGGCCGGGCCGTCCTGGCCTCGAGCTGCAGATCGGTGCCACCCCGGAAAATGCCTATGCCGGTCAGGTACTGGCTCGCATGCGCGAGCAGGGGGAGATCGAGGTCGAGCTGGCGGCGGGCAAGGCCTTCCTGCGGGAAGAGTCGCCCCGCCCTCTGCTGCTGATGGCGGGCGGTACCGGTTACTCCTATGTGCGCAGTATATTGCAACAACTGATCGACGGCGGCAGTCAGCGTCCCGTGTTCGTTTACTGGGGGGTGCGTCAGGCCCACTGGCTCTATGAACTCGACGAGATGCGCGCCCTCGAGCAGCGTTATGCGCCGCTCACCTTTATCCCCGTGGTACAGGAGCCCGATCCGCAGTGGCAGGGCCGCACCGGACTGGTGCACAAGGCGATCATGGATGACTTCGTCAGTCTGCACGACTACGACATCTATGTGGCGGGGCGCTTCGAGATGGCCGGTGCTGCGCGCGAGGAGTTCAAGCTGCTCGGCGCCGAGCCGGAGCGCATCTTCGGTGATGCCTACGAGTTTATCTGAATAGGGTGGCTGGGGGTGATCCCGGTGACGCCAATGTATCTGTTTGAATGGGGCCGAACGGCCCCTTCTTCTTTTCTCCCTGTGATGCCTTTCTCTCCCTATGCGTTATCCGCTTGCATTCTATTGATAATCAACACTATTGTGTCTCACTTGGAGCAGAGTTCAGAGCAGGGAGGCGGCGGTGACGGAGGGTTCGGAATGGCTGACCCTGGCCCAGGTTGAGGAAGATGAGCTACGCCAACTGCGTCAGGCAGTGCGTCAACTGGAGCAGGAAAATCGCATCCTGCAGGAGCGCCTCAATGCTGCCCTGGATGGTACCGGCCTCTGTCTGTGGCAGGGGATGATCCCGACCGGTGAGCTTAAGGTCTTCAATCTACAGCACTTTAAAGCTGGTGAGATGGCACCTCACTTCGACCAGTGGCGCGCCAAGCTCCATCCCGAAGACAGTGAGCTGGCCCTCACCCGCTACTTCGATCACCTGTCGGGAGAGACGCCCTTCTACGAGGCCGAGTACCGCACCCTGGCTCCCGATGGTCGGGTGACCTGGCTGTGGGACCGGGGGCGGGTGGTGGAGTGGGATGGGGATGGCAAGCCGCTGCGGATCCTCGGCTCTCATATCGATATCACCCATCGCAAGGAGAACGAGCAGCGTCTGGCTCGCCAGGCCCGTCGCGATGCCCTGACCGATCTGCTCAACCGCCAGGGGTTGGCTCATGCCTTCAGTGAGACGCCGTCGCTGGCGGCGCTGCTCTTTATCGACCTCGATGACTTCAAGCTGGTGAATGACAGTCTGGGGCATGCCTGTGGTGATCGGGTATTGCAACAGATAGCCGGCTGGCTGCGTGACATCATGCCCGAATCGGCCCCGTGCGGGCGTTACGGCGGGGATGAGTTTGTGGTCTGTCTGCCGGAGGGGGTGTCGCCGGGTCCGCTGGCCGAGCGATTACTGGCACAGGTGAGCGACTATCTGCCCGATCCGGGCAGTCGCCTGACGCTGGGGATGAGTATCGGCATCGCCCGTTGGGAGGCGGAGCGCCCCCCTTTTAGGCTGGCGCTGGAGGCCGCGGACCGGGCCATGTACCTAGCCAAGGAGAGGGGCAAGCAGCGTTGGCATCAACTCTACCTGTGACGGCCTGCCCCGGGAATTACTCCCCCTTCTGGCCCAGCTGCTGCTCGAGCTGTTCCAGCTTGGCTTCCAGCGTGGCCAACTTCTCGCGAGTGCGCAGCAACACCTTGGTTTGCACGTCAAACTCTTCGCGGCTCACCAGATCGAGCTTGCCGAGCTGAGCCTGCAGAACCTGACGAATCTTCTTCTCTACCTCTTCCCCAACGCTCTTCATGCCAGGGGGCATGGCGTTGTGGATCTGCTTGGCGATCTCTTCCAATTTTTTCGGGTCAATCATGGCTGTCTCCTTGTTGCTGGTCAGCATTCTACCGCTAATGGCCCCAGCTGCCGAGCCTGTTTGATGGGCCTGGTCGGAGCGGGAGCCAACGCGGGGTGTGCTAGTCTGCGCCTCCTCCCGATGAGGGGTGCGTCGCATTTTTAAGCAAGAGTTGAGATCCGATGACGGACCAGTAGCTTCTGAGCTGTTGCTTTTATGTTAATGTGCCTGGGTGCGGGTTGGAGCCGTACCCGCCTCGTCAGGACACATTCACAATAATGAGACATGGATATGAAGAAGAAGCTGATCTTTGTTGCGGTGGCCACTGCGCTGCTGACCGCCTGTGGCGGTGGTGACGACAACAAGGGGGATACCTCCTCCTCTCTCGATTATCTGCTGACCGGCTCCACGGGTCTGCGTGCCAGTGTGCTGGCTCCCCGCGACGGTGACGGGACCCTCAAGTTCTCCACCGAAACGACGGATCTCTCCAACCCGGTGTCCGCTCTCTCCACCCTGGATGGATGGTCCACCACCCAGCCGGTGACCCTGGTCCCCATCGGGGTCGAAGGGGTGAGTGTGCCGGCTCCTTCCGGCGCCGATTTTGCCGCTGCGGTGGCCCCCCTCTATCTGTTCGAGCTGGATTTTGACAGCAGCACCATGGCGCCCAAGGGGATCAAGAAGCAACTCGTCTATGGCTCCGACTTCGTCGTGGCCGAGAGTGGCGGCAAGCTGGCCCTGGTACCGTTCAAGCCCTTCAATCCCTCCTCTTACTACATGACGGTGGCCACCAGCACCCTCAAGGACAGCCGTGGCAGTGCCCTGCGTGCCGGCGATGACTACGCCAACCTGAGAGCCAATGCGGGCAGCAGCGCCACCGAGCAGAAGCTGCACAACCTGATCGCCCTGCAGGAGGGGCTGTTCCTGCAGAAGACCGGCATTACCTCAGACAAGGTGATCTTCTCCGACTGGTTTGCCACCCAATCCGGCGCCGATGTGCTGACCGCCGTCAAGGGGGCGGCAGCCAGCATCCTGGCAAATTCCGCCACTCTGGACGCCGCCGCTCTGTGGAAGCAGGATGCCAGCGGCAATACCAGCCTGCCGGGGACCTACACCATCAACCAGATCGATGGCGGTACGGCGTTTCTGACCAAGCTGGCCGGTGAAACCTTCCTGCCCCAGGCCTCGCGTGATCAGTTGGCCCAGGTGATTGGTGCCGACCCGACTCTCTCCGGTTTGGCGGCAGCGACCAAGGTCTATAGCGGCACCGTCAGACTCCCCTATTTCCTCTCCACCCCGGCCCTGGCGGGCTCCTGGGACAAGGCCAAGGGACAATCCTGGCACGGGGCTGTCGACAGCCTCTACGCCATCGCCAACGCCCTCAAGGCGGGCGACAAGGAGGTGATTGACGGTCTGGTGGGCGCAGGTGTCAACCCCGCCGAGCTGGCCGAGTTGCTGGCCGATCCCGGCCGCTCGGCCGAACTGCTGGCCGAGGCGAGCAAGTTGATCGGGGTGACCCTCACCTCGGGTGGCAAGCCCATCGACACCCAGCACAACATAGGTCGCTTCAACCCGCTGCCGGCCCTGAGCGAGGTGCAGTCGGTGCCGATGCGCATCTTCGCCGCGGCGCCCCTGAGTGCCGTGACCGATGTGATCATCTACCAGCATGGCGTCACCTCGGTGAAGGAGAACGCCTACGCCCTGGCCCTGAGCCAGATCGGTGCCGGCCTGCAGGCTCTGCCCAGTGCCAAGAATGTAGCCATCGTGGTGATCGACCACCCGCTGCACGGTGAGCGTGGTTACGCCCTGAGCGGCAGCATGGATACGGTCACCAGCAGCAGCAACCCGACCCCCTACCTCAACCTCAGCTACCTGACCGTGGCCCGCGACAACCTCAAGCAGAGTGTCGCCGACCTGCTCGGGCTGCGTCTGGCGGTGGGGCTGGCCAACGGCAAGGGGCTGGGTACCCAGATTGGTACCCAGGGCAACCTCAAGGTGCACTTCCTGGGTCACTCCCTGGGGGCCATCACCGGCACCAATCTGCTGGCGGTGGCGAATGCGGAGCTTAACCCGCAAGTCGATCCTCTGTTCAAGTTCGACACCGGCGGCCTGGCCATGCCCGGTGGTGGCATAGCCCCCCTGCTGCTCAACTCACCGACCTTCGGGCCGACCATCCAGTACGGGATACTGACCAGCAGCTCTGCCGCACTCAAGGATGGCTTCGCCGCCTATGCCCCGAGCTGCCAGAAGGCACCGGATCCTGCCTGCTTCGTCAACGAGTTCCTGCCGAAACAGGATGCGGCGACCCGGGCTGCCGCCACCTCGACCCTGGCCAGTTACAGCTTCGCCGCCCAGTCGGTGCTCGACTCGGCCGATCCCATCAATCTGGGGGTGGGCATCAAGAGCGACCTCAAGCTGTTTGCCACCGAGATCGTGGGCGATGGTGCCCTCAAGCTGCCGGATCAGGTGATCCCCAACAGTATCGCGAGCGCTCCCCTGGGTGGCACCGAGCCTCTGCTCAAGGTGTTGGGGCTGCAGCCACTGACCGGCACCCAGGCCGGACCCATCCGCCATGTGGCACGCTTCGTCGACGGGGGCCACAGTTCGCTGCTGGCGCCGGACGGGGGTGATGACGCCGGGGCTGTGACTGCCGAGATCCAGAAGGAGTTTGCCAGCTTCTTCGTGACCGCCGGCGGGGCTGTGCAGGTGAGTGATCCCAACCTGCTCAAGCAATAAACCAAGCAGCAATGAAAGAGGCCGCCCCACGTGGGGCGGCCTCTCTTTTTTCATGGTGAGGTGTTATTCAGACTTCATATGCACCACACGCTGGGGGAAGGGGATCTCGATACCCTCGGCGTCGAAGGCCATCTTCACCCTCTCGTGGAAGTCGAACCAGACCCCCCAGTAGTCGGCGGTCTTGACCCAGGGGCGCACCACGATATTGACCGAGGAGTCGGCCAGGGCGGCGACGGCGATGGTGACGGCCGGATCTTTCAGGATGCGCGGCTCTTCATGAACCAGGCGCTCGAGGATCTGCTTGGCCTTGCGCAGGTCGGAGCCATAGCCGATGCCGAAGGTCATGTCGACCCGGCGGGTCTCCATGCGCGAGTAGTTCACTATGGTGCCGTTGAGGATGGCGGAGTTGGGGACCACCACCATCTTGTTATCGGCGGAGTTAAGGGTGGTGGTGAAGAGTTGCACCGCCTGTACCACACCACTGGTGCCGGCGACCTCGATAAACTCCCCCGCCTTGATGGGACGGAAGATGATGAGCAGGAAACCGGCGGCAAAGTTGGAGAGCGACCCTTGCAGTGCCAGGCCGATGGCCAGACCGGCGGCACCTATGATGGCCACGAAGGAGGCGGTCTGCACTCCGACCCGGCCCAGCGCCGCGATCACCACGAATATCAGGATGGCGTATTTGAGGATGCTGCCAACGAATTCGGTAATGGTGATATCCAGCTGGCGGGCCTTCATCACCCGGGTCACGCCACCGCTGATGATGTTGGCCGCGAAGTAACCCAGCAGCAGGGTAAGCAGGGCGGCCGCGATATTGACGCCATATTCGATGATCAGGGTCTGATTGTTCTGCAACCAGGTCTGGGCCTCGTTGAGGATCTCGGGTTCCATAGGGTCTCCTGTCCGTGATGGTGATGGTGATGGGCAAAGGGGTGGATTAGAGCACAAGGGTGCGACGACTACGGTCGCATATGAAACAGACAAAGAAAAGGGGGAGACCTCTGGTCTCCCCCTCGGCAATCAGCTCTGCAGCAGCTGGCTGCGAATGAAGTGCCACTGCTCCTCAAAGCCGGCGGTGGGCTTGAGCTTGAACTCGGAGCGAACAAACTGACTGATACGTCCCTCGGCGTAGGCGAGCAGCAGGTTGGCCAGCATGGTCTCGTCGAGCTGGAATCCCTGCCCCTCGCGCAGTCGCTTCTCGCGCAGCACCTGCTTGAGCTGGGTCTCCAGCTTGTCGAACAGCAGGCCGATGCGATCCCGCAGCCGGTCGTTTTCCCCCAGCAGGGCATCGCCGTTGAGGATACGGGTGATGCCCGGGTTGCGCTCGGCAAACACCAGCAGCAGTTGTAGTATGTGGCGGCAGCGCGCCATGGTGTCCTTCTCCTCGGTCAGGATCAGGTTCACCCGGGAGAGCAGGGAGTCCTCGATGAAGTCGATCAATCCCTCGAACATGCGCGCCTTGCTGGGGAAGTGCCGGTACAGGGCTGCCTCCGATACCCCGACCTCGGCGGCCAGGCGGGCCGTGGTGATGCGCTGCCCAGGACTGGTTTCCAGCATATGGGCGAGAGCCTGCAGGATCTGCTCCCGACGGCTCTGCTTGAGTTGACTGCTTGCCATAAATTCCCCTACAAAAACAATGCCTTGTCTTTATTATTTGGCGCTGCCCGGGTGTGTCTGCCGGCGGCGTTACTGGCGTCCGGAGGAGCCAAAGCCCCCCTCGCCGCGCTCGCTCTGATCAAACTCGTCGACCAGGGTAAAACTGGCCTGTACCACGGGCAGGATCACCAGCTGGGCGATGCGCTCGCCCGGTTGCATGGTGAAGCTCTCCTTGCCGCGATTCCAGACCGAGACCATCAGCTGGCCTTGATAGTCGGAATCGATGAGGCCCACCAGGTTGCCGAGCACGATGCCGTGCTTATGGCCGAGGCCGGAGCGGGGCAAGATGGTGGCGCACAGGCCCGGATCCTGGATATGGATGGCCAGGCCGGTGGGGACGAGCGTCGTCTCTCCGGGGGCCAGGGTGATGCTCTCGTCCAGCAGGGCGCGCAGGTCCATGCCGGCAGAACCCGGGGTCGCGTAGGCGGGCAGCGGAAATTCGCGGCCGATGCGGTCATCGAGGATTTTCAGTTCAATCTGTGTCGTCATGAGTGCTTGTTATCTTGGGCGCGGCGGCGCAGATAGTGTTCCGCCACCAGGGTGAGCAGGTGCCGGGCGATCGACAGCTTGTCGGCCAGTGGCAACTCGTGGCGTCCCCCCTGCCAAAACAGGGTAAGGGCGTTGTCATCGGCATTGAATCCTTGGCCGGCGCGGGACACGTCGTTGGCGGCGATCATGTCGAGCCGCTTCCGTTGCAGCTTGTCGAGGGCGTATTGTTCCACATCCACGGTTTCGGCGGCAAACCCCACGGTGAAGGGTTTATCCTCGAGGGCGCCAACCGAGGCGATGATGTCCGGGTTCTTCACCAGGGTCAGCACCATCTCCTCTTTATCGACCGTTTTCTTGATCTTCTGAGGGTGGATCTCGGCCGGCCGGTAGTCCGCCACGGCGGCGCAGCCGATAAAGATGTCGCTGCCGGCCACCTGGGCCAGCACGGCCGCATGCATCTGCCCGGCGCTCTCCACGTCGATGCGGGTGACGCCTGCCGGGGTGGCCAGGGCCACAGGTCCACTCACCAGGGTCACCTCGGCCCCCAGCTCGACCGCCGCACGGGCCAGGGCGAATCCCATCTTGCCCGAGCTGTGGTTGCTGATGTAACGCACCGGGTCGAGGGCTTCCCGGGTCGGGCCGGCGGTCAGCAGCAGACGACAACCGGCCAGGGGGCGTTCTCCCTGCAGCCGGGTCACGCAGCGCTCCACCAACTCGAGCGGGTCGAGCATGCGACCCGGCCCCACATCGCCGCATGCCTGGCTGCCCGAGTCGGGCCCCCACAACAGGATACCGCGGCTGGCCAGGGTCTTGAGGTTGGCCTGGGTGGCGGGGTTGAGATACATCTGCTGGTTCATGGCCGGCGCCAGTGCGACTGTGGCCGGGGTGGCCAGGCAGAGAGTGGTGAGCAGTTCGTCGGCCATGCCGGCGGCCATACGGGCCATCAGGTTGGCACTGGCCGGGGCGATCAGGACCAGATCGGCCCACTTGGCCAGCTCGATATGGCCCATGCCAGCCTCGGCGGCCGGGTCGAGCAGGCTGTCGGCCACCGGATGGCCCGATACCGCCTGCAGGGTCAGGGGGGTGATGAACTCCTTGGCGGAGCGGGTCATCACCACCCGCACCTCGGCCCCCTGATCTTTCAGGCGGCGCACCAGCTCGGCACTCTTGTAGGCGGCGATCCCCCCGCTGATGCCCAGCAGGATGCGTTTGTCGGCCAATCTCATGGATCTCGTTCCGGTCGTCTCAGTCACTGGTCGGCTAAGATATCACACCCCTCTGTTCGGGACAGGGGGCAAGGTCAAGTTCATGGGTGAGCAGAGAAGAGGGGGACGGGCTAAGGTTGTCTCATCCCACAGGGAGGGTGACAAATGGCTATCAAAGATTGGCCCCGGGACGAGCGCCCACGGGAGAAGCTGCTGGCCAGGGGGGCACAGGCGTTATCGGATGCCGAGCTGCTGGCGATTTTTCTGCGCACCGGAGTGAGCGGGACGGATGCGGTGACCCTGGCGCGCAACCTGTTGGGGGAGTTTGGCTCCCTGCGCGCCCTGATGGGGGCCGAGCGGCAGGCCTTTTGTCGTGGCCGTGGTCTCGGTGAGGCCAAATTTGTCCAGTTGCAGGCGGTCCTCGAGATGGCCCGGCGCCATCTGGCCGAGCGGCTGGAGCGGGGGGAGGCCCTCACCAGCCCCCAGCTGACCCGCGACTATCTGCAGGCCAGGCTCAGGGATCGTGAGCGGGAGATCTTCGCGATCCTCCTGCTCGATAATCAGCACAGGGTGATCCATGACGAAGAGTTGTTTCAGGGAACCCTGGGCAGTGCCAGCGTCTGGCCGAGAGAAATTGTGCGGATCGCGATCAAACATAATGCAGCCGCCGTGATTCTGGCGCATAATCACCCGTCCGGCGTGGCCGAGCCCAGCCGGGCCGATCGCCAGTTGACGGAACGGATCCTGGCCGCACTGGCCCTGATCGATGTGCGAGTCCTGGATCATCTGGTGATCGGTGACGGCATCACGGTTTCCTTCGCCGAGCGCGGTTGGCTCTGACAACCATGGCGCTGGGCCCCGTTTTAGTTGATCTTTGATCACAGATGCTGTATAAAATGCCGCCTTCTGTTTGCCCCGCAATCGAAGGCCAGCGGGGCAAATATTTGCTCGAGCAAGAAGTAAGATTTGGAGAGACTGACATGTCTAGAGTATGCCAAGTAACCGGCAAGCGTCCGGCTGTTGGTAACAACCGTTCGCACGCTAACAACGCTACCAAGCGTCGTTTCCTGCCGAACCTGCACACTCACCGTTTTTGGGTTGAGAGTGAAAAGCGCTTCGTAAGCCTGCGTGTTTCCGCCAAGGGCATGCGTATCATCGACAAGCGTGGCGTAGAAGTCGTTCTGGCTGAACTGCGCGCCCGCGGTGAGAAGGTATAAGGACTAAATCATGGCTAAAGGTATTCGCGAGAAGATTCGCCTGAACTCCAGCGCCGGTACTGGTCACTTCTATACCACTACCAAGAACAAGCGCACCATGCCCGAAAAGATGGAGATCAAGAAATTTGATCCGGTCGTTCGTCAGCATGTGATCTACAAGGAAGGCAAAATCAAGTAATTACTTGATCTTGCTCTCCCAAAAACCCGGCTTAGGCCGGGTTTTTTTATGGCCGCGATCCACAGTACACTGTCCTCCCTTTTCAGGAGGAAAGCATGTTCAGACTCTCCCGTCGGGGCTGGAACAACGTCATCATTGTCGGGGTCCTGGCCGCCATCACCCTGTTGCATCGCATGGAGCAGATGCAGGAGATCAACAGCCAGAATCGTCAGCGTACCCTGCTGCCGGCCGATGCCGTGGTGCTCACCTGGCAGGGGCCCACCTGGCAGATCGAGCGGATTGGCCAGGGGTGGCGCAGCCAGCCCGACCTTGGTCTCGACAGTGCGGCGCTGGGAGGGCTGGTGAGCCAGTGGAGCCAGTGGCTGCTTCCTCCCACCGAGCCACTGCGTGGCGCGCCGACCCTGATCCGGGTCTGGCTGGCGGCCAGCGACGATCCGGTCGAGGTTGGCCTCTACCAGGATAACGGCCGCTACGGGGCCCTGTTGCCGCCGGATCGCTGGCTTGCCCTCACGGCCGAGCAGTATCAGGCTCTGCTCTCCCCCACCCCTGCCAAGTAAGGGAACACATGCCAGAACTGCCCGAAGTCGAGGTGAGTCGGCAGGGGATTGCCCCCTGGCTCACCGGTATCGCCGTGACCCGCGTCGTGGTGCGTGACGGCCGCCTGCGCTGGCCGGTGCCCGGGGAGATCCAGGAGCTGGCCGGGCTCACCCTTCGCCGGGTCGCCCGGCGTGCCAAGTACCTGTTGCTGGAGACCGATTTTGGCACCGCCATCCTGCATCTGGGGATGTCGGGCAGCCTGCGGGTGCTGCCCATAGGCACCCCGGCCGGGAAGCACGATCACGTGGACATAGAGTTTGCCAACGGCAAGCTGCTACGCCTCAACGATCCCCGTCGTTTCGGCGCCCTGCTGTGGACCCGGGACCCCGCCGAGGCACATGCCCTGCTCGCCAGGCTGGGCCCGGAGCCGCTGACCGATGCCTTCAGCGCCGATTATCTGGCCCAGCGTGCCAAGGGGCGCAGCACCGCCATCAAGCAGTTTTTGATGGACAATCAGGTGGTGGTCGGGGTCGGCAACATCTACGCCAACGAGGCCCTGTTTGCCGCCGGTATTCATCCCAAGCGGGCGGCCGGCAACATCAGCCGGGAGCGGCTGGGGCGACTGGTTGAGGAGATCAAACGGGTGCTGACCGAGGCCATCGCCCAGGGGGGGACCACCCTCAAGGACTTCACCAGTGCCGATGGCAAGCCGGGCTACTTCGTGCAGCGGCTGCAGGTTTACGGGCGTTCCGGGGAGCCCTGCCACACCTGTGGCAGCGAGATCCATTCCCTGCGCCTGGGGCAGCGCAACACCTTCTTCTGCCCCCACTGCCAGCATTGAGATCCCTTCTCATCTTGTAAGAGAGTGTTGCAGGGGCTTGTCCTGGTGGTCGCTCCTTCCTTAGTATCTCGTCCGTTCAGGCTGTACACGAGATAAACAACAATGACAACTTCACACGCATGTTGGGCCGACCTGGCCCGGCAGGAGCGCTATCGCGCCTCTGCCATGGCTCGCTACCTCTATCCCGAGGGGAGTGCCCGCTGTACCTTCAACCGCACCAAGTTTGTGTTGCGTAGTCTGCTCTACCGCAAGCCGCTCAGCCGGGTCTATCGGCTCTTCTGCGAGGCGCCCCTGTGCGAGCTGCCGACCCGTTATCCCGAGCTGCTCGACAAGCCGATGCGCCCCTATCGTTTCGCCAGCTCCAGTGCTCACCAGCGCGCCGCCATGGTGGAGGAGCACTATCGACTGATGCTGGAGCGCTTCCCGTCACTCATCGTTCCCCTCTATCTGGAGCAAGGGGTCGAGGTGGGGCGGATCCCTGACTCCGAAGTGCGCCTGGTGCTGCGTCACGACGGCACCTTCCGCCGTGAGGCCGAGCTCTCCCTCTCCCTGCTGGATGGAGAGGGCAAACGTCTCTACAGCTGTGCCTTCTCCCTGGAGCGTTGTGGCGGCTCGCTGGGGCTGGTGATCGGCTCGGTACAGGGGCCTGAGCCCTCGGTCGAGGCTCCCCAGGAGCGGGTCCGGTTACTGACCAAGCTGTGCCATGGCCTGCGTCCCAAGTCGTTGGTGGTGATGCTGGTGCTGATGCTGGCAGAGAGTGTGGGGGCCAGCCGGGTGAGTGCTATCCGCAAGTGTGCCCACATCTTCCAGGCCAAGCGCTACAGCAAGAAGAAGAAGGAGTGCCTGCAGGCGGACTATGACGAGCTGTGGGAGGAGTTTGGCGCCCGGGTGCTGGACGCCAACTTCGTGACCCTGGCCCCCCTGGAGCGTAAACCCCTCGAGGAGATAGCGTCCAAGAAGCGGGCCATGTATCGCCGTCGTTACGACTGGCTGGACGAGTTGGCCCGCCGGCTGGATCAGGTGTTCGGCTGACGCTGGGCCAGCTTGGCGGCGATCGCCTTGCCGACTCTGGGGTCGACAAACTGACCGATGTCGCCCCCGTGCAGGGCCACCTCCTTGACCAGGGTGGAGGAGATAAAGGAGTTCTCCTCCGCCGGGGTGAGGAAGACGCTCTCGAGCTCCGGCATCAGGCGGCGATTCATGTTGGCCAGCTGAAACTCATACTCGAAGTCGGAGACGGCACGCAGGCCACGGATCAACACATTGGCCTGGTGAGCCTTGGCAAAGTCCACCAGCAGGCCACAGAAACCCACCACGGTGACGTTGGGCAGGTGTGAGGTGACCTCGCGGGCCAGCTCGACCCGTTCGTCCAGCTCGAACAGGGGGCGTTTGCTCGGGCTGGCGGCGACACCGACGATCACCTCGTCGAAGAGGCTGGCGGCCCGGCCGATGAGATCCGTATGGCCATTTGTGATGGGATCGAAGGTGCCCGGATAGATGACCCGATGGCTCATGATGTTCTCTCCTGGGATCGAAATAGGGCGCATTATACGACCACACCTTGAGAAGTGCAGTCGGTCGGGCAAGAATAGCGCACCACAGGTAACGATCGTCCCCACCATAGTGGTCGGGGCACAGGATGAGGTTGTGATGAAACGTATTCTGGTGGTGCGCAACGACAAGATCGGTGACTTCATGTTGGCATGGCCAAGCTTCGCCATGCTCAAGCAGTCACTGCCCTGTCATGTGACCGCCCTGGTGCCGTCCTATACGGCGCCGCTGGCCAGGCTCTGTCCCTGGATCGACGAGGTGTTGATCGATCCGGGCAAGGGGGCCGACAAGGAGAAACAGCAGGGGCTGCTCGGCGCCATCCGCGAGCAGGCTTTCGATGCGGCCATCTGCCTCTTCTCCAACTCCCGCAATGCCATGCTGGTGTGGAAGGCGGGCATTCCCTATCGGCTGGCACCGGCCACCAAGCTGGCCCAGGTGCTCTACAACCAGCGCCTGACCCAGCGTCGTTCCCGCTCCGAGAAGCCCGAGTACGAATACAACCTCGACCTGATACGTCGCTTCCTGGCGGATCAGGGGGTGACGCCGGTCGAGCCCGTGGCGCCTTTCCTGCGCTTCCCGGGCGAGGTGCTGGCACGGGTACGCGAGCAGGTGGCCGCCCGCTTGCGGGTCGATGCCAACCGCCCCTGGCTGCTGGTACATGCCGGCAGCGGTGGTTCGGCCAACAACCTCTCCATCGAGCAGTATGCCCGTATCATTATCAAGCTGAACCAGGCTCGTCCCGAGCTGCAATGCATCCTCACCGCCGGTCCCGGCGAGGAGAAGATGGCCGAGCAGCTGGCCGCCGAGCTGCTGGCCCACGGGGGGAATGGCTGGATCTACCGCTCCGAGGGGGGACTTCCCCTGTTCTGCCAGGTGATCGCCAACGCCGCCCTCTTCATGGCCGGCAGCACAGGGCCCCTGCATATCGCCGCCGCCCTGGACGTGCCCACGGTCGGCTTCTTCCCCATGCGTCGTTCGGCCACGCCCCTGCGCTGGCGTCCGCTCAACGGGGAGGGACGCCACCTGGCATTCAGCCCGCCAGAAGATAGCGACCATCCCGAAGACATGAGCCAGATCGAGCCCAGGGTGGTGGCGGCCGCCATCACCGAGTGGGCTCCGCCATTCTGGCAAGCCTCCTGAATGAACAAGGCCCCGTGAGGGGCCTTGTGGTTATTCGGGGCGTTGTGGCTGGTGGCGGATCCAGAGGTCGGCGTACTTGATGAAGGTCGAGTGAGCCGAGAGGATGGCCAGCAGCAGTCCCTGCCGTCCGTCGAGGAAACCCGCCTTGAGCAGGTACATCTTCATGAAGCAGCCGATCGCATGCAGCAGCCCCTGGCCGAGGGAGCTCTTCTTGCCGCGGGCCTGACGCTGGTCGGCCCAGGCGCGGCCATAGCCGGCCGATTTCACCAGATAGTGTTCGAGATCCCGATAGGTGTAGTGGAGCAGGTCGCCGCTGAGGTCCACCACCTTCATGTTGGCGCGCACTTCTACCTTTTCGTGGACCAGGGCGTCGTTGTAACCGGTCAGCGCCCTGGGGTAGAGACGCAGCACCCGATCCGGGTACCAGCCGCTGTGGCGGATGAAACGGCCAAACACCCAGGAGAGGCGCGGCAAGGTGTAGAGGGTATCGGCTGGCGGGTTCTCCAGCACGGTGCGGATGCTTTGAGCCAGCTCGGGGGTGAGGCGCTCGTCGGCGTCCAGCCACAGCACCCAGTCGGATTGTACGTGAGACTGGGCCAGCTGACGCTGGCGACCAAACCCGGGCCATTGGTTGTTAACGAAGAAGCGGGCGCCAAACTCGGCGGCGATGGCGGCGGTCTCATCCTGGCTGCCGGAGTCGAGGATGACAATCTCGTCGACCACTCCCTGCAGGGTGGCCAGGCTGGCTCTCAGGTTTTCGGCCTCGTTCTTGACGATGAGCACGGCGGCCAGGGTCGGTTTCATGGGTCTTTCCATCGGGGAGTGCAGGGGCTCCATTCTAGTGAGGTGAGAGGGCCGGCGCCAGCACCGGCCCGGCTCAGGTGGAGATAAGTACCCGGCTGCCGCCGGGGGGCAGGGTCAGTTGCAGTTCCCCTTGCACCAGCTCGAAACGCTCGCCGGTGAGGGCATCACAGAAGCGGCTGACCGGTGCGCCGGTCTGCCACAGGGGCAGGGTGAGGCTGCGCGGATTGTCCGGGTGGCGGTTACAGGCCACCACCACCTGATCCCGCTCCAGGGTGCGGGCATAGGCTAGCGTGTGCTCCCCGGCATAGAGGGTCTGCAGATCGCCCCGACGCAGGGCCGGTCGCTGGCGGCGCAGCCGGATCAGGCGGCGGTAGAGATCGTGCAGGGCGTGATCCCAGCGGGTGCTCTCCCAGGGGAAGCAGCGGCGACAATCCGGATCATTGCCCCCCCGCATCCCCACCTCGTCACCGTAATAGACGCAAGGGGCACCGATATAGGTCATCAGCAGGGTGACGGCCAGGGCCATCCGTTCCCTGTCTCCCCCCAGCAGCTCGAGGAAGCGGGCGGTATCGTGGCTGTCGAGCAGGTTGAACTGGGCCAGCTGGTTGGCAAAGGGGATGTGGGCGCGGGCCAACCGCAGCCAACGATCCAGCTCGACGGCGCTGATCCGGATCGGTTGATAGGCGATGTCCTTGCCGGCGAGGAAGGCGCGGATCGGGTGGGCGAAGCCGTAGTAGTTCATGGCGCCGTCCTCCTGATCGCCCTGCAGCCACTGGCTGGCCTCGAAGAAGTGCTCGCCGAGCACGTAGGCGTCCGGGTTCTCCTGTTTGACTGCACCGCGCAGGGCCCGCACATGGTGGCGGTTACCGCTGGCCGAGCCCTGCTCTCCCAGCATGTGGATGACGTCGAAGCGCCAGCCGTCGATCTGGTAGGGGGGGCGCATCCAGTGGCGCACTATGGCGTCGTCGGCCCGGTAGATGACGTCCTGTACCCGCTCGCTGGCGAAGTCGAGCTTGGGCAGGCTGCGGATCCCCTTCCAGCTCACGTAGTCCCCGTCTTCAGCGAAGGTGTAGAAGCTGCGCCAGGGGGAGTCCGGGTTACCGTGTGCTCCCTCGGGGGGAGCAAACCAGGGGTGCTCGGTAGAGGTGTGGTTGACCACCGCATCGAGCACGATGCGCATGCCGCGCTGACGCAGGTTGCGGGTCAGCTGGGCGAACTGCTCGTTGCTGCCGAAGTGGGGATCGATCCGGTAGTAGTCCTGGGTGTCGTACTTGTGGTTGCTCGGCGAGGCGAAGATGGGGTTGAGGTAGAGGGCCGTCACTCCCAGGGAGTGCAGGTAGTGGAGCTTCTGGTCGATGCCGGCCAGATCGCCGCCGTAGAACTCGCTCGCCTCGTCACCGCTGCCCGGCAGGCTGACCGGTTCACCCCAGGCCTTGCTCAGTACCGGACGACCGCGGTAGTCGTACTCTCCCTCCTGCACGTTCAGGCTGGGATCTCCGTTGCAGAAGCGGTCCGGGAAGATCTGGTAGAAGACCTGATCCTGCACCCAGGCCGGTGGTTGGTGCCTGGCGTTGTAGCGAAAATGGGTGGCGCGTGGGGGCATGGCGGGATCGATGCCGCCTCCGTGCAACCACCATTGGCTTTCATCGGTCAACCCCTTGAAGCAGTAGAGGTGCTGATCCTGATGAGGGGACAAGGGCAGGGTGAGTTGCCAGATCTGCAGGCGATCGCGTACCTCGACCAGAGTCATGGGGTGCAGCTCTTCCTCGTTGTCGGGTTCGATGCGCAGCAGCACCTGATTCAGGTTGGCGGCGCGATCGACAAAGAGGGTGAGCAGTAATGTGTCGTTGGTCGCCCTGAACCAGGGCGACGCTTGGGGATGAAACAGAAAGGGGGTCATCTTTATCCGGTCAGGATCTCGGCCAGGGCGTTGCCCTGTTCGTGCAGGGATTCCAGTTGGTTGGCGAGTTTCTCCGGCTGCAGGCCGAGGTGGGTCGCCAGGGGTTTGGGGAAGCGGGCAATGATAGCCTGGGCCGGGACGCCGGCGTTCCAGGCAAACGAGACAAACATGGCGAGTCGGATCAGTACTGCCTCCTTGCTCACCGGTTCGTGTTCCAGCGGGTCGAGTTGCTGGGCAATGGCGGTGATGAAGGCATCGGCCAGGTTCCAGCGGCGAGCCAGCTCGGCGCCGAGCTGGGCGTAGTCGTAGCCCAGCATCTCCCGCTGGGCCTCGACCCGGCTTGCCCCCTTGGCCATGGCCAGGCTGATGAGCTCGGCCTCTTCCGGCAGTGTGCTCTGGATGAGCAGCTCACCGATGTTGTGGATCAGGGCGCAGGTGAAGGCGGTCTCCGGGTCGACCGTGCCGCACTGCTGGGCAAGGGTCTTGGCGATGGTCGCCACCTGAAAGGTTTCGGTCCAGAACTTGTTTTTGTCGAAGCTGGGGGGCGCCTTGAAGCTGCCAATGATGCCGGAGGCCACCACCACGGAGCGCAACCGGTTGAAGCCGAGCCGGATCACCGCCTGCTCGATGGAGGTAACATCCTGCCCCCGTCGGAAGGCCGCCGAGTTGGCCATGCGCAGCACCTTGACGCTGATCACCTGATCCATTGCGATCTTGCGGGCGATCTCGTCGATGCGGGCATTCTCGTCGTTGAAGCTCTCCATCAGCTCGTGCAATAGCTGGGGGATGGTGGGGAGCTGCTTAATCTTGTCAAACAGACGATCCATCGACATGGCAGTGGTGGCCTCCCTGGTCCTTACTCCTGTTTATTGTGCC
Organism: Aeromonas sp. R6-2; assembly: GCF_040908155.1. Classification (NCBI taxonomy): domain Bacteria; kingdom Pseudomonadati; phylum Pseudomonadota; class Gammaproteobacteria; order Aeromonadales; family Aeromonadaceae; genus Aeromonas; species Aeromonas sp. R6-2. Next base: position 73,954 of record NZ_JBFODE010000045.1, on the reverse strand, counting down.
ACAGGGGCGGTGGGGATGCCTGCAAATATGCCCCTTGTGTTCATAAGGGGTTCAAGGTGGCGGTGCCATCCTGCCACCCAGTAGAGCTCACGCTCTCTCAGCACTGTGTGGAACACCTGTTGTTTCTTTTAACCGGCTCTCGCAGCCGGTTTTTTTATTTCCAGTCTTCCAGCCGGTAGTGCAGGGTGTGCCGCTTTCCCTTCAGGATCAACTGCTCGGGCTCGAGGGTCAGGCTGGCCCCCTCCTGCAGGGTGGTGAGTACCGCCTGCTCCACCGTATCGAGAGGGACGGTACAGGCCATCTCGGTGTTCCCCAGACTGGTGACCCAGAAACGTCCCCGATCCAGATTGCCCATGCCGAAGTAGCGGTTGCAGCCGGCGATGCCGTTGACCGTGAAATTCTCCCCAATCTCCAGATCCGGCTCCTGCCCGCGCTCGGCACGAACGGCTTGGCCATCCAGGCTCTCCAGCACCCAGTGGTGGTGCATCAGATCGGTCTGGGTAGGACAGGTGGTGCTGCAGGCGGTCAGCAGCAAGAGGCTGGCGAGGGTCATGGCAGGGCGGTTCATCACTGTGGCTCCTTGGTAGGGCTCAAGGATAGAGTGAGGCGAGACGGGGTGACAGGGGGCGGTGGCGGCCAACCGACCGCCCCTGTCGCTTCGCTCAGGCGAACAAACGCTCGGCGTAGCGAGCGAGTCCCGAGGCCACCGAGCCGAGGTCGTCGCCCCCCTCCAGCGGCACCCCGGGCAGGCGAGTGCGGATGAACTGGCCGATCAGGGGGGACTTGGCGCTACCCCCGGTGATGAAGATGCGATCGGGTTGGCAACCGGCCTGGGCGATGGCCTCGTCCATCAGCTCACCGATCTTCCCGAGCAGGGGGGCGGAAGAGTCGGCGAGCTGGGCGCGGGTCAGGGTCACGACCAGCTCCCGTTCCAGTTCGCCGAGGGGCTGGAGCGCGCTCTCCTGGCTGGAGAGGGCGATCTTGCCCTGCTCGGCACGCCACACCACCTGATGGCTCAGCTTGTGCTCGCGCAGGCGGATGAGTCGGGCGAGGTGGCTGCCGCTCGGGCAGTCGAGCAGCATGTCTTGCAGCTCGCGCCCCGTGGTCAGGCTGTAGAAGCGACTCTGGGCGGCCACATCGTTGATGGCGGCGGCGTCCCAGAACAGGGGGTGGGGCAGGGGCTTGCCGCTCTTGAGTCGTTCATGCATGCCGAGCAGGGGCATGATGCCCTCCACCGTCAGGCGGATGTCGAAGTCGTTGCCGCCGATACGCTGGCCACTGTGCCCCAGCATCTGGGCGCTGCGATCGAGCCGGGCGCGGTAGCTCGGTCCCATGCGCAGCATGGAGCAGTCGGTCGTACCGCCGCCGATGTCCACCACCAGCACGGTGCAGTCCGCATCGAGGCGCGCCTCGAACTCGAAACCGGCGGCCACCGGCTCATAGAGGAACTCCACCCGCTCGAAGCCGGCCAGGCTGGCTGCCTCGGTCAGAATGGCGATCGCCTGGCGGTTGCTCTCTTCCCCGGCCAGCCCCTGGAAGTTGACCGGTCGGCCGATCACCGCCCGGTCGATGGGGACCCCGGTGAGCGCCTCGGCACGCCGCTTCACCAGCAGCATCATGGCGCAGACGATGTCTTCGAACAGGGCGATCTGGGGCGGCTTGAGCCCATAGGCACCGAGGAAGGACTTGGGGGACTTGATGTAGTACCCCTCTTCCGGCTCCTCCAGATAGGCGCTGAGGGCCGCCTCACCGATGGCGAGGGCATCGTCGAGCCCCTCTTCGCGCAGCTCGCGGCGCAGGCTCTGGGCCCGTTGCACCTGGGGGCCGCGCAGGGTCAGATAGCGGGCCCGCCGGGTCTCGGGCAGCAGCTCGGCGAGCAGGCCCGGGATGGCATCACGATGGGGTGAGTGCAGGGTGGAGGGGAGATAGCTACCCTGGCCCAGGGGTAACAGGCGTGGCGCTCCCTGCTCCATCACGGCGATGGCGCAGTTGGAGGTGCCATAATCGAATCCGACAAACATGGGCAGGTTCTCCCGGCAAAAAGGGAGAGCCTACCCAAAGCGTCGGCCCGTCTCAAGGGGCTGCGTTATTCCACTTCGTTGCCGCTCACGCATCCCTCGCGTACCGCCTTGACGTTGGCCAGGGTGGTATCGGCGATGGCGTGCAGGGCCTCGCGGGTCAGGAAGGCCTGGTGACCGGTAAAGAGCACGTTGTGGCAGGCCGACAGGCGGCGGAACACGTCGTCGGTGATCACCTCGTTGGACTTGTCCTCGAAGAAGAGCTCTTCTTCCTCCTCGTAGACGTCGAGGCCCAGGGCGCCGATGCGACCGCTCTTGAGTGCCTCGATGGCGGCGTTGGCGTCGAGCAGGCCGCCCCGGCTGGTGTTGATGATCATCACCCCGTTCTTCATCCTGGCGAAGGCTTCACCGTTGAGCAGGTGGTAGTTCTCCTGAAGCAGGGGGCAGTGCAGGGAGATGACATCGGACTCGCGATAGAGGGTGTCGAGGTCCACGTACTCGGCCCCGAGATCCAGGGCTGCCTGGTTCGGGTAAGGGTCGCTTACCAGCAGGCGCATGCCGAACCCCTTGAGGATGCGCAGGGTGGCGATACCTATCTTGCCGGTGCCGATGACGCCGGCGGTGCGACCGTACATATTGAAGCCGACCAGACCCTCGAGGGAGAAGTTGGCGTCGCGGGTGCGCTGGTAGGCCTTATGGATGCGGCGGTTGAGGGTCATCATCAGCCCCACCGCGTGCTCGGCCACCGCCTCTGGCGAGTAGGCGGGTACCCGCACCACCTTGAGCCCCAGCTCCCTGGCGGCCACCAGATCCACGTTATTGTAACCGGCGCAGCGCAAGGCGATGACCCGGGTGCCATTCTCGGCCAGCTCGGTCAGTATGGTGCGGTCGGCCTCGTCGTTGACGAACAGGCAGACCACGGGGAAGCCGTGGGCCAGCCGCAGGGTCTTGGCCTCCAGCCGGACATCGAAGAACTCCAGCTCGAAGCCGTAGCCGGCGTTTGCCTGCTGAAAGTACTCCTTGTCGTAATTCTTGCTGCTGAAGAGGGCGATTTTCATGGTGTGGACTCCCGAGGATGCGTGGCCACACCTTACACCAAAGTGTGATCCCTATCACCCGTGCCGAGGCAGGGGTATTAGCCCCACGGCATGATGGGTACGGCGCTCACCGCACTCTTGTAGGATCCATCGACCAGCCGGGTGCTGTAGGTGAGGTAGACCAGGGCATTGCGCTTCTGGTCGTAGAAGCGGACCACCTTCTGCTCTTTGAAGACCAGCGAGGTGCTGACGTCGAACACCTCCTCCCCCTCCTTGAGTGTGGCCGGCACCCGGATGGGGCCGACCTGATGGCAGGAGAGGGTGGCGTGAGAGGGGTCCTCGGCCAGCCCCAGACCGCCCTTGATGCCGCCGGTCTTGGGGCGTGCCAGATAGCAGGTGACCCCCTGGATTCGCGGGTCGTCGAACGCCTCGATCACTATCTTGTGGTTGGGGCCAAACAGCTTGAAGGCGGTGCTCACCTCGCCGACCCGATCGGCGTCGGCCCCCTGGGCGAAGGCCGTCAGCAGGGGCAGAGTGAACAGCAGCGGATATTTCATTAAAACCTCCTGTCAGTAGGGGATGTGCAGTCGGCGATAGAGGCCTGCCAGTACCCAGAGGGGGCCGATCAGCAGGAACTGCAGGTCGGTGAGAAAGGCCGGGCGACGCCCCTCGTGCCGGTGCCCGATAAACTGGGCCACCCAGAAGAGGGCAAACAGCAGCAGCGCCAGGGGCCAGGCGTAGCCTCCTGCCCCCAGTTGCTGCCAGCTCCACAGGCCGGCCGCGGTCAGCAATCCCATGCCGAGAAAGAGGCGAAAGGAGAGGTACAGGTAGAAGAGCAGGACCGGGATGGCCATGAGCAGGGCCCAGTCCAGCCCGGCCGGCGCCCAGGGCAGCTCTCGCAGCAGGCCAATGGAACAGAGGTAGATGCCGGGCACCGCCACCCTGTGTATCGCCTGGTTGAGCGGGTGCCGGTGGCTCTCTCCATAGAGGGAAAACCAGGTGGTCAGGTCTTTCATCGGGCTCCTCCTTGAGCCGGTTGGTCAGGGCTGTGGCCACTCCCAATAGGCGGCAGGAACGGCCCTGAGAGCGGGGGTCATGTCCGGGTTGGCCAGATCGATGGTGACACGCTGGCCCAGATTGGCCCGGGCCAGTGCATCGCGCACCAGGGGATTACCCCGAAAGAAGCGCAGAAAACTGCCATCGGCGTAGAGCCGCTCCAGACCCGTCTGCAGGGCCTTGGCCAATTCGCTCTCATCGTGGCCGACGAAGAAGAACTGGGCATAGGGATAACGCACTTGCAGGTGGGTGTCGATCATCAGATTGGGGTACTGCTCGGCCAGTTCACGACGCTCGGCATAGGCTTCGACCAGAGCCCTTGGAAAGAAGTCGACCTCCTGATGGTCATTGATGAGGTGGAACAGGGTGTGAAAGCGCCCCGCATAGGTGGGAATGCCGGCGGCCTCCAGAATCCGGTTGTCGCCCCAGCCCACCCCCTGGGCCGCCTTGTGCTGCCTTAGATCATCGAGATTGTTGATGCGGGCGAAGGTCTCCTGGGCGTCGCGGTGGATGATGGCGACCCGCACCCCTTCCAGCCCTCGAAACAGGGGAACCGGTATGGGGGTGAGGCGCTGCTCCAGATCGCTTGAGGTTCCCATCCAGAAGAGGTTGAACTGCTTGCCCTTCTCGAGCTCGCGGCTGATGGAATCCTGGGTGAGTGTGGTGGGAACTTCGGTGATCTCGAAGGGAATGCCCGACTTCTCCAGGGCCAGCCTGAGCAGGGGCAACTGGTACTGTTCGGCCATCTGGTTGACCGGCAGGCGGGGGACTCGGACCGTGAGGGTCTGTGCCTGTACCAGCAGAGGAAGGTACAGGCACAACCAACCAAACCATTTCATCGAATCGGACTCCGTATGGAAACTGGCCCGATTCTAACAGAAATGTCAGGCGACGCGGCGATAGACGTGGGTGTCGTTGAACTCCTTGGTACTCTGACACTCGACGCAGAAGCGCGACTCGGGGCGTGCCTGCAGACGCTTGATGGCGATCTCGTCGCCACAGGACTCACAGTAACCGAAATCCCCTTCGGAGATGCGCTTGAGGGCAGCCTTGAGCTTGCGCAGATGGAGTTTGTCGTGCTCGATGCGGTTGAGCTCGAGGCGGCGTGCCTCTTCGACGCTGGCGCGATCGATCTCGTCAGCCATCTCGTTGGTGTCGGTGGCAATCGCCTGACTGGCCTGGGAGTTGAGACGCTCCTCGATCTCGACGATCTGGGCCTCGATTTGGCCCTTGTAGAAGCTCAGTTGGTCTTCAGTCATAAAGTCACACATGTGTTACTACCCGTGTATTCAAACCCGAATTATCAGTATGGATAGGGGCGGTCTGTGACCAGACCAATTCCCGGTGCTCTGAACTCGTGCGTGAGCACGAAATCAGGGCGGGCCTTTTATCAGATCTTTTCCGGCTAGCAAAGGGGGGCGTCGCTATTTTGTGCACTTCTTCGGGAAAAGATGGGTTCCGAGTGAGTTTTTGCGTCGATTTCGGCCTCATGGCACCTGGATCCGGCCTTGGGTCAAGGTGTTTAATATTTGCGTCCGTAAAGCTGTTTTTGGGGTGAATCTTTTTATTTTTTTAAACACCCTCCCTTGACAGTGGATCCTATAACCGGCTTAGATGGTGACAAGTTACATTTCGGTAACATCGCTCCAGACGGGGCAGATTCACAGTCGGGGTTAACATGGATCGCATCAAGGGTTGGATGGACGCCAACCGCATCACAGAGGTGGAGTGCCTGATTCCGGACTTCACCGGTAACGCCAGGGGCAAGATTCTTCCCGCCAGCAAGTTTCTGCGCGAGGGGGGAATGCGACTGCCCGAGGTCATCTTCATCCAGACCGTCACCGGGGACTACCCGGAGGACGAGAGCATGGTCGATCCCCTGGAGCGGGACATGCTGCTCTACCCCGACCCCAACACCATTCGCTTCGTGCCCTGGGCTCTGGAGCCCACTGCCCAGGTGATCCACGACTGCTTCGACTCTCACGGTCAGCTGGTGGATATCGCCCCCCGCTCCGTGCTGCACCGGGTCCTCTCCTTCTATGAGAAGCAGGGGTGGAAACCGGTGGTGGCCCCCGAGCTGGAGTTCTATCTGGTCAAGCGCAACGAGGATGCCGACTACCCGCTGGAGCCGCCCATCGGGCGCAACGGGCGTCCCGAGACCGCCCGCCAGTCGTTCAGTATCGATGCGGTCAACGAGTTCGACCCCATCTTCGAGGACATGTACGACTACTGCGAGGCCCAGGAACTGGAGGTGGATACCCTGATCCATGAGTCCGGTGCCGCCCAGATGGAGATCAACTTCCTGCACGGGGATGCCATCGACCTGGCCGATCAGGTGTTTCTGTTCAAGCGCACCATGCGTGAGGCCGCCCACCGTCACGGTATCTACGCCACCTTTATGGCCAAACCCATGAGCAACGAGCCCGGTTCGGCCATGCATATCCACCAGAGTCTGGAGGATAGCGAGGGGCGCAACCTGTTTGGTACCGAGGATGGGGGACATACCCAGCTCTTCATGCACTTCATTGCCGGACTGCAGAAGTACACCCCGGCTGTCACCGCCCTGCTGGCCCCCAACGTCAACTCCTATCGTCGCCTCACCTTCGGCGAGAGCGCGCCGCGCAACGTGCAGTGGGGGGTGGAGAACCGCACCTGTGGTCTGCGGGTGCCCCACTCCGATGCCTCTGCCCGCCGCGTCGAGAACCGCTTCGCCGGGGCCGATGCCAACCCCTATCTGGCCCTGGCTGCCACCCTGGCGTGCGGCTTCCTCGGCATCCAGGAGAAGCTGGAGCCCCTGCCCGAGATGAAACACAGTGCCTACGACCTGCCCTACAGCCTGCCGCGCACCCTGGAGGAGGCCCTGAGCCACCTCGAGCAGTGCGAGCCCATCAAGGAGATGCTGGGAGAGCGCTTCGTGCGGGCCTTCGTGGCGGTCAAGCGCAAGGAGTACGAGACCTATTTCGGTGTCATCAGTTCCTGGGAGCGGGAGTTCCTGCTGCTCAACGTCTGATCCCGGCGGGCCGCCTGGCGGCCCGCTTCAACTGGAGGGCGGCCAGTCCGTCCGCGCAAGGAGCGAAAGATGCAATTCGATACCCGTGAGTGGCAGCGTCTGGATGCGAGCCACCACCTGCACCCCTTTACCGATCACCAGCCGTTGCGCCAGAAGGGGTCCCGCATCATCACCCGGGGTGAGGGGGTCTACCTGATCGACTCCGAGGGGAAGCGCATTCTCGACGGCATGGCCGGCCTGTGGTGCGTCAACATGGGTTACGGCCGCGAGGAGCTGATCGAGGCTGCAGAGCGCCAGATGCGCGAGCTTCCCTACTACAACCTCTTCTTCCAGACCGCCCATCCGCCCGCCATCGAGCTGGCCAGCCTGCTGGCCGAGGTGACCCCGGCCGGCCTGAACCAGGTCTTCTTCACCGGATCGGGTTCCGAGTGCAACGACACTGTGCTGCGCATGGTGCGCCACTACTGGGCCTGTCAGGGCAAGCCGGAGCGCCAGGTGATCATCAGCCGCCACAACGCCTATCACGGCTCCACCGTGGCCGGTGCCAGCCTGGGTGGCATGAGCGGGATGCATGAACAGGGCTCCCTGCCGATCCCGGGTATCGTCCACATCGATCAGCCCTATCACTTCGGTGAAGGGAGTGGCATGACTCCTCACGAGTTCGGTCTGGAGCGGGCCCGACAGCTCGAGAAGAAGATCCTCGAGGTGGGGCCGGAGAAGGTCGCCGCCTTCATCGGCGAGCCGATCCAGGGGGCCGGTGGCGTCATCATCCCTCCCGAGAGCTACTGGCCAGAGATCCAGCGCATCTGCGATGACTACGGCATCCTGCTCATCGCCGACGAGGTGATCTGTGGTTTCGGCCGTACCGGCGCCTGGTTTGGCAGCGACACCTTCGGCATCCGTCCCGACTTCATGTGCCTGGCCAAGGGGATCACCTCGGGTTATGTGCCGCTCGGTGCCGTGATGGTAAGCGATCGGGTCGCACGTGTGGTGGAGAAGGGGGGAGAGTTCGCTCATGGATTCACCTATTCAGGCCATCCGGTGGCTTGCGCCGTAGCGATCGCTAACATCAAACTTATGCAAAAAGAGAGCATAGTTAGTCGCGTGCATGATAGAATCGCCCCCTATCTTCAGCAGCGCTGGTCGGAGCTCTCTGACCTGCCCATCGTCGGGGAGACCCGGGGCAAGGGGATGGTGGCGGCGCTCGAGATAGTGCAAAACAAGCAGGACAAACGTCGCTTCCCGGCCTCGTCAAAAGCGGGTCTGACGTGCCGTGAGTTCTGCTTTAACAATGGCTTGGTGATGCGGGCGGTAGGGGATACGATGATCATATCCCCCCCCTTGGTCATCACCGAGACGGAGGTGGATAACTTGGTCAACCTGGCCAGACGGAGTCTGGAGCTGACCGCCGATAGCCTGCTCGGCTGAGTCTGAGGCCCGGTTGCCGTATGCAAACTTGAAGGAGACAAGGATGATGTCTTTTAAGAAGGGTGTGCTCGCCGCCTGCGTGGTTTCTGCCATGCTGGCCACGAATGCGGTAGCCGCAGACAAGAAGCTGCATGTTTACAACTGGTCCGACTATATCGCCCCGGACACCATCGCCAAGTTCGAGAAAGAGACGGGCATCAAGGTGGTGTACGACGTGTTCGACAGTAACGAGGTGCTGGAAGCCAAGTTGCTGGCGGGCAAGTCGGGCTATGACGTGGTGGTGCCTTCCAACCCCTTCCTGGCCAAGCAGATCAAGGCCGGTGTCTTCCAGAAGCTGGACAAGTCCAAGCTGCCCAACTGGAAGAATCTGGACACCGATCTGCTCAAGGCGCTGGAGCCGAGCGATCCGGGTAACCAGTACTCCCTGCCCTACATGTGGGGCACTATCGGTTACGCCTACAACGTGGACAAGGTCAAGGCCGTGCTGGGGGACAAGGCCCCGGTCGATTCCTGGGATCTGGTCTTCAAGCCGGAGAACATGGCCAAGCTCAAGGAGTGCGGCGTCTCCTTCCTGGACTCTCCGACCGAGATGCTGCCGGCTGCCATGCACTATCAGGGGCTGCCCAGCAACTCGGAGAAGCCGGCGGATCTGAAGAAGGCCGAGGAGCTGTTCCTCTCCATCCGTCCCTATACCGCCTATTTCCACTCTTCCAAGTACATCGGTGATCTGGCCAACGGCAACCTCTGTGTCGCCGTGGGTTACTCCGGTGATCTGCAGCAGTCCAAGTCCCGTGCCGTCGAGGCGAACAATGGGGTGAACATCGTTTACACCATTCCCAAGGAGGGGGCGGGCAGCTTCTTTGACATGCTGGCCGTGCCGGCCGACGCCAAGAATGTGGAGGAGGCCCACGCCTTCCTCAACTTCCTGATGAAGCCGGAGATCATTGCCGAGATCACCAATGCCGTTCAGTTCCCGAACGGTAACAAGGCGGCCACGCCGCTGGTGGATGAGGCGATCCGCACCGACCCGGGCATCTACCCGACGGCGGAGACCCTCAAGAAGATCTACACCTTCCCGGATCTTCCGGCCAAGGTGCAGCGGGCCATGACCCGTAGCTGGACCAAGATCAAGTCCGGTAAGTAATGCCGTATCGCCCCTCCGGTTCGCCGGAGGGGAATTCGCCGGAGTGTGAGGGGTTCAGGTTCTCTAACCCAAGATACGAGGATGGATTCTGTGCATAGCAAACTGTTGACCGCGACCCTGTTGTTGGGAGCCTCTTCCCTGCTCCAGGCTGCTCCGACCGTACACATCTATAACTGGTCCGATTATATCGGCGAAGAGACGCTGCCCTCTTTCCAGAAGGTCACCGGCATTCGACCCGTCTATGACGTGTTCGATTCCAACGAGACCCTGGAAGGGAAGCTGCTCACCGGTAATACCGGTTATGACGTTGTGGTGCCTTCCAACAACTTCCTCGGCAAGCAGATCAAGGCGGGCGCCTTCCAGAAGCTCGACCGCAGCCTGCTGCCCAACTGGAACAATCTGGACCCCATGCTGCTCAAACAGCTGGAGGTCAACGATCCCGGCAACCAGTACGCGGTGCCCTACCTGTGGGGGACCAACGGCATCGGCTACAACGTCGAGAAGGTGAAGGCAGTGCTGGGAGTGGATCACATCGACTCCTGGGCCGTCATCTTCGAGCCGCAGAATATCCAGAAGCTCGCCAAATGCGGCGTCGCCCTGCTCGATTCAGGGGATGAGATGCTGCCTCTGGCGGCCCTCTACCTTGGGCTCGATCCCAACAGCAAGGACCCGGAGACCTTCAAGAAGGCCGAGGCCCGCCTGATGGAGATCCGCTCCTATGTCACCTATTTCCACTCCTCCAAGTACATCGGCGATCTGGCCAACGGCGACATCTGCGTGGCGGTCGGTTATTCGGGCGATGTGATGCAGGCCGCCGCCCGTGCCGAAGAGGCGGGCAAGGGGATCGAGATCGCCTATTCCATCCCCAAGGAGGGGAGCAACCTCTGGTTTGACATGATGGCGATTCCGGTGGACTCCAGGCATGTCAAAGAGGCCCACGCCTATATCAATTATCTGCTCGATCCCCAGGTGATCGCCGGGGTCAGCAAGTACGTGGGGTACGCCAATCCCAATACCAAGGCGGTGCCCTACATGGATGAGGGGATGCTCACCGATCAGGGCATCTACCCCAGTAAAGACGTGCTCGGTCGGCTCTACATCGCCGCCGAACGTACCCCCAAGATCCAGCGACAGTTCACGCGCAGCTGGAGCCGGGTCAAGACCGGAAAATAACAAAAAGTGGGGTCGGGCCGGCAGGCCCGCCCCTTCGTCTCAGTAGCCAGGACACGGCCGTGAGGGGCAGTGTGCATTGTTTGGGAGTTTGGTGATGGCAATAGCCTCCAGTGCCTACAAGAAAGCCCTAGAAGGGAGCCAGCAGCCGAAAGAGGTGCTGGTGAAGATCGACAGGGTGAGCAAGCAGTTTGACGAGACCCTGGCGGTCGATAACGTCTCCCTCAACATCAACAAGGGGGAGATCTTCGCCCTGCTGGGGGGCTCGGGCTCCGGTAAATCGACCCTGCTGCGGATGCTGGCGGGGTTCGAGCGTCCGACCGAGGGTCGCATCTTCCTCGACGGGGTGGACATCACCGACATGCCCCCCTACGAGCGCCCCATCAACATGATGTTCCAGTCTTACGCCCTCTTCCCGCACATGACAGTGGCGCAGAATATCGCCTTCGGTCTTAAGCAGGATGGTCTGCCCAGGGCTGAGGTCGATGCCAGGGTCGAGGAGATGCTCAAGCTGGTGCAGATGACCCAATATGCCAAGCGCAAGCCGCACCAGCTCTCCGGTGGTCAGCGGCAGCGGGTGGCCCTGGCCCGATCTCTGGCCAAGCGCCCCAAGCTGCTGCTGCTCGACGAGCCCATGGGGGCGCTCGACAAGAAGCTGCGCTCCCAGATGCAGCTTGAGCTGGTGGAGATCATCGAGCGGGTCGGGGTGACCTGCGTCATGGTGACCCACGATCAGGAAGAGGCCATGACCATGGCCGAGCGTATCGCCATCATGCACCTGGGGTGCATCGAGCAGATCGGCAGCCCGATGGACATCTACGAGACCCCGGCCAGCCGCCTGGTGTGCGAGTTTATCGGCAACGTCAACCTGTTTGACGGCGTGTTGGTGGAAGATGAGCTGGACCACGCGGTGATCGCCTGTCCCCATCTGGATCAGCCCATCATGGTGGGCCACGGCATCAGTACCCGGGCCGAGGACAAGAAGGTCACCTATGCCCTGCGTCCCGAGAAGCTGCTGATGAGCACCCAGAAGCCGGAGGACCTGGAGCATCCCAACCATAACGGCACCTGGGGCAAGGTGTACGACATCGCCTACCTGGGGGGCCACTCCGTCTACTTCATCGAGCTGCCGTCGGGCATGGTGGTTCAGGCCTTCATCGCCAATGCCGAACGCCACGGCAAGCGGCCCACCTGGAACGACCAGGTGTTCCTCTACTGGGAAGATGACAGCGGCGTGGTGCTGCAATCATGAAGACGATGAATCTTGCCATCGGCCGCCGGTTGGTCATCGGTGTGCCCTTCTTCTGGCTGTTCCTGTTCTTCCTGCTCCCCTTCATCATGGTGCTGAAGATCAGTTTCGCCGAGGCGGATGTGGCCATTCCGCCCTACACGGATGTGATGACCTGGGCCGATAACCAGCTCACCATACTGCTTAACCTCGGCAACTACCTGCTGCTCGACGAGGATGAACTCTATCTGGCCGCCTATCTCGGTTCGCTCAAGATGGCGTTCATCAGCACCCTGCTCTGTCTGCTGATCGGCTACCCCATGGCCTACGCCATCTCACGGGCCGAGAAGCATATGCAGACCGTCTACCTGCTGCTCATCATGATGCCCACCTGGACCGCCATCCTGATCCGGGTCTACGCCTGGATGGGCATCCTCAGCAACAATGGGCTGCTCAACAGCGTCTTGATGGGGATCGGCCTCATCGATCAGCCGCTGCAGATCCTCAACACCAACGTGGCCGTCTACATCGGCATCGTTTACTCCTATCTGCCCTTTATGGTGCTGCCCCTTTACGCCAACCTGGCCAAGCACGATCACAGCCTGCTCGAGGCAGCCTCGGATCTGGGGGCGCGCAACCTGACCCGTTTCTGGCAGATCACCGTGCCTCTCTCCAAGAACGGCATCATCGCGGGCTGCATGCTGGTGTTCATCCCTGTGGTGGGGGAGTTCGTCATTCCCGAGCTGCTCGGTGGTCCAGAGACCCTGATGATCGGCAAGGTGCTGTGGCAAGAGTTCTTCAACAACCGCGACTGGCCGGTGGCCTCGGCCCTGGCGGTGGTGATGCTGGCGATCCTCATCATCCCCATCATCCTGTTCAACCGTAACCAGGCCAAGGAGCTGGAGGGCAAGGTATGAAACAGCACAACTTCTCCCGCTTCATGCTCTGGGCCGGTCTGACCTTCATCTACCTGCCCATGGTCATCATGGTGATCTACTCCTTCAACGCCTCCAAGCTGGTGACCGTGTGGGGGGGCTGGTCCCTCAAGTGGTATTTCGGTCTGCTCAAGAACACCCAGCTCATCAACTCTGTGCTGCGTTCCCTCGAGATCGCCTTCTACACGGCGATCGCGGCGGTGGCGCTCGGTACCCTGGCGGCCTTCGTGCTGACCCGCATCCCCCGCTTCCGCGGCCGGACCCTGTTCGGTGGCATGGTGACGGCGCCGCTGGTGATGCCCGAGGTGATCACGGGTCTCTCCCTGCTGTTGCTGTTCGTGGCCATGGCCCAGCTGGTGGGCTGGCCGGCGGAGCGGGGCATGCTGACCATCTGGATCGCCCACACCACCTTCTGTTCGGCCTATGTGGCGATCGTGGTGTCGGCGCGCCTGCGCGAGCTGGATCTCTCCATCGAGGAGGCGGCCATGGATCTGGGGGCCCGCCCGTGGAAGGTGTTCTTCCTTATCACCATCCCGATGATCGCCCCCTCCCTGGCGGCCGGTGGCATGATGTCGTTTGCCCTGTCGCTGGACGACCTGGTACTGGCCAGCTTCGTGGCGGGCCCCGGCGCGACCACCCTGCCGATGGAGGTCTTCTCCGCCGTGCGTCTCGGTGTGAAGCCGGAGATCAACGCCATCGCCAGCCTGATCCTGCTCTCTGTCTCCCTGTTTACCTTCTTTAGCTGGTACTTCATGGCCAAGGCAGAGAAGCGTCGCAAGGCGGAGATTGCCCACATGCTGCAGATGCAGTCGGTGGTCGACGCCCAGTGATGATAAGATCCGCATTCTCTCGTCAATCAGGAGGATGAGAATGCGGATTACCCTCTTTACCGGCAGCCGGGCTGCACTCTCCCCCCAGCTTGATTCCGCCATCGCCAAGCGGCCGGCCACGGCTTCGCTCTGGTGTGGTGCAACCGGGCTGGAGGGGGATGAGCAGGCCGATCCCCGCCATCACGGTGGCCCGGAACGGGCCCTGCATCACTATCCTGCCGACCACTACGCCTTCTGGCGCAGCTGGCAGCAGAGCCTGGGGTTACCCGATCCCGCCACTCCCTGGTTGCCCGGCGCCTTCGGCGAGAACCTCTCGTGCACTGGCCTGACCGAGGAGGGGGTTCATATCGGGGACCTCTTTCGCCTGGGTGAGGCACTGGTGCAGGTGAGTCAGCCCCGTTCTCCCTGTTTCAAGCTCAACCTGCGCTTCGGTTACCCCGACTTCTCCCTGATGATGCAGCTGAGCGGTCGCTGTGGCTGGTTACTGCGGGTGGTGGAGGAGGGCGCTGTTGCGCCGGATGCCGAACTGACCCTGATCGATCGTACCTCGACCCTAAGCGTGAAGCGCTGTGCGGATATCCTCTTCAACCAGGCATTGGTTGAGGCCGATCTGCGTCTGCTGGCGGAGCATCCAACCCTCTCCCCCAACTGGCGACACCATGCCAGCCAGTGGCTGGAGCGGGGGGAAGCCGCCGACTGGCGCCATCGCCTGCTCGGTCCCCAGGGTCTTTCTGGTTGAAAAAACGGCGCTTCGGGCAGGCGGTGAGCAAACGCGCCGCTTTTCCAAAAAAAAGTGAAAAAAACCTTGTCACGGGGCGGGGGTTTAGGTAAATTCACGCCCCGTCGACATCGGTGTGTAGCGCAGCTTGGTAGCGCACTTCGTTCGGGACGAAGGGGTCGGAGGTTCGAATCCTCTCACACCGACCACATTTGAAAAGGCCGCTCATAGAGCGGCCTTTTTGCATTTCAGCCCTGCCGATGACGGGCCGCCTCCTGTTGCAGTAACCGGAGCATGGTCGTCCACTCCTCCCCCTGCCGGTAATACACACCTATGATGCCCCTGTTGTACTCCTCGCTCATCCGCAGGGGCAGCAGCCCCTGCCGGCCCAGGTATTCCCCCATCTGACGCGGGAAGGGCATGATCATGTTGCTCCCCCGCAGCAGGTCCATGGCCACCATCATGGAGTTGGTGGTGTGGATGAATTTGTCGTCGATTCCCATGCGTTGCTTCTCTGCCTGCTTGGTGGAGAGGTCGTGTACCAGCCGGATGAAGCGATGTTCATCGGGGGTGACCAGCAGGGTCGGGTAGCGGGCCAGGTCCTGCTTGCTGCAGAGGGTGTGGCTCAGGGGGTGTCCAGTGCGGACGAAGAGGGCATCCTCGGCCTGCAGCAAGGGCTCGAAGTGGAGTTGGCTCTGTTCGGCCAGCCCGTGGATCTCGTGGCCGATGAAGAGATCGATCTCGTGATGGGCGAGCAGGTCCAGCAGGCGCAGGTGGTTACCCACCTGGATGTTGAGCGAGGCGGCCGGGTGGGCGTCACAATAGCGGCTGACGACCGGCAGCAACAGGCCGTGCCACCAGGCGTGACCGGTGCCGATGCGCAGGGCGTGGTGCTGGCGATCCCGGATTCGTTGCAGGCGTTGGTGAGTCTGTTGATAGAGCGCCTCTATCTCCCTGGCCTGCTCCAGCAGGCAGAGTCCCGCCTCGGTCAGGGTGATGCCGCTGCTGTTGCGTTGGTAGAGGGTGACCCCCAGCCTCTCCTCCAGACGGCGCATGTTGTGGGTGAGGGTGGGTTGGGTCACGCCGAGGTGTCGGGCCGCCTGGCTCAGGTTACGGCAGGTGGCGACCTGAATGAATTGTTGTAGCTGTCGGTTCACTGTGATGATGGGGGCTTGGCAAGGGGAGGCCACCATATCCCCGCCGAGTGTGGGTAGCAAGGTGCGGAAGGCGGTGCGGGGAGCCCCGTCACGATCACAGTTTCAGAGAATCGAAATAGCGGGTTATGGCCTCTCAACGGTGACCCGATCACACTTTTCGGGGGCGTTATAGATGGCCTCTATCGGTGGTGAGGCCCTGTGCTATTTCTAACCCCATGATCCTCTTCCCTAGAATGGCGCGGCACATCGTTGCCTATAAAAAATAAAGGGAAAATCATGAAGCTCCATCCTGTCGCCATGGCCGTTGCCCTCTGCAGCGGCGGCCTGCTACTCAGCGCCTGCAACCAGAATGACTCGACAACCCCGCCCAACCCCGAGGCCCAGAAGGCCCCCTGGGCGTTCGATCTCTACATGGTCGGGGAGTTCAGTGGCTGGAATCGCGATAACAAGTTCAAGTTTGTCTATCGTGACGGCGCCTATCACCTGGATAACCTGCGTCTCAACAGCGGCATGCCCCCCTTCAAGGTGGCGGGCCCCGAGTGGGGGACCTATCCGGACTTCGCCGCCGACACCCAGAAAGAGACCGCGATTCACCCGGGGCAAGCCTATCCTATGTACTACCTGGACGGGGGACAAAACAACCGGCTGGTGGTAGAGCGCAGGGGGCTGTTCGACATCAGGGTCGAGGTGAATCGCGCCGATCTGGCGGCCCCCGGCATCACCTTCACCATGGAGCGGGATGACCCTGTGTACCCTCAAACCCTCTATCTGTTCGGCATCGAGGGGAGCCGCGAGCCGGTCCTCTCCCTCACCTATCTGGGAGACGGTCGCTACGTCACCGTGGCCCGCCTGGCGGCCGGTGATCACCGGCTGGAGATAGGCTCAGCCGGCGGCGAACTGGGCCTGTCGAGCCTGGGTGCGCAGGCCAAACCCAGCGAGAGCCTGCCGCTGGCGCGCTGTGATGGCGCCTGCAGCCCGTTCGATCTCACCCTGGCTCAGGAGGGGTTCTACAAGTTTGAGCTGGATGCGAGCCGGGCTGACGCCCCCCGCCTGATGGTGAGCGAGGCGAGCGCTGAGGATCTGACTCTGGTCAACCCGCATCAGGGGCATGAGGCGGTCGAGAAGCGCTCCTTCGATACCTATCAAGCCGGGGTGAAGGAGGAGGTCACCTTCTCGGTGCTCAAGCGCGATGTCGAGCTGCGCCAATACGCCCAATCCACCACCCAGGAGCTGCGTGACCCGGTCGAAAATCATGTGACCTACCGGGAGGAGGCCGATCTGCCCAGGGTGCGCACCGGCAGCCTGGCCTTCGATGCCCTGTTTGCCCTGGCCAACCATGAGATGCGCCTCAACAGCGTGGCAGAGGTGAAGGATGGCAGCTACAACGGTGGCCGGGCCATCTCGTGTGACTGCTTCGAGACGGGGGCCAAGTGGCATTATGTCTGGACCCGGGATCTCTCCTATGCCACCGATCTGGGGCTCGGCACCCTGGATCCCCTGCGCGCCCGCAACTCGCTGCAGTTCAAGCTCTCCCCGTTCAGGGCATCCCTGCAGGGGGATCTCTCGCCCCGCATCCCCGAGGGGGCGCAGATAGTGCAGGACACAGGGACCGGCGGCAGCTGGCCCATCAGCACGGATCGGGTGACCTGGGCCATGGGGGCCGAGGCGGTGCTGGGCAGCCTGGATGAGCCGGAGCGGCTCGTCTTCGCCCGCCAGGTTTATGGCGGGCTCAAGGCCACCCTGGAGAGCGACCGGCTGGCCGCCTTCGATCCGGCCGACGGCCTCTACACGGGGGAGCAGTCCTACCTGGACTGGCGTGAACAGACCTATGCCAGGTGGATTACCGGGGACATCGCCCATATCGCCATGAGCAAGGCCCTCTCGACCAACGTGAACCACTACCGGGCGCTGCGCCTGGCGGCCCGCCTGGCGGACCAGCAGGGGGAGAGCGAGGTGGCCAGCCGCTATGAGGGGTGGGCCCGGGATCTGAAACTGGCCATCAACCGGGGCTTCTGGATGCCGGAGCAGGGCATGTATGCCAGCCTCATCTATGGTGCGACCGATGCCGGCCAGGGTTATCGCTTCGACATGCTGGGGGAGGCCCTGGCCATTGTCAGCGGCATCGCCGATGAGCAGCAGGCCAGGTCGATCGTCAGCCGTTACCCCTTCGGCCCCTTCGGTGCGCCCGTCTACTTCCCCCAGCAACCCGATGTGCCCGTCTATCACAACCGCTCCATCTGGCCTTTCGTCACCGCCTACGCCCTCAAGGCGGCGGTGCAGGTGAAGAGCGTGGCGGCGGTCGATCGCCATGTGGACACCCTGATGCGCGGCGCGGCCCTCAACCTCTCCAACATGGAGAACCTGGAGTGGCTCTCCGGTCAGCCCTCCCTGATGGATCTGGAGCACCCCGAGCTGAGTGGCCCGGTGATCAACTCCCAGCGCCAACTCTGGTCCGTGGGGGGGTACCTCGGTATGGTGACGGGTGACATCTTCGGTTATCGGGTGGAGGAGGGGGGCATACGCCTCACGCCCTTCGTCACCACAAGGCTGCACCGCCTCATGGGGGGCAGTGACAGCGTGACCCTGACGGGGCTCAACTATCGGGGCAAGACGATCAGCATAGTGCTGCAACTGCCCGCACAGGGGGCGGTCGGTGGTTACTATCCGGTGGCGGGAATCCGCCTCAACGGCAACGAGGTGAGCGGCGATCGGATCGACGCCAGCCAGCTGCAGGGGAGCAACCGCATCGAGATCCGGTTTGGCGCCGCCCAGCGCGACGAGCAGCCGGTGACCCTGATCGAGGGGGTCGATCCCCGCTCGGTGGATGACCCCAACGTCTTTGCCCCCGTGGAGCCGCAGATGGTCGCCGTGACCCGCCAGGGTGACGGGGTAGCCGTCGAGTTTAGTGACATGGCCAACCGCGGCGGCGTCACCTACAACCTCTATCGCAACGGACAGCGGGTGGCCAGTGGCCTGACCGAGCCGCGTTGGCTGGATGCGGGTCTGCCTGCGACCGACGGGGCCTGCTACAGCGCCGAGGCGGTCTATGGGTCCAGTGGCCATCGCTCCCATCACGCCAAGCCCTTGTGCCTGAACGCGGTGCGAGAGCGCATCCCGGTCACCGACGCCAGGGTTCGCCACGATGGCAGCCTGGTGACGGGGGAGGGGATTGAGGTCGCCTATCTCAAGGATTGGGGGGCGCCGGGTGAGCAGCTGCTGATCGGGGATCTGCCCATCGAGGGCAAGCGGATGATCCGGCTCGAGTATTTCAACGGTCACCACGCCATCAATCTGGGAGTGACCAACGGGGTCAAGCTGGTCGAAGTGCTGAGCCAGGGCGGTGCCGTGGTGGCGAGCGGTGCGGTGCAGATGCCCCATGTCATGAAGGAGGGGGAGAAGAAGCCCCTGCGCGAGTCGACGCCGTTGGCGGTCGATCTGCCGGCCGGTCGTTACAGCGTCCGGGTCAGCGACTTCTATAACATGAGCTATCTAAGCTCCAATGAGACCTATAACGATGCGGGTGGACGGGAGGGGCCCATCAACCGGGTCGATCTGGCCGCCCTGCTGCTGACGGATCGCTAAGGGCCATAGATGCAAACGCCGCTCTTGAGAGCGGCGTTTTTCTTGAGGCTGTCATCAGCTCAGACGGGAGGGGTAGACCTTCTTGAGAAACTCCGGGGCCAACACCTCGACCTGACCGTCGATGTTGTGCAGCCAGCTGCGAAACTCGGGGGTGTCGGCCACCTCGGTCTCCACCACCACGCTGCGCTTGTCATAGCGGGTCATGCGCTGGTTGCGACCGGGGATGTCACCCTCGCGCAGGGCCTGGCTGCTCTCGTCGATACGGCCGACGAAGCGGATGGTGCTGCTGGCATCCTGATAGCTCTGCTCGCGCACCAGCTTCTGGAGGTTGAAATCCTTCGGCTGGGTGGTGCTGTGGTTGGTCAGCTCTATTTCGCGAATATGGTCGAAGGCGATGCCGTAGACCTTGGGATCCAGCTCGGAGAGGGTACAGAGCAGCACCGGGCCCTCCTCCTGATTCAGGATGCCGAGGGGGTTGATCAGATCGTAACGCAGCCAGACGGTACGCTCCTTGATCACCCGCTGCACGTCGGCGCTGAACTTGCGGCCACGCCACAGGGCGTCGCGGATCAGGGTGCTGCGGCGAATATCCGGGTTGCCGGCGAAGGGGCGCGGCGACTGGTGAACGCTCTCGAGCCAGCGTTGGGCCGGTTCGCTCTGGCTGTCCTGGATCACCTGACAGGCCTTGTCCACCAGGGGGTTGAGTTCGGTCAGCACGCTCGCCGGCAGCAGTTGACTGGCCTGATCGCTCCAGGTCTTCAGGGCCACCGCCAGGGAGAGGGGCATGATATTGGCGAAGTCGCTCAGGCCGTTGCGTTCGAAGCACCAGCCATGGGGCTTGCTGCGCTCATCGGAGGTGAGGTCGAACAGACCCATGCCTGACATCTCTTCCAGATCGCGCTGGACGGTACGCAGGCTGACACGGATCCCCTCTTCCTCGAGTTTCACCTGCAGTTGGCTGGCGGTCAGCTTGTAGGGACGGTGCGGAATGCAGCGTGCCAGCGTCAGTTGTCTTAACAGCTTCTTGCTCATGGTGAATGCCTTTGCTGATGGGCTATGAGTCTATCCTAGAGACAAGTTGCGACAACTTCTGTCGCATTTTTTGCTGCGACAAGTGTCGCCATTTACATACACAATGGCATATCTATCTGAAAATCATGGATTTTAACAAAACAAAGGGCCCCGTTAGGAGCCCTGAAGGTTTCTGTCGCAGTGGGTTTTGCTTGCCTAGTTCAGCCAGGAGAGGGGGCTCTTGAGGAGGGCGGCCCCCACCATGTAGCCAAACAGACCCAGTGCGCTGACCCCCGAGAGGGTACGCAGGAGCGGACGCCGGCTCTTGAGGGCCACCATGCCGGCGGCGATATAGCCGACCAGGGCGATCAGCTTGGCCAGCAACCAGGGTTGGCTGCCGGGGGAGAGGTGCAGCAGCACCGCCAGCCAGAGGCCGGCCCCGAGCAGCAGGGTGTCGTTGATGTGGGGAGCTATCTTGAGCCACTTGCGCTGCAAGAGCGGGCTCTCCATCAGTGCCAGTATCCAGCGGCCGAGAAACAGCAGCAGGCTCACCATGGCCAGCAGCATATGCAGGTGCTTTATCAATGGGTAGTAGGTGATCATCTCTCTTCCTTGGGGTGTTCATCGGCGGGCAAACCGCTGTCCCAGTCGTGATGACGGGCGCGCTCCTGCTCCTCCTCGTCATCTTGCAGCAAGTCGGCCAGGATGTCGCGGTATTGCAGGCTCTTGTTGATATAGGTGTGTTCGTCGTCCAGATAGTGGAGCTGCTCGTGCAGCAGACGATTGTCGTGCTGCTTGAAGGTCTGGCCGGCGCGCCACGCCTGGTTGGCCCGAAAGCCGAGTTGGGTCAGAGCCTCGACCCCGAGATCGACCGCCGACCCCAGGGTTTCGCGATAGACCCTCTCGACCCCGTTACGCAGCAGCGCGTGGGCGTGGGGACGGTCCTGGGCCCGGGCCAGTATGCGCAGGTGGGGGAAGTGCTTGTGCGCCGTCTCTATGATGGCCAGGGTCATGGCCGGATCGTTGACCGCCACCACCAGCAGCCTGGCCTGGTGGGCCCCGGCCGCGTGCAGCAGATCGAGCCTGGCCGCATCCCCGTAGAAGACCTGGTAGCCGAACTTGCGCAGCATCTCGATCTGGCTCGGGTCCTGCTCGAGTATGGTGGTGCCGATGCCGTGACCGTGCAGCATACGCCCCACCATCTGCCCGAAGCGACCGAAGCCGGCGATGATGACCGGGTTGTCGGCGGGCTCGGGGTTGGCGTGTTCCCGGGCCGTAGCCTGATAGTCGAAGCGGGGCTGGATCAGGCGATCGTTGAGGATCAGCAGCAGGGGACCGAGCGCCATGGAGAGGGTCACCACCAGGGTGAGCAGATCGGTGATCTCACCATCGAGCACCCGGGCCTGGCCGGCGAAGGAGAAGAGGACGAAGGCAAACTCCCCCCCCTGGGCCAGCGCCAGGGCGAAGGTCCAGTTCTGGTTCGGGCTCATCCGCAGCACCCGGCCCAGTCCCATCAGCACGGCCCACTTCACCGCCACCAGCACGATGACCAGCAGGGGGATCAGCAGGGGATGCTCGGCAAACAGGCTAAAGTCGATACCGGCCCCCACCGACATGAAGAAGAGGCCGAGCAACAGCCCCTTGAAGGGGGCCATGTCCGCCTCGAGCTCGTGGCGGTATTCGCTCTCGGCCAATACTACGCCGGCCAGGAAGGAGCCGAGCGCCGGCGAGAGGCCCACCGACTCCATCAACACGGCGATCCCCACCACCAGCAGCAGGGCGGCGGCGACGAAGATCTCCCGCAGATGGGCCTGGGCGATGGCACGAAAGATGGGACGCATCAGGTAGTGGCCACCCAACACTATGCCGCTGATGGCGGCGGCCACCACCATGCCCTGCTGCCAGCCACTGAGACCGCTGCTCTCGCCGAGGGTGGTGGGCTGCAGGGCCAGCAGGGGAAGCAGAGAGAGGATGGGGATGACGGCGATATCCTGCAGCAGCAGCACGGCGAACGCGCTGCGACCGCTCTCGCTCTGCATCTGGTGGCGCTCCTGCAGGCTCTGCAGGGCGATGGCCGTCGAGGAGAGGGCCAGGATCAGGCCGATGGCGAGCGCACTCTGCCAACCGAGGGAGAAGAGCAGCCCCACCCCGGTGAGAGCGACCGTGGTGAGCACCATCTGCAGACCACCCGTGCCGAGGATGGGTCCCTTGAGTTGCCACAGCAGGGCGGGTTTGAGCTCCAGCCCCACCAGAAACAGCATCAGCACCACACCGAATTCGGCAAAGTGCATCACCTCTTTCTGATCCCCCACCAGGCCGAGCAGATAGGGGCCGATCAAGATACCCGCCAGCAGGTAGCCGAGCACAGAGCCGAGGCCGAAGCGCTTGGCCAGCGGCACCGCGATGACGGCGGCCCCCAGATAGATGAGGGCGTTGTGCAGCAGTCCCTGTTCCATCACAGCGCCTCCAGCAGATCGCGCAGGTAGTCGTGGCCGGCCAGTTGCTCCTGCGCCAGGCGGTCGTCGCGCAGGGCCTCGAGCAGGCGGCGATACTCCTGGCCGCAGCGGGTGAAGGCTCCTGGTTCGCTCAGCTTGTGGAAGGAGTGCAGTACGAAGGGGGGCAGCCAGGTCATGCCGCACATCCGGGCCGTCTGTTGAAACGGCAGCAGGAAGTCGAGCAGGGGGCGGTGGTTGTAGCCGGCCTCGCTGTATGACTCCGGTGCCCCCCCTGTGGTGATGGCCGAGAGCCACTGTTTGCCGTGCAAGGCGGTGCCCTCCTGGCCATAGGCATAGCCGTACTCGAGCACCAGATCGCACCACTCCTTGAGGATGGCGGGGCCGGAGTACCAGTAGAAGGGGTGTTGAAAGACGATGAGATCGTGCTCGGCCAACAGGGCTTGCTCCCGTTTAACATCGATCAGCTGATCCGGGTAGGTCTGATAGAGATCGTGCAGTGTGACCCCCTCCAGATCCGAGATGGCCTGCAGCAGACTGCGGTTGGCCCGCGACTTCTGCAGGGCGGGGTGGGCAAACAGCACCAGGATGCGTTTCATGGGGTCCTCGGTTTGTCCTGTCACAGGGGCCCCATTCTCGGCCGGGTTGTCGATGGCGTCCAGTCCGTCGATCCCGCCTTGACCCTGCCCCCGGTGGTAAGGTTAGGATATGCCCCTGTTCCCGATGAGGTCTCCCATGCTCTCCCTAACCCATTCCCGACTCGGCGCCGGCCGCTGGATACCCTTGTGGTGTCTGCTGCTGGTGTTGATGTCGTTCGGGACCAGGGCGGCGGCCGACCTCTGTACCTTCACCAGCCACTGTGGCGCCATGGAGCGCAACCTGGAGAAGGCGATGCCCTGCGGCAGCTTCACCACGGCTCTCAGCATGACGGTGGTGGCGGATGCCTGGTTGGGGGTGGCCCGTCCGGTGCCCGATACCCCCTGCTTCCCCGAGCCGAGCCGTTTCGTCCCTGTCGCCCCGGTGGAGCGGCTGGAGCGCCCTCCGATCTCCCTCCTCTGACTCGTCGCCGTCTTCCTTCCGGGGAAGGCTCAACCCTAAGTCAAACGAGGATAACCCGATGAAACTCGCATCCCGTCTGCTGGCCATGATGGCCGGTGTGGCTGCCTTCTCCGCCGTTGCGGGGCAGAGCATGACCGTTTATGAATCCCCCTACTGCGGCTGCTGCAAGGGGTGGGTCAAACACATGGAGGAGAATGGCTTCGACGTGAAGGTGGTGGAGACCAATGATCTCGCTACCGTCAAGGCCAGGTACGGCATCCGTCCCGAGCTCTCCTCCTGCCACACCGGCATAGTGGAAGGGTATGTGGTGGAGGGGCATGTCCCCGCCGCCGACGTCAAGCGCCTGCTCAAGGAGAAACCGGCGATCCAGGGGCTGACCATTCCCGGCATGCCCCAGAGCGCCCCGGGAATGGACATTCCCGGCCACCCCTATGAGGTGCTGAGCATGGACAAGGAGGGCAAGACGGCCCGCTGGTCCGCCTACCCGGGCTGACCCAAGACCGCTGTGGTGCGCTCCTTTCATCCCATGTGAGGCACACCTGGCAGACTGCCGAGCCGCCGCAGCGGTCGACCGCCACCCTTGGGTGGCGGTTTTTTTATGGAGATCGCCTTGTCATCGGGCCCGTATGGGGGCAGATTGGTCCCGCCAGGAGAGTGGCCCAGGCCGCTCGAGAGAAACGACAGAAGATCGCAAAGGACGCGACATGTTGCTAAAACCCCATTGGCTGCTCTGGTTGGGACTCCTGACCGGGGCCGCCCAAGCCGCGAGTATTGCCCCCATGACCCAGCCCATGCCTCCCCAGGCCGCCCGCCATCCCCATCTGCTCAAGAGTCACGGGGATGAGCGTATCGACAACTACTACTGGCTGCGGGATGACGAGCGCCGCGATCCGGCCGTGCTCGACTACCTCAAGGCCGAGAATGACTACACCACTACCATGCTGGCCCCCTCCAGGGCGCTGCGCGATACCCTCTACAAGGAGATGGTGGCGCGCATTCCCCAGCGGGACGAGTCGGTGCCCTACGTCAAGAATGGCTACCGCTACCAGACTCGCTACGAGCCGGGCAAGGAGTACGCCATCTACAGCCGTGAGGCGGTGGCAGGCGGCGCCTCCCAGCTGCTGCTGGATGGCAACCGGCGTGCCGAGGGGCACGACTACTACGCCACCGGCGCGCTCGAGGTGAGCCGCGACAACCGGCTGCTGGCGGTGAGCGAAGACCTGGTATCGCGCCGCCAGTATGACGTGCGCTTCTTCGATATCGAGCGCGGCCAGTGGTTGCCCGATACCATCGCGAATACTTCGGGCAACATCGTCTGGGCCGCCGACAACAAGACCCTCTTCTATGTGCGCAAGCACCCGCAGACCCTGCTGCCCTATCAGGTCTATCGCCACGTGCTGGGTACGGATCCGGCCAAGGATGAGCTGGTCTATGAGGAGAAAGACGACACCTTCTACGTCAGCCTCTATGCCACCACCTCGGAAGAGTTCATCGTCATCAGTGTCTCCAGTACCACCACGGGCGAGGCCCTGCTGCTCGATCCCCTTCACCCCGAGCGTCCCCCCAAGGTGTTCCTGCCCCGTCGGGTGAACCACGAGTACGGCATCGATCACTATCGCGGCTACTTCTATGTGCGCTCCAACAAGGACGGCAAGAACTTCGGCCTCTACGAGACCCGCGAGGCCTCGGAGGCGCGCTGGAAGCCGGTGGTGGCGCCGCGCCCCGACACCCTGCTGGAAAACTATACCCTGCTGCGCGACTGGCTGGTGGTGGAGGAGCGGGAAGGGGGGCTGACCCGGCTGCGCCAGATCCGCTGGAAGGATGGGGAGCAGAAGGCGATCGCCTTCGACGATCCCGCCTACGTCACCTGGCTCGGCTACAACCCCGAGCCCGACACCGATCGCCTGCGCTACGGCTACTCGTCACTGACCACCCCGAGCACCACCTACGAGGTGAACCTCGACAGCGGCGAGCGTACCCGGCTCAAGCAGCAGGCGGTGGCCGGCTTCAAGAGCGAGGATTACGCCAGTGCCCGGCTCTGGGTGAGCGCCCGTGATGGCGTCAAGGTGCCGGTCTCGCTGGTGTGGCGCAAAGACAAGTTCAAACAGGATGGCAGCAACCCCCTGCTGGTCTATGGCTACGGTTCGTATGGCGCCAGCATGGATCCGGACTTTGGCAGCGCCCGCCTGAGCCTGCTCGATCGCGGATTCGTCTATGCCATTGCCCACATCCGTGGTGGCGAGGAGCTGGGGCGCGACTGGTATGAACAGGGCAAGCTGCTCAACAAGCAGAACAGCTTCAACGACTTCGTGGATGTCACCCGGGCCCTGGTCGAGCAGAAGTACGCAGCCGCCGATCGGGTTTATGCCATGGGAGGCAGCGCCGGCGGCCTGCTGATGGGGGCGGTGATCAACCAGGCCCCCGAGCTCTATCGCGGCGTAGTGGCCCAGGTGCCGTTCGTCGATGTGGTGACCACCATGCTCGACGAGTCGATCCCCCTCACCACCGGCGAGTACGACGAGTGGGGCAACCCGGGCGAGAAGGCCTACTACGACTACATGAAGTCCTACAGTCCCTACGATCAGGTCAAGGCTCAGGCCTATCCGAACCTGCTGGTGACCACAGGATTGCACGACTCCCAGGTGCAGTACTGGGAGCCGGCCAAGTGGGTCGCCAAGCTGCGCGAACTCAAGACCGATCACAACCTGCTGCTGCTCAATACCGACATGGAATCGGGCCACGGGGGCAAGTCGGGACGCTTCAAGGCCTATGAGGATATCGCCCTGGAGTTCGCCTTCCTGCTGCAGGTGGACAAGAGGGCGTAAACCGCCCAACAAAAAGAGCGCCCTTTGGCGCTCTTTTTTTATTTCGCGACCGTCACACAGCGGCGGTGAGCTGGATCTCGACCTTGTAGTCGTCGTGGGCGAGGCGGGCCTGCACGCAGCAGCGCACCGGGGCCGTGCCGGCCGGCAACCAGGCGTCCCACAGCTCGTTGAAGGCGGCGATGTCACCGATCTCTTTCAGATAGATGGTGGCCATCACTATCTTGTCGACCCCGGAGCCGTTCTCTTCCAACAGGCGGGTCAGGCTGGTCAGCACCTCGCGGGTCTGGGACTGGAGGTCGGCCTCCAGGGTGGCGGGAACCTCCACCACATAGAGGGTGCCGTTGTGGATGACGACGTCGGACCAACGGGCCGTGGTGCCGATGCGGGTGATCTGGGACATGAAGATTCCTTGCGATTACAGACCCTTGCGGATCAGATAGCGGTAGGGGGCGGCCTCTATCTCGCTGGCCACCAGAGTGTGGTCCATGAAACGGCAGAAGCTCGGGATGTCGCGGGTGGTGGAGGGATCGTCGGCGCGAACCAGCAGGGTCTCACCGTCGGCCATGTTGCGTACCACCTTGCGCACCATCATCACCGGCTCGGGACAACGGAGTCCAATTGCATCCAGTTCATGGGTTGCCTTGCAGAATAAATCACTCATTAACTTGAAACCCCTAACCAATTCGGCTGCCAATAATACTCTCGGACAAAAAATAATCAAACCGGGTCGGCGTAGAACAGAAGATGTAACCAAATTGTTTCATCTTGCTTTCCACTCTGCCTATCATGGGTAATATAAAAAAAGACCCATATTCAACAAGGAGGTGTGAATATGATCCAGTCATACGACAGACTGAAGGTCTATGCCGCCATGGGCTTTCTGGCCTTCTCCATGTTGGCCCTGGGAACGCCCATCGGCAATGCCGGTACCTGGTTTGGTGCCCTGGTGATGATAGGGCTGGGACTCTGGGTCGAGATCAGCGATTTCGACGAGGATGAGGACGACAGGGATCAGTAACGAAGACGGGCCATTGGCCCGTCTTCACTGTTTCTGCCCCTCGGTCAGGGCGCTGGCCCTGAGGTAGTAGCGCAGCTCCCCCTGCACCCGTCGTATGGCCGCCAGATGGCGCTCCTGCAGGTAGATCTCCCCCTCTTGCCCCAGATGGGCGTGGGTGACCCCCATGCTGCGAAGGTACTCCTCAAACAATACGGGGCTGCCTATCTCGATGAAACGCGGATCCATGGCCATCTTTCCTGAGTAACGAGTAAATAGCATAGTCTCCCGGCTCCCTTGGCATCTGCCCATTGTCAGATCTGACACCGGGCTCTCTCCCCTTTGCTCCGTAGAGGGTCGCGTTATAGTAGAGAGGAATCTCTGTTGGAGTCGTGCGATGCGGCATCTGGCCCTGTGCCTGTTACTGTTGTGCGGTATGCCCCGTGCTGCCGAGGCACCGCTGGTGGTCTGGAACCGGTTGCTCGAGCACCCCAATCCCGCCGTGGCCGGTCTGCTGCGCCTGGCGCTCGACCTCACCGTGGAGGACTACGGCCCCTACACCCTGAGTCGCAGCGTGGAGATGGAGCAGGGACGGGCGGTACGGGAACTGCAGTCGGGGCAGATGGATGTGGCGGTGTTTGCCCCCGATGGGGAGCGAGAGCGCACCCTGCTCGGCGTCTATGTGCCGCTCGCCAGGGGGTTGCTGGGGTGGCGGGTCTGCCTGATCCGCCCCGGCGACGAGCGGCGCTTCGCGGCCATCGACAGCCTGGCGCGCTGGCGGGCCAGCGGATTGTTGATAGGGCAGCACCAATCCTGGCCCGATACCGCGCTGCTTCAGGCCAACAAGCTGCGGGTCGAGTTGGGGCATCGCTATGAGGGGTTGTTTCGGATGCTGCGCAAGGGGCGTTTCGACTGCTTCCTGCGCTCGGTGATCGAGGTGGAGGATGAGCAGAAGGCCAACCCGGATCTCGTCATCGAGCCACACCTGATTTTTCGCTATCCCCTGGCCCTGATGTTCTTCGTCTCGCCGACGCGACCGGAGCTGGCGCGTCGCATCGAGACCGGCCTGCAGCGGGCACGCGCCAACGGCGCCTATGAACGGCTGTTTGAGCAGGGCTTTGGCGGCACCATACGCCGCCTGGGGTTGGCGCGGCGTACCATCCTGGAGCTGGAAAATCCCGACCTGCCCGAGCGCAGTCGCCAGATGCTGGCCGATCCGGCCCTGACTTTCCCGCGTCCCTAGCGGCCGCTGCGGGCCGTGTCCCAGAAGGCGCGTACCAGCGGTTCCTCGAGCCGCTTCTTGAGCACGGCCACGCCCACATCGAAGGGCTTGAAGGGCGGTGCGAGATCGATGATGCGCACCTTCTCCCCCATGGGGCTATGGTCGATCACCGCATCGGGTACCAGTCCCACCCCGCAGCCCAGGGCCACCATGGCCACTATGCCCTCGTTACCGGCCACCTCGGCGTAGAGGTTGGGGGCGATGCCCTTGTTGCGAAACCATTGATCGCTGCGTTTACGGGCCAACCCCTGCTCCGAGAGGATCACCGGTAGCCGCTCCCAATCCGGCTCGCCACCCGGAAACCACTGGGCCAGCTGGGGGCCACTTCGGGGGGCGATGAACACCAGGGGCACCTGGCGCAGGTTGGCAAACTCCAGCTTGGCGGGCAGGGCATCGGGGCGGGCGGCGATGGCGAGATCCGCCTCGTCTCCCAGCAGCTTGTCCACTGCCAGGGCCGGGTCGCCGGTCTCGAGTTTGATCTCGAGGCGCGGGTGGCGACGGCGAAAACGCTCGAGCACCTCGGGCAGCAGGAAGTAGCTGGCGGTGACCGAGCAGAAGACCCGCAGTCGCCCCTGCAATGGCTCGTCGCTGCGGCGCAGCTCCTGGCGCAGGTGGCGCCACTCCTGCACCAGGCTGCCGCCAAACTCGCGCAGCTTCTCCCCGGCCGGAGTGAGGCGCACGCTGCGGTTGTCCCGCTCGAACAGGGCGCAGCCGGTCTCTTGCTCCAGGCGCTGGATGGCGCGGCTTAAGGTGGAGGGGCTGACCGCCATGGCATCGGCGGTCTTGCCGAAGTGAAGGCTGTCGGCGAGGTGGAGAAAGAGCTCCAGGTGGCGCAGGTCCATATTTCATTATCCGCAATACGATGTTTCGAATATATCAGTTACGGCAATACCTGTCCCACGCTATAGTGGTTCGACATCGAGCCGCATCGCGGCATGGAATCAACCGGACGGAGCAATCACCATGGCCAACTATTTCAATACCTTGAATCTGCGTCAGCAGCTCGCCCAGCTGGGCAAGTGCCGTTTCATGAAGCGCGATGAGTTCAGTGACGGCTGCGCCGTGCTCAAGGGCAAGAAGGTAGTGATCGTCGGCTGTGGTGCCCAGGGTCTGAATCAGGGTCTGAACATGCGTGACTCCGGCCTGGATATCGCCTACGCCCTGCGCAAGGCGGCCATCGAAGAGAAACGCGCCTCCTGGAAGAAGGCTACCGACAACGGCTTCGTGGTCGGCACTTATGAAGAGCTGATCCCCACCGCCGATCTGGTGCTGAACCTGACCCCGGACAAGCAGCACTCGGACGTGGTCAAGACCGTGATGCCGCTGATGAAACAGGGCGCCGCCCTGGGTTACTCCCACGGCTTCAACGTGGTCGAGGAAGGGCAGCAGATCCGTGCCGACATCACGGTCGTCATGGTGGCCCCCAAGTGCCCGGGCACCGAGGTGCGCGAGGAGTACAAGCGCGGCTTCGGCGTGCCGACCCTGATCGCCGTGCACCCGGAGAACGATCCCAGGGGCGAGGGCATGGCCATCGCCAAGGCGTGGGCCTCCGCCACCGGCGGCGACCGCGCCGGGGTGCTGGAGTCCTCCTTCGTGGCCGAGGTGAAATCCGACCTGATGGGCGAGCAAACCATCCTCTGCGGCATGCTGCAGGCGGGCTCCCTGCTCTGCTACGACAAGCTGGTGGCCGAAGGCACCGACGCCGGTTACGCCGGCAAGCTGATCCAGTTCGGCTGGGAGACCATCACAGAGGCCCTCAAGCAGGGTGGCATCACCAACATGATGGACCGCCTGTCCAACCCGGCCAAGCTGCGTGCCTTCGAGCTCTCCGAGCAGCTCAAGGTGCTGATGCGCCCCCTGTTCGAGAAGCACATGGATGACATCATCGCCGGCGACTTCTCCCGCGGCATGATGGCCGACTGGGCCGAAGACGACATCAAGCTGCTGACCTGGCGCGAAGAGACCGGCAAGTCCGCCTTCGAGAACGCCCCGGCGTTCGACGGCAAGATCGCCGAGCAGGAGTACTTCGACAAGGGGCTGGTCATGGTGGCCATGGTCAAGGCGGGGGTCGAGCTGGCGTTCGAAACCATGGTGGCCTCCGGCATCTACGAAGAGTCCGCCTACTACGAGTCCCTGCACGAGCTGCCGCTCATCGCCAACACGGTTGCCCGCAAGCGCCTGTACGAGATGAACGTGGTCATCTCCGACACCGCCGAATACGGTAACTACCTGTTCGCCAACGCCGCCGTACCGCTGCTGCGCGAGCACTTCATGCCGACCCTCAAGGCAGGCGATCTGGGCCAGCTGCTGGCGGGTAACGAGGCGGACAACGCCGCCCTGATCCGCGCCAACGAGGCGATTCGCAACCACCCCATCGAGGCCATCGGCCAGGTGCTGCGCGGTTACATGAAGGACATGAAGCGCATCGCCGTCGGCGGTTAAGCCCGGGGATGTCAGAGAGGGGAGCCGGTGGCTCCCCTTTTTCGTTGGCGCCGGCGCCTTGACCTTCCCACGATGGCAAGGTTTAGGGTGACACTCAGGTGTGCCCGGTGGCGCCCGAAGGGAGAGCCCATGCTTGCAAACAGATTGCCCACGAGCCTGATAGCCCGGCTGATGCTGGTGCTGCTGCTCGCCTGCAATCTGACCTTCTGCCTCGCCGCCCACCAGGCCAGCGCCGCTGTGGACCAGATGGCCCTTGGCTGCCACGCCGAAGAGAACCAGTCCGGCAGCGATTGCCCCATGCCTTCGGGCCTCGCCGGCTCCCTGGCCCAGTTGGCGGCCGGCCTGCCCTGGCTGCCACTGCTACTCTGCCTCACCCTGTTTGCCCCCCCCCTGCTGCTGGTCGCCCGCCCGGGCTGGCGGGTCGGTCGTGAACGGGGCGCCCCGCCACCCTCCTGGCCAAGGCGACACCTGGAGCTCTGCGTCCTGCGCCATTGATTTTCCCTTGCCGTGTCAACGGCCGGCCTCGTGCCGGCGTGTCTTCGTTTTCGTGCAAGAGAGTGATCATGGAATCCAACACCTCATCCCTGCGCCCCTTGAAGGGGATCTTGCTGCTGGCCGCCCTGGCCGGCAGCGCCGCCGCCGGCTACTGGCTGGCGAGCCATAACGCCGCTCCGGCCAGTGCCGAGAAGCAGCCCCTCTACTGGGTCAACCCCATGGACCCGGCCGACAAGCGCCCGGGCCCCGCCAAGGACTCCATGGGGATGGACTTCATCCCCGTCTATGAAGAGAAACAGGACGGCTCCCCCGGCACCGTCACCATAGCCCCCGAGATCCAGCAGAACATGGGGGTGCGTCTGGCCGAGGTGACCCGGGCCCCCTGGTTGCAGCGCATCGATACGGTGGGTTATGTGGGCTATGACGAGGAGCGCCTCGAGACGGTGACCGCCCGCCTGAGCGGCTGGATCCGCCGTCTCTACGTCAAGAGCGAGGGGCAGACGGTGCGTGCCGGCGAGCCCCTGTTCGACCTCTACTCGCCGGATCTGGTCAACGCCCAGAAGGAGTATCTGTTGGCCCTGGGCAGTGGCAACCCGCTGATTATCAAGGCCGCCGAGGGCAAGCTGCGCGCCCTCGAGGTGCCCCAGAGCCAGATAGATCAGGTGCGCCAGAGCCGCCGGGTGCAGGAGACCATACGGGTACCGGCGCCGCGCAGCGGCTATCTGGTCGATCTCAAGGTGCGTGAGGGGCAATACGTCGACCCGGCCAACCCCCTCTTCTCCCTGGCCTCCCTCGATCAGGTCTGGGTGAGCGCCGAGCTGTTCGAGCGCCAGGCCGCCGCCGTGCAGCCGGGCATGCCGGCCACCATGACCCTGGACTATGCCCCCGGGCGCAGCTGGCAGGGGCGGGTCGATTACGTCTATCCCACCCTGGATGCGGCCACCCGCACCCTCAAGGTGCGCCTGCGCTTCGCCAACCCGGACGGCTTCCTCAGGCCCAACATGTTTGCCGCCGTTCGCATCGAGCAGGCCCGCGCCCCCGTGTTGCAGGTGCCGGCCGAGGCGGTGATCCGCACCGGTCGCCAGGATCGGGTAGTGCTGGCGCTGGGTGACGGGCGCTTCAAGTCGGTGGCGGTGCGCCTCGGTGAGCGCGACGGCGAGCGTCAGGCGATCCTCGAGGGGGTCGAGGCGGGGGACAAGGTGGTCAGCTCGGCCCAGTTCCTCATCGACTCGGAGTCGAGCCTGGGCTCTGACTTCCAGCGCATGACGGCGTTTCGCCCCGAGTCGGTCTGGAGCCAGGGTACGGTGACGGCCCTGAGTGAGGGGCGGGTTACCCTCTCCCATGAGGCGGTGCCCGAGTGGCAGTGGCCTGCCATGGAGATGGAGTTCGCGCTGGCCGACGGTGTCGATGCCAGCGCCCTCAAGGTGGGCGGTGCCCTGCACTTCGAGATGCGCCAGCAGGGAGATGACTACCTCATCACCGCCATCCATATGATGGACGGCGCTGCGACCACCACCACTGGACACGGGGGGCAGTGAGCATGATCGCAGCCATCATTCGCTGGTCGCTGGGCAACCGCTTTCTGGTGCTGCTGGTGACCCTGCTGGTGACCGCCTGGGGCATCTGGTCGGTACGCCAGACCCCGGTCGATGCCCTGCCGGATCTCTCGGACGTGCAGGTGATCATCAAGACCAGCTACCCGGGGCAGGCGCCCCAGGTGGTTGAGGATCAGGTCACCTATCCCCTCACCACGGCGCTGCTGGCGGTGCCCGGCGCCACCACGGTGCGCGGCTACTCGTTTTTTGGCGACTCCTTCGTCTATGTGCTGTTCGACGACAAGACCGATCTCTACTGGGCCCGCGCCCGGGTGCTGGAGTACCTGAGCCAGGTTGCCTCGCGCCTGCCGCCCGAGGCCAAGCCCGAGCTCGGCCCCGACGCTACCGGGGTGGGCTGGGTCTACCAATACGCCCTGGTCGACAAGAGCGGCAAGCACGATCTGGCCCAGCTCACCTCGCTGCAGAACTGGTTTCTCAAGTATGAGCTGCAGACGGTGCCCGGTGTCTCCGAGGTGGCGACCGTCGGGGGCATGGTCAAGCAGTATCAGGTGCGGGTCGACCCGGACAAGCTGCGCGCCTACGGGGTGCCACTCTCGCTGATCAAGAGCGCCATCGAGGCGGGTAACCAGGAGACGGGGGCGTCGGTCATCGAGATGGCCGAGGCTGAGTACATGGTGCGCTCCAACGGCTACCTCAAGGGGGTGGAGGATCTGCGCCTCATCCCGCTCGGCACCCGGGTGCGCGGCACCCCCCTCACCCTGGGGGACGTGGCCGAGATAGGCACGGGCCCGCAGATGCGGCGCGGGGTGGCCGAGCTCAACGGCGAGGGGGAGGTGGTCGGCGGCATCATCGTCATGCGCTACGGCGAGAATGCCCAGCAGACCATAGACGGGGTCAAGGCTCGCCTGGCCGAGCTGACATCCAGCCTGCCCGAGGGGGTGGAGCTGGTCACCGTCTATGACCGTTCGGATCTCATCCAGCGCGCCATCGACAACCTCTCCGGCAAGCTGGTGGAGGAGTTCGTGGTGGTGGTGCTGGTCTGCCTGGCCTTCCTGTTCCACCTGCGCTCCTCCCTGGTGGTGGTGGTGAGCCTGCCCATCGCCATCCTGGTCGCCTTCATCGTTATGCACCTGCAGGGGATCAACGCCAACATCATGTCGCTGGGCGGCATCGCCATCGCCATCGGCGCCATGGTGGATGGCGCCATCGTGATGATCGAGAACGTCCACAAGCACATGGAGCGCACCACCCTCACCGACCAGAACCGCTGGCAGGTGATCCAGCAGGCGAGCATAGAGGTGGGGCCCGCCATCTTCTTCTCCCTGCTCATCATCACCATGAGCTTCCTGCCGGTCTTTACCCTGGAGGCCCAGGAGGGGCGCATGTTTGCCCCGCTCGCCTACACCAAGACCTATGCCATGGCGGCGGCCTCGGCCCTGGCCATTACCCTGGTGCCTGTGCTGATGGGTTACTTCATCCGCGGCCGGGTGCTGGCCGAGCAGGCCAATCCCCTCAACCGCACCCTGTCGCGCGCCTACATCCCCTTGCTCAATACGGTACTGGCCTGGCCCAAGACCACCCTGGCGCTGGCCCTGCTGGTGACTGTGGGGGGGCTCTACCCGCTCAAGCACCTGGGTTCGGAGTTCGTGCCCCAGCTCGACGAGGGGGATCTGATGTACATGCCCACCACCTACGCCAACCTCTCGGTGGGCAAGGCGCGCGAGCTGCTGCAGCAGACCGACAAGCTCATTCGCACCGTGCCCGAGGTGCAGAATGTGTTCGGCAAGGCGGGACGGGCCGACAGTGCCACCGATCCGGCGGACCTGGTGATGTTCGAGACCAGCATCCAGCTCAAGCCCCGCGACCAGTGGCGCCCCGGCATGACGCCACAGAAGCTGCGTGAGGAGCTCGACGCCCTCATTCGCTTCCCCGGTCTCACCAACGCCTGGGTGCCCCCCATCAAGACCCGTATCGACATGCTGGCCACCGGCATCAAGACCCCGGTCGGCATCAAGATAGCCGGCCCCGATCTCAAGGTGATCGAACGCATCGGCCGCGACATCGAGGGGATCCTCAAGACGGTGCCGGGCCTCTCGTCGGTCTATGCGGAGCGGGTCGCCGGCGGACGCTACGTCAAGGTGGATATCGACCGTGCCCTCGCCGCCCGCTACGGCCTCAACGTGGCCGACGTGCAGGCGGTGCTGGCCACCGCCGTCGGCGGCATGGAGATTGGCCAGACCATAGAGGGGCGCGAGCGTTACCCCATCAACCTGCGTTATCCCCAGGACTATCGCGACTCCCCCGAGGCCCTGGCCCTGCTCCCCCTGGTGACCGCCGACGGGGCACGCATTGCGCTGGGCGACGTGGCGCGGGTCTACCTCTCCGACGAGGCGCCCATGCTGCGCAGCGAGAACGCCCGCCTCAACGGCTGGGTCTATGTGGATATCGACGGGCGCGACATCGGCTCCTTCGTGGCCGAGGCGCGTGCCAGGGTGGAGCAGGAGCTTAAACTCGATCCCGGCTACTCCCTGACCTGGTCCGGTCAATACGAATACATGGAGCGGGCCAAGGCGCGCCTCACCTATGTGGTGCCGCTCACCCTGGCCATCATAGTGCTGCTGCTCTATCTGGCGTTTCGTCGCATGAGCGAGGTGCTGATCATCCTGGGTTCATTGCCGCTCGCCGTGGTGGGGGGGATCTGGGCCATCTGGCTGCTCGGCTTCAACCTCTCGGTAGCGGTCGGGGTGGGCTTTATCGCCCTGGCCGGGGTGGCGGTCGAGACCGGTGTGCTGATGCTGGTCTACCTCAACCACGCCTGGGAGGATCTCTGGGCCCGTGGCCAGCCCGATCGCGCCGGTCTGCACGACGCCGTCATCGAGGGGGCCGCCCTGCGCCTGCGCCCCAAGATGATGACGGTGGTGACCATCATCGTCGGCCTGCTCCCCATCATGTGGAGCGAGGGAACCGGATCCGAGGTGATGCAGCGCATCGCCGCCCCCATGATAGGCGGCATGGTGACGGCCCTGGTGCTCACCCTGCTGGTGCTGCCGGCCATCTACTACCTGTGGCGCGGGCGTCAGCTTGCCGCCCTTTGCCAACCCGAGGAGAAGACCCGATGAGAGTGATTGCAGGCCTGCTGCTGGCCATGACCTTTGCCGCCCACGCCGACGGGGGCCACCGCCTGGGGGAACCTGCCCCCCAACGCCCCGTCGATCGCACCCTGACGGTGACCCTGGATGACACCATGCGTTTTAGCCCGGCTGCCATCCGGGTCGAGGCGGGTGAGACGGTGCGGCTGCGGCTGCACAACCAGGGCAAGTTGACCCACGAGTTTGTGCTGGGGGAGATGAACAGCCTGCGCCAGCATGCCGAGATGATGCGCCAGCACCCCGGGATGGAGCATGACGATCCCGGTATGGTGAGCCTGGCCCCCGGTGCCAGCGGCGAACTGGTGTGGTACTTCCCCAAGGCCGGCCAACTCGACTTTGCCTGTCTGCTCCCTGGTCATATGGAGGCGGGCATGGTGGGCCAGATCCGGGTGGAGGGGTGAGGCGTTGGCTACTGGCCACTCTGTTACTCAGTGGGTCGGCGCTCGCCGATCCCTGGCTGGTGAAGGGGGTCGTCGTGGCCAGGGAGGCGTCAGCCGTTACGGTGCGCCACGAGGCCGAAATCAGGCTGGGAATGCCGGCCATGACAATGCGCGTCCGGGTCAGTGACCCGATGCTGTTGGAGACGCTGGCGGTGGGGGACACCCTCTTGCTGGCCCTGTGTGATAACCCATTGCTTAATAGCTTCGGACTGCTTGGCCCGAGCGTATCAATCTGACGAGGAGAGACAAATGAAAAGAGCACTGACCCTGTTGCTGCTGGGCTCCCTGAGCCTGACCATGCCCGCCCTGGCCAACGAGATGGCCGGCCACGAAGGCCACCAGATGGACGAGCCCATGATGGGGGCCCAGGTGATGACCAAGGGGGTGGTCACCAGGGTCGATCTGGAGGCGGGTAAGGTGGGGATCCGTCACGAGGCGATCGCCAACCTGGGGATGCCCCCCATGACCATGATCTTCAAGGCGGCCGATCCTGCCCTGCTGGAGGGGCTTAAAACCGGGGATGCCATCGAGTTTTTCGCCGAGAAACGGGACGGGGCCCTGGTGCTCGTCTCCCTGAGCCGCTAAGCGGCGGGACATCTGGTGACGCCCCGACAAGCGGGTTTATGACCCTCCCCGGACGGGGAGGGTTTTTTATTTGTTGCCGCCGGCGTTGTTGAATAAAAGAATCTTTCTCTGGTTAAGCTGGCATGAGCCTGAAAATCTCATCTGAACGCCGCATTCCAGTGTCTCAGGCAGGGTGAAGTGCAGAGACATCGATAACTTAAACAGCGCAGATATGCGTTTGTTCAACAAGGCAGCGTTACGCCCACCACTGCGGGCAGCGACGATGTCATCAGCCGGCGACTCGAATCTTTGCACTGTATCTTCGAGATAAACTCGGGTCGGCACCGGGAGTGAGAATGGGGGCCACCGCAGCCTTGAGTGGCACAGATGTAGGTGTCATGTGAGTGTCGCCTATGGCTGCAGTGGTGAGTAAGTCCCAAGCATGGAGATCTCCTCGCAACCGCTTTTATGATGAGTTTTAGTAAAAATCTGCTGGTCCCTCGCGGTCTGGCTCGGTAATCTTGCTCTTCCGGCCCCGGAGGGGCGTTGTCCGGCCACAGGAGTCTCGATGGCAACCCTGAAAGAGATTGCGCAGGAGGCGGGTGTCTCGCTCGCCACCGTTTCCCGTGTCCTTAATGAGGACCCCACCCTGAGCGTCAAGGATGAGACCCGGCAGCGTATCTTCGAGATCGCCGAGCGGCTGGAGTATCGGCCGCAGGCGAACCGACGCGGGGTGCACAAGAGCAAGCAGCAGTTTCTGGCCCTCTATGGCTATCCCCAGAGCCTGGAGGTGAACGATCCCTTCTACCTCTCCATCCGTTATGGCATCGAGGCCCAGTGTACCCGCCTCGGCATCGGCCTGAGCCATCTCTACGAGGCGGGAGCCCAGAGCGAGCTGCCTGCCACCCTGGACGGTGCCCTTCTGGTAGGGCGGGTCGAAACCGACCTCTGCCGCCTGCTGCAGGAACGCGGGGTGCCTCTGGTGTCGGTTGACAACAGCAGCGCTCTCGAGCACGACACGGTCGACGTGGATCTGGCCCGTATCAGCCAGCAGGTGATCGATCACTTCGTCGCCCATGGTCACCGGCGCATTGGCTATATCGGTGGTCAGGATGGAGAAACCGACGCCCGCGAGATCGCCTTCGCCGCCTACGGAGAGCGGCTCGGGGTGGTGCAGCAGGAGGATCTCTACCGGGGCGAGTTTTCCAGTGCCTCCGGCTACCGGCTGGCCTGTCAGATGCTGGAGCATGAGTGCCCGCCGGCCCTCTTCGTCGCCTCCGACTCCATTGCCATCGGGGTGTTGCGTGCCCTGCACGAGCGGGGGGTGCGCATTCCCGAGCAGGTGGAGCTTATCAGTGTCAACGACATCCCCACCGCCAAGTTCACCTTCCCCCCGCTCTCCACGGTGCGCATCCACTCCGAGCTGATGGGCTCGCAGGGGGTCAACCTGCTGCTGGAGCGGCAGCGCGACGGGCGCGACATCCCGTTACGGGTGCTGGTACCGAGTCAGTTGGTGCTGCGCGGCACCACCCGCTGAACCCGTTTTACTCCCCTTTACCCGACCCTGACCCGCTCGATGCCCTCGATGCGGGTCAATTTTTATGCCAACGAGCGCCTCACCACCTCGCCAACAGGATCCGGATCACAGTCCAGAAAGTGAGCTGTGATCCAGTTAAAGTTTTACCTGTTTAACTCTGTGATTAAGTAAAACTTTAACTAAAGTCGTCCCATCAACTCAGCCTGTTCCGGGAGGACATGTGAATAACTGGGAAAACTTCACCCTGTTGGGAGAGCATCGTCTGGCGCCACGCGCCTACTTCTTCTCCTATGCCGACAGGGCAAGCGCCGCCACCATGCAGCGAGAACTGAGCCGCCGCTTCCTCTCCTTGAGCGGCCGCTGGCAGTTCCACTACTTCGATCATCCCCTGGCGGTGCCGGAAGCCTTCTACCACAGCCCCATGAGCGAGTGGGGCCAGATCACAGTGCCCAACCTGTGGCAGATGGAGGGGCATGGCCGGCTCCAGTACACGGATGAAGGTTTTCCCTTCCCCATCGATGTCCCCTTCGTGCCGACCGACAACCCCACCGGTGCCTACCAGCGCAGTTTCACGCTGAGCCCGGCGTGGGACGGGGAGCAGGTCATCATCAAATTTGACGGGGTCGAGACCTACTTCGAGGTCTATGTGAACGGTCACTACGCCGGCTTTAGCAAGGGCAGCCGCCTCACCGCCGAGTTCGATATCAGTGCCTTTACCCGGGTGGGCGAGAACCTGCTCTCGGTGCGGGTGATGCAGTGGGCCGACTCCACCTATATCGAGGATCAGGACATGTGGTGGATGGCTGGCATCTTCCGCGACGTCTACCTGGTCGGCAAGCCGCGTGCCCATCTGCAGGACTTCTTCGTTCAGACCCGCCTCTCGGGTGACTGCACCGGCGCCACCCTGAGCTGCGATCTTCAATTCGAGAGCCTGGACGGCCCGGTCAGCGGTCATCGTCTGGCCTGGCGCCTGCTTGACGCCGAGCAAGAGG
Source organism: Aeromonas sp. R6-2 (assembly GCF_040908155.1). Classification (NCBI taxonomy): domain Bacteria; kingdom Pseudomonadati; phylum Pseudomonadota; class Gammaproteobacteria; order Aeromonadales; family Aeromonadaceae; genus Aeromonas; species Aeromonas sp. R6-2. The sequence goes on along the minus strand of NZ_JBFODE010000045.1, from coordinate 33,842 downwards.
TCGGGAGTGGCGAGCTGACGGATCTGTACATCGATGGCAACCTCTCCACCCGCTTCACCCTGGACCTCGATCGGCCGCGCCTCTGGAGTGCCGAAGATCCCTACCTCTACCGCCTGGAGCTGGCCCACTTCGATGCCACCGGCACCCTGCTGGAGGTGATCCCCCAGCGGGTCGGGGTACGCGAGATCGCCGTGCGCGACGGCCTCTTCCATGTCAACGGCCGCTACCTCAAGCTGCACGGGGTGAACCGCCATGACAACGATCATCTGAAGAGCCGCGCCGTGGGCATGGATCGGGTTGAGCAGGACATCATCCTGATGAAGCAGCACAACCTTAACTCGGTGCGCACCGCCCACTACCCCAACGACCCCCGCTTCTACGAGCTGTGCGACCGCTATGGCCTGTTTGTGATGGCCGAGACCGATGTGGAGACCCACGGCTTCGTCAGCGTCGGTGATCTCAGCGCCATCACCGATGATCCGGCCTGGGAGAGCGTCTTCGTCGATCGCATCGTGCGCCACGTACACGCCCAGAAGAATCACCCCTCCATCATCATCTGGTCCCTGGGCAATGAATCCGGCTACGGCTGCAACATCAGGGCCATGTACCACAGCTGCAAGGCCATCGATCCGACCCGTCTGGTCCACTACGAGGAGGACAGGGACGCCGAGGTGGTGGACGTGGTGAGCACCATGTACTCCCGGGTTCAGCAGATGAACCACTTCGGCGAGTACCCCATGAACAAGCCGCGCATCCTGTGCGAGTACGCTCACGCCATGGGCAATGGCCCGGGTGGCCTCAGCGAGTACCAGCAGGTGTTCGATCGCCACGATCATATCCAGGGCCACTACATCTGGGAGTGGTGCGATCACGGCATCCTGGCCCACGACGAGCAGGGGCACCCCGTCTACCAGTACGGCGGTGACTATGGCGACTACCCCAACAACTACAACTTCTGCATGGATGGCCTCATCTACCCGGATCAGACCCCGGGGCCGGGCCTGCGCGAATACAAGCAGGTGCTCTGCCCGGTCAAGGTGCGTGCCAGTCAGGCCGCCGCCGGCCGCTTCGAGCTGGAGAATCGCTTCTGGTTCTCTTCCCTGGACGGGCTGCGTCTGGAGTGGGAGCTGCAGGCCGAAGGAGAGGTGATCTGGAGTGAGAGCCAGCCCCTGTGTGGCGTGGCACCGCGAGAGACCTTGCCTGTCGCCCTCGACCTGCCGGCCCTGGATCAGCGGGAGACCTTCCTGCAGGTGCGGGTGGTGCGCGAACAGGCCACCGCCTATAGCCCGGCGGGCTATCAGCTGGGTCAGTACCAGTTCCAACTCAAGGGGGCGACCCGCACCCTCTACCCTCTGGTGAATCCCAACGCCACCGAACTGCAGCTGGAGGAGGGACGTCTGGCCCTCACCATCACGGGCAACGGCTTCGCCCTGCGTTTCTCCCGTCTGGATGGCAAGCTGGAGAGCTGGCTGGTGGCCGGTGACGAGCTGCTGGCGAGCGCCCCGCGCCTCACCTTCTTCAAGGCGATGATCGACAACCACAAGCAGGAGTACGAGAGCCTGTGGCACCCGAACCACCTGCAGATCATGCAGGAGCACTTCCGCACCTTGAGTTGGCGCCAGCTGGGTGAGGCGGTCGAGGTGACGGTGGAGAGCATCATAGCCCCGCCGGTGTTCGACTTCGGCATGCGCTGCCGCTACGTCTACACCCTGAGCCCCAATGGCCAGCTGCATGTGGCCCTGAGCGGCGTTCCCTATGGCCGCTACGACGACATCATTCCCAAGATCGGCGTCGAGTTGGGGCTGCGCGGGGATCTGGATCGGGTGCACTACTACGGCATGGGTCCGGGCGAGAACTACTCCGACAGTCGCCAGAGCAACTGGATCGGCACCTTCAAGAGCACGGTGGCCGAGATGTGGGAGCACTACCCCTTCCCCCAGGACAACGGCAATCGCCAGCAGGTGCGCTGGGCCAGCCTGACAGACCGTCACGGCAGCGGCCTCTATGTGCGCCCCGACGCCCCCATCAACCTGAGCGCCTGGCCCTACAGCTGGGAGCATATCCACGCGGCCCAGCACATCAACGAGCTCGAGCCCGGCGGCCACATCACCCTCAACCTGGATCACAAGGTGCTGGGGCTGGGCTCCAACTCCTGGGGCTCAGAGGTGCTGGACTCCCACCGGGTGCGCTTCGAGGCATTTGAGTATGGCCTCACCCTGCTGCCTATCGAGCGCGGCAACCTGACACCGGCCACCCTGGCCGGACTGGACCTCACCATCAAGGGCGGGAGGAACCTCGCATGATCACCCTGGAAAGTCTGGATCTGTTCAAGCAGGTCTACCGCGAAGGCAAGAAGTGGAACCGCTGCATCGAGGCGATCGACAACCTGCCCAATATCCGCCCCGGGGTCTTCCACTCCATCGGTGACTCCCTGGTCTACCGGCTGTTCGAGGGGGTGAGCCCGGCCAAGGAGACCTTCGAGGGGACCCGCCGTTATGTGGACCTGCACTACTACCTGGAGGGGGAGGAGACGGTGGAGTGGGCCGCCAAGGACGATCTTGGCGTGGTGCAGGCCTATGACGACTGCACCGACCGGGAGCAACTCGGGGGCGAGGTGCAGCAACGCTGCCGGGTAGGCCATGGCCAGGTGGTGCTCTTCGAGAGCGACAAGGCCTACCGCTTCTGCGGGGACGCTCCGGTGCGCAAGGTGATCATCAAGGTCACGGTCGAAGGCGGCTACTTCAAAAACAAATAACAAGCCGCCGGTTTTGCACCGACAAAGCCGAAAGGGCGGGGCTCACCCTACAACGAATGCCCCGCTCTTTCGCTGCAATAACTACAGGTCTGGAGATGCACCATGTCTGATTCCAAACGCAATACGATCGGCAAGTTTGGTCTGCTGTCGCTTACCTTCGCGGCGGTATTCAGCTTCAACAACGTCATCAACAACAACATCGAGATCGGTCTGGCCTCGGCCCCCATGTTCTTCCTGGCCACCCTTTTTTACTTCATTCCGTTCTGCCTCATCATCGCGGAGTTCGTGTCACTGAACAAAAACTCCGAGGCGGGGGTGTACGCCTGGGTGAAGAGCTCCCTCGGTGGGCGCTGGGCCTTTATCTCCGCCTACACCTACTGGTTCGTGAACCTCTTCTTCTTCACCTCCTTGCTGCCGCGGGTCATCGCCTACGCCTCCTATGCCTTCCTCGGCTACGAGTACATCCTCACCCCGGTGGCAACCACTTGCTTGAGCATGGTGCTGTTTGCCTTTGCCACCTATGTCTCCACCAACGGCGCCAGGATGCTGGGCCCCATCACCTCGGTGACTTCGTCCCTGATGCTGCTGCTGACCCTCTCCTACATCCTGCTGGCGGGTACGGCCCTGGTGGGCGGTGTCCAACCGGCAGACCCCATCACGGTAGAGGCCATGATCCCCGACTTCAGCTGGGCCTTCCTCGGCATCACCACCTGGATCTTTATGGCTGCCGGGGGGGCCGAGTCGGTGGCGGTCTACGTCAACGACGTGAAGGGGGGGTCCAAATCCTTCGTCAAGGTGATCATCGTCGCCGGCATCTTTATCGGCGTGCTCTACTCCATCGCGTCGCTGTTGATCAACGTCTTCGTGCCGAGTGACACCCTGAAGTTTACCGGCGGCTCGGTGCAGGTGTTCGAGGGGCTGGCGGCTCATTTCGGCCTGCCGGAGAGCCTGATGAACCGCTTCGTGGGGCTGGTCTCCTTCACCGCCATGTTCGGCTCCCTGCTGATGTGGACCGCCACCCCGGTGAAGATCTTCTTCTCCGAGATCCCGGCCGGCATCTTCGGCCAGAAGACGGTCGAGCTGAACGAGAACGGCGTGCCCGCCCGCGCGGCCTGGATCCAGTACCTCATCGTGCTGCCGCTGATGGTGGTGCCGACGTTGGGCTCCAACACGGCGCAGGATCTGATGAACACCGTCATCAACATGACCGCCGCCGCCTCCATGCTACCGCCGCTCTTCATCATGCTGGCCTACCTCAATCTGCGCCTGAAGCTCGATCACCTGCCGCGGGAGTTCAGGATGGGGTCGCGCACCACCGGCATTGCCGTGGTCTCGGTGCTGATCGCCATCTTCTCGGTGGGCTTCCTCGCCTCCACCTTCCCGACCGGTGCCGACATCATGACCATCCTCTTCTACAACGTCGGCGGGATCGTCATCTTCCTCGGCTTCGCCTGGTGGAAATACAACCGTTACGAGGCCTCCTTGAGTCATGAGGCGCGGGTGAGAGAGGCCGGGCCGGCGGCCCGGGTCTCCATCCAGGCGCCCTGAGCGACCCCTTTCCCCCTATCAAACCGGGTGGCCGTTGGCCACCCGTTCACCGTCACATCACAACAGGAGAAGAGAATGAGCGAGACGATCGAGTTTGCCGACTTCAAGCGGATCGAGATGAAGGTGGGCAGGGTGCTGGAGGTGGTGCGCCATCCGGGCGCCGACAAGCTCTACATAGTGCAGATCGATGTGGGTGGCGAGCGCCCCCTGCAGACAGTCACCAGCCTGGTCCCCTACTACAGCGAGGATGAGCTGGCGGGCAGCGAGGTGGTGGTGGTGACCAACCTCAAGCCCACCCGAATGCGCGGCGAGCGCTCCGAGTGCATGCTGCTCTGTGCCGAGACGCCGGACGAGAGCCAGAGTGTGCTGCTGCAGCCGAGGGTTTCCATGCCCGCCGGCACCCCCATAGTGTGAAGCGATAACAACAACAGAACGACAGACCGGGGCCTGGCCCCCCAATCGAGACGCTCAGGCGCGCTGCGGCGCGCCGGAGGAGGAACCATGTCACAATCCATGCGCGGCACCATAGGCAAGTTCGCCTTGCTGGCCATGACCTTTGCTGCCGTCTTCAACGTGCGCAACATCGTTAACAACAACATCGAACTGGGGCTCAGTTCGGCGCCCATCTTCATGCTGGCGACCGTCGTCTACTTTATCCCCTTCGTCTTCATCATCGCCGAGTTCGTCTCGGCCAACAAAAGCTCGGAATCGGGCATGTACGACTGGCTCAAGAAACCGCTCGGTACCCGGATGGCCTATCTGGGTTCGTTTCTCTACTGGTTCGTGAACCTGTTCTGGTTTGTCTCCCTGCTGCCGAACGTCATCGCCTATGCCTCCTACGCCATGCTGGGCTACGAGTACAGCTTCTCTCCCATGGTCACCTCGATCATCTCCATCGTGCTGTTTGCGGCGGCGACCCACATCTCCACCAAGGGGGCGAACTGGCTCGGCAAGATTGCCGAGATCGTGGCCTACGGCGTGTTTGCCCTGTTCGCCATCTATGTGCTGGGCGCCCTGATGGCTTTGAGTGGCGATCATGTACCGGCCCAGCCCATCACCCTGGAGGCGATGACTCCCATCGTCAACTGGGCGACGCTCGGCATCATGTGCTGGATCTTCCAGGCGGCGGGCGGTGCCGAGACGGCGGCGGCCTACCTCAATGACGTGAAGGGCGGCCAGAAATCCTTCATCAAGGTGATCATCAGTGCCGGCATCGTCATCGGTGCCATGTATGCGGTCGGTTCCCTGCTGGTGAACGTGTTCGTGCCGCGCGAGAGCCTCACCTATGCCGGCGGCATGGTGGAGATCTTCACCGGCATGGCCCAGTACTTCGGGCTGTCGGAGGCGCTGGTGGGCCGATTTGTCGGCGTGGTGCTGTTCATCGCCATGTTCGGCTCCATGATGATGTGGACCTCGGCGCCGGTGAAGATCCACTTCTCCGAGATCCCCCAGGGGGTCTACGGCGAGAAGACCACCCAGCTCAACGAGCACGGCGTGCCGGTACGCGCCGCCTGGTGGCAGTTTGCCTTCGTGTTCGTGATGCTGGTGGTCAACGGCTTCGGCTCGGAATCGGTGCAGCAGATGATGAACACCGCTATCAACCTTACTGCGGGTACCGCCATGCTGCCGCCGATCTTCATCATGGTGGCCTACTTCGTGTTCCGCTGGAAACACGACGACACCCCCCGCGAGTTCCGCATGGGGTCGCGCACCTTCGGGATGGGCGTGGTGTCGGTGCTGATCGCCATCTTCGTGGTGAGCATGAGCGCCTCAGCCTTCCCGGCCGGGGTGGATCTGGTGCGCGCCTTCTTCATCAACGTCTTTATGACCGCCCTCTTCTCGGTCCTTGCCTACTGGTGGATCTCCCGTTTCGAACGGCGTCATGCCGTCAGGGCGCAGGCCAGCAACAGACCGGCGAGAGCGGGCTAGGCCCTTATCAGCAGAGAGGAGCCCAAGGGCTCCTCTCTTTGCTTTGGTATATCTTGCAGGCTGATGCGTTCTTGGCTGCGGGCTGATGGGTAGCAACCTCGGCATGGGCCGCCTGTGAGCTAACAAATCAGGACCATATCTTATATTTTCAGCATGGGTGCCTCGATAAGATGTGCGCCATCTGATTCTATAGGTTTTTGGGTGTCGTAGTTATGTTAACGCTGGAAGGTTATTTACAAGTTTTACTGAGTAAGTTAGGAATTCCTCTTCCAGATGATATGGGTAATCGCGATGTGTTCTCGCTTGAGATTGGTCGCTTTACTTATCATTTCAAAGTCCATGCTGAGAGATATTTGACTATCTACTCTCTGGTGGGTAATGAGGGTGACATTGTCGATAGGGCTCTTGTCGGAATTATGAATTTGAATCATTTTTCCGACGAGGAGTACTCACCCGTATTTGCGTATGATGTCAATGCCAAGAAATTCCTTATATGGAACAGGCAGAAAGTATGCGAAATTGGTAATGAAAACGTACTTCCCCAGTTGGAGGCAATGATGGCAGCCAATAATATGATTGAGACCCTGATGGCTCAGGGCGAGCAGAGAAATGATTCTGTGGCGTTAGATATTAAGGCGCCGCATATCGGGATCCGCTGCTAATTGGATTCCATATTTTCAATGAGTAATAGTGAAAAGTACTTTATTAAAGGATTTATGACATGCCAAGCATTGCATCACAGGTTCAGATACTGCCACCCCAGGTTCATCAGGAGCTGACTGAGAAGTTAAAGGGCGAGAAGAGCCCCGCAGGAGTGGCCAATGTTGAGCTCGGTAACCAAATGCATACCATTAGCGTTGTAGAAACCTCGGGTGATGCCAAACATGTGGGTGAGGGAAGAAAGTCATTTCTGTCTTCAGTGAAGGACTTCTTTAACAGTGTTCGAGATGCATTCATTAACTTCTTCAGTAAGGCATCGGAACCTACAAAGGGCTCGATAGAGATCGCTGCAGCGCCAGTGATGGACAAGCACGCAGCTGTCGTCGCCCAGAATAAAGAAATCATGGGTATCTTTCTTCAGAATCATGATTTTCTAAAAACTGAAGGAATCATGAGAATTTCTGCTGCAAAGACAGAGCTTGATCTGCTCTCTGCTGGCAAGAAGGATTTGCAGGATGCCACCGGTGTTGAGCTCACGGCACTGTTTAAGAAGAATATTCGTGAGCATTGTTCTCCGGCAGATATGAAGGCTTTTGAACAAACCTTCTTGGACTATCAAAATAATAATCAGCTGCCCTTGGTTAGCGATCTGCCCGAGATGGCTCAGGATGCCATCATGCTTGCCAAAGAGGTTGCTAAATATCAGGGTGAGAACCATATGACTGCGTCCAACCTGGCGATTGTGATGGCTCCTAACCTGATGTCCACTGAATTGCTCATGCAAGGTAAAACACTGGAGTTCAATACCTTCTTTGAGAAGCTTATCCAACAAGCATGATGATCGTTGTCTGGTCACTACACTAATAAAAGTTGAGTCGTAGCAGGAAAGGGGGTGGCCAGCGTGCCACCCCCTTGTCATTTTGGGTGACTGGTTTCAAGGGGGCATGGTTTCGGTGCCTCATTCCAGCTGTGATGATGGATCGTTGCCGTGTTAACAAGCTTGTTAACGGACACCCCAGGGTGTCCGTTTTTTATTGGTGCCTGGCTAGCGTGAGACCCAGACGCCGACCAGAGAGGCCACCAGCAGGGTTGCCACCAGGGCGCTGGCCAGGCCGGGCGGGGCCTGCTTGGCCAGGGTGCGCTCTACCTTGCTCATGCGGTGAACGACCCGGGCCCTGCCCATCAATAGCAGAGCGGCATGGAGCAGAGAGAGCCCGGTGAGCAGGGCAAAGGTGACGAGAGGGGGGCCGCCGAGACCGGAGAGGCCGAACAGTACGGCGGCACCATAGAGGCCGGCAAAGCAGGCGTTCATTCCACTACGCAGCCCCAGCAGGGTGGGGCGAAACAGGCCCGCCAGGGCCAGCAACAGACCGATCAGGGCAGCCAACGCCGCCAATTGGGATAGCATCATGCCTCCTTGGCATCGATTCCCGGTCCACCCCCATGGCCACAGACCCTGGCCAGTTGGCAGCAGGCGGGAGTATTGATTGGGCAAGAAACGTACACTGCCCGACTAGGCTACGCCTGCACCGGTCTGGAATGAAGCCGGACATTGCCAGGATGTGACCATGCTCAGCTACTGAGTGCGGGTGAGGGGGCGGCAAGTGTTGCCGCCCTCTGACCATAGAGGTCAGAGTGGATTGCCGGGGACGGGGTTGGACTGGCGCTCTTCATCTCCGCGCTGCCGGCGTCGCTCGGCGGCCTCCTGGATAAGCTCCTCTCTCTGCTTGTCGAGATCCTCCAGCAGCTTCTGCTTCTCTTCATCGGAGAGGGTCGGGTCTTCGGCGATCTCTTTCTTCCTCTGCTCGAGCCGGTCGAGCTTCTCCTTGCTAAGGCCTACCCGCTGGGCCAGCAGGTTGTCCCAGGCTACCCGGGTCAGGCTCTGCTCCGGCTCCTTGCGGGCACGTCCTGGATTGGCATAGGTGGGGGAGGGCTCACGGCTGCCTCCGTTCAGGGTCACCCTCTCTTCGGCAAGTCCTTGCCTCTGCCGCTGCGCCTCTCGAAACGGCTCCGTGCCCTGACGAGCCGTCAGTGAGGGCTGTAGCAAGCCAAATTGCACCGCACCCAAGTTCATCACTCATCCTCCTCGTCACTGCGTCGGCGTGGTCAGAGCAATAACCGTTCCAGCTTGCGGACAAGGAGAGGGGCCTGCCGGCCCCTCGTCGTTAACTGCGTCTGCGCCAGACCGTGAGCTGGGCCACCGTATGCTGGTACTTGCGGGCCGTCTCGCGGATCACGAACGGCAGGTCGCGCGGCGTGCCCACCTCTTCGAACTCCGTCGCCAGCAGCCGTTGCAGGGCCTGATGGGTGGTCAGCGCCTCGCCGTTCTCCCGCACACCGCCGAGCCAGTTGCCCTTGGGGGTGTACTCCTCGAGCCAGGTGTAGGGGCTGGTGAGCAGCAAGATGCCGCCCGGGCGCAGGCGCCGGCCTATGTCTTGCAGGAAGCGGGCGGGCTCGCGCAGCCGGTCGATCAGATTCGAGGCCAGCACCAGATCGTAGTGATCGTACTTGGGCTTGAGGTTGCAGGCGTCCCCCTGGCTGAAATGAATGCGTGCCGCCTGCTCCGGACCCAGATCGTGATCGGACAGCCTTGCCTCCCGATACTCCACCAGCTCCCCCTCCAGCGGCACGGCGTAACGGAATCCCTCCTGCCGGGTCATGGCCAGGGCCACGTCGATAAAGCGGGCCGAGTAGTCCACCCCGTCCACGTGCTGGAAGTGGCGGGCCATCTCGAAGCTGGCACGGCCCACGGCGCAGCCGATGTCGAGCGCCCGCTGGTGATGGGGGGCGAGCTCGGCCGCCAGCCCGGCCAGGGTCTGGCCGTAGTTGGGCACCCCGAAGTGGGTCGGTCCATAGTGGAAGTCGAGATACTGGGCCACCAGGGTGTCGGTCTCGTAGGGGTTGACCCGTCTCTGCTCCTGATGGCGCGACACCAGATAGCGAAAGCCGGCGTGCTGGAAGAAGTGGCGACGAAACGCATAGCGCGAGGCGGCGATAGCCTCGTTGCCGGTGCTGATCCAGCTGCCCCCCTTCATCAGGGTATGCTTGCCGTCGAAGGTGGGGGTGGAGAAGTCGTCATAGAGGGGGTGCACCCTGAACCCTTCGAAGCCGTCGATGGGGGTGCCGGTCCACTGCCAGACGTTGCCCACCAGATCGCAGAAGGCCCCCTGCTCGAAATGATCGACCGGGCAGGAGGAGGCCCACTGCTCCAGGTTGATGTTGCCGGGGGCTCGGGGCCAGTTCGGCTGATCCACCGGGATGCGGCTACGCAGGTGCATCCACTCGGCCTCGCTCGGCAGCTGTACCGGCAGACCCGTGGCCTCGCTCTTCCAGCGGCAGAAGGCGGCGGCCTCGAGCTGGTTCACCTCCACCGGCCAGTCCCATGGCATGGGCACTTCCTCTGTCATCAGCCTCAGTCGCAGGGCATCGGGTTCGCCCGGATCACCGACCCAGAAGGTGGGCATGGCGGCACGGGCGAATTCGCGCCAGCCCCACCCCTCGTCATCCCAGAAGCGGCGCTCGGCGTAGCCGCCGGCGGCGACAAACTCGAAGAACTCGGCATTGCTGACCAGCAGCCGGCTCGCCTGGAAGGGGGCCAGGGTGACCCGCCGCTCGCCATATTCGTTGTCCCAGCCGTAGGTGTCGTCCTGCTTGCCGAGACGCACCTCGCCGCCGGCCACCGCCTGCAGGGAGTTGGCCGGCACGCTGGTGCGATCGTGCCGGGCATGGGGGCAGGCGGGCCAGTGGGGTTGCGGGCGTACCCAGGCCAACGGCAGTTGGCGGATCAGCACGCTCGAGGTTTCGAGGTGGATGCGCTCATGTTCGATGCCCATCAGGATGGCCCAGGCCGGGCTCTCCCAATCGATGGGCAGGGTAAGCGGCATCTGCGCGATGAAGCGAGTCACCCGCTCGCGTACCCGGGCGCGATAGCGGCGCAACTCGCCCACGCTCGGCCAGTCGTAGTTGCGTTCGTCCAGGTCGTCCCAGCTCATCTCGTCCACGCCGATGGCCACCATGGCTTCGATGGGGGGGTCGATGCGCTCGTCGATGAGGCGGCCGGCCAGCAGCTTGTTGATGAAGAAGGCGGCGGTGTGGCCGTAGTAGAAGATGAGCGGATGGCGCAGGTTGATGGCCTTGGTAAACCAGGCGCGTTCGTCGGCCAGGCAGTCGAACAGGCTGTCGTAGAGATCGAAGGTTCGGGTGAAGTACTCCAGCAGCTCCTGGCGCTTCTGCTCCGGGTTCTCACCCCGCAGGTAGGGGGTGCGGGTCGGGTTTGGCAGGCCGGTGGTCTCGGCACGCAGAGGTTGGGCAAGGGTCACGGGCACGGCTCCTTATGGGGGGGACGGCTCCACTCTATACGGCGTGAGTGACAAATCGGATCGACGATCCGTTAGAGGAAGTTAGCCCATCGACGGGGCAAGAGGCCAGTCGACGGGCATGGGTTATCGATGGCGACGGGGCAGTACCCAGCCGGGCCTGACCCAGTGGCAGGTATAACCCTCCGGGTAGCGTTGCAAATAGTCCTGATGCTCCGGCTCGGCCTCCCAGAAGGGGCCCGCGGGCAGCACCTCGGTCACGACCGGGCCCGGCCAGAGGCCGCTTGCCTCCACGTCGGCGATGGTCTCGCGCGCCTCGAGGGCCTGCTCCTCGCTCAGGGTGTAGATGGCCGAGCGGTAAGATCGGCCCCGGTCGTTACCCTGACGATCCCGGGTGGTGGGGTCGTGGATCTGGAAGAAGAAGGCAAGCAGATCCCGGTAGCTGAGCCGGTCGGGATCGAAGATGACCTCGATCGCCTCGGCGTGGTCACCATGGTGGCGGTAGGTGGCGTGCTCCACCTCGCCGCCACTGTAGCCGACCCGGGTCGAGATGACCCCGGGATGGTGGCGCAGCAGCTCCTGCATGCCCCAGAAGCAGCCTCCGGCCAGGATGGCGGTCTCGTGATGATGCATAGGATTCTCCTTCTGTGAGTTCAATCGGCACGGTTCAGGGCGACGGCATTGATGCAGTAGCGCAGCCCCGATGGCGGTGGTCCGTCGGGAAAGACATGACCCAGGTGGGCGTCACATACCTGGCAGGTAACCTCGATGCGGTGCATGCCGTGGGAGCGATCCTGATGATAGGCCACCACCCCCTCTTGCAGGGGGCGAGTGAAGCTGGGCCAGCCGGAGTGGCTCTCAAACTTGTTGCCGGCATCGAACAGAGGGGTATCGCAGCAGACGCAGTGGTAGCGCCCCGGTTCAAACAGGCTGCACATGGCCGAGCTGTGAGGGCGTTCGGTGCCCTTTTCACGGGTGATCCGGTACTGCTCCGGGGTGAGGATGGCACGCCACTCCTGGTCGCTGTGTTCGACCCTGGCGGGGGGCCGGGGATTGCCCTGATTGGCCCAATGCAACACCTGATGCCAGTCGGGATGGGACATGGATGACCTCCTTGGGGGCTGTGGGCCAGCAGCCCCGCATCATCGGATGGTGGCCCGCAAGAGAAGACCGGGAAGGTGGTCATCTGATTTCATCGTGGGCCTGGCCATGACGCTAATGGGCATTTTAGATTGTGTGTTTAATCATCAATCGTTTTTTTGATGGACCCTATCACCGGAACCGGCTGTCTAAACTGGTGAGGGGTTATCCCGTCGGCCAGTCTGACACCCATTCAGGGAAGGAGAGTGTGATGGACAAACTTGACCACGAGATCGACACCCTGCGCCATGAGCAGGAGTTGCAACATCAGAAACAGGCGGAAAACCGCTGGCAGGCCCGTGTCGACGAGCTGCAGCGCGAGCGCCACGACGAGCCCGGTGGCGACTCCGGATCGGCAGAGCATTGACCCACAGAGGGGCCCCGCAAGGGGCCCTTCTCGTTTACCCCAGCTCGATGGGATCGACATCCACCACCCAGCGTACCCGCTTGGTCTCGGGCCAGGCCTCCAGCTCGGCGATGGCCCACTCCAGCAGCTGGGCCAGGGGGGCACGGGCGGCGGCCTGCACCATCAGTTGCATCCGGAACTTGCCCGCCTTGCGCTCCATGGTGGCACTCAGGGGGCCGATCACCTGCAGCCCCGGCAGGCGGGCCAGGCGCAGGGTGTCGGCGAGGCGGGTCAGGAAGTGTTGTGCCTCGCTCTGGCCGGTGGCCTCGGCCTTGAACAGGGCCTGGTGGCTGAAGGGGGGCAGGCTCAGCAGGCGGCGCTCCTTGAGGGCGGTATCGGCGAAGTGGTCGTAACCGTTCTGGGTCAGATCCTGCAGCAGGGCGTGCTCCGGATGGTGGCTCTGCAGCACCACCAGCCCCGGCTTGCTGGCCCGCCCGGCGCGACCGGCCACCTGAGTGTAGAGCTGGGCGAGGCGCTCGGCGGCGCGAAAATCCGCCGAGAAGAGGGCGCCGTCCACATCGATGAGGCCGACCAGGGTGACATCGGGGAAATGGTGCCCCTTGGCCAGCATCTGGGTACCGATGAGGATCTTGTAGTGGCCGCTCCTGATCCCCTCCAGGTGGCTCTCCAGCTCCCCCTTGCGGGCCGTGCTGTCCCGGTCGATGCGTACCACCGGATAGTGGGGAAACAGGGTTGCCAGCAGTTGCTCGAGCTGCTCGGTGCCGACCCCGGAGCCGATCAGCTCATGGCTGCCGCACTCCGGGCAGCTGGGGGGGAGGGGCCGCACGCTGTCGCAGTGATGGCAGTGCAGCCGTCGCCCGGCCTGGTGCCAGGTGTACCAGGCGTCGCACCGCTCGCAGGCGGCGCTCCAGCCGCACTGGTGGCAGATCAGGGCCGGCGCGTAGCCGCGCCGGTTGAGAAACAGCATCACCTGATTGCCGGCGGCCAGGTGCTCGGCCATCAGCCGCTCCAGCTGGGGCGAGAGGCCCGCCTGCAGCCGGGTGCTCTTGATGTCGAGGATCACCTGACGCGCCGTAGTGGCGTTGCCGGCGCGCCGGGTCAGGCGCAGGTGGTGATACTTGCCGCCGCGAGCGTTGTGCAGGCTCTCCAGCGAAGGGGTGGCCGAGCCGAGCAGGATCGGGATGCCGGCCCGGTGGGCGCGCATCACGGCGAGATCCCGGGCGTGGTAGCGAAAGCCCTCCTGCTGCTTGAACGAGGCGTCGTGCTCCTCGTCGATGATGATGACGCCGAGACGCTTGAACGGGGTGAAGACGGTAGAGCGGGTGCCAATCAGGATGGCGGCGCCCCCGTCACGGCAGGCGAGCCAGGCGTCGAGCCGTTCCCGGTCGTTCATCCCCGAGTGCATGGCCACCACAGGCACGTTGAAGCGGCGCCTGAAGCGGTTGATGGTCTGCGGGGTGAGGCCTATTTCCGGCACCATCACCAGTGCCTGTTTCCCCTCCCGCAGCAAGGGCTCGAGGATGCTCAAATACACCTCGGTCTTGCCCGAGCCGGTGATCCCCTCCAGCAGGAAGGCGTTGAAGCGATCCCGTTGGCTGGTCACCGTCGAGACTGCCAGCGCCTGCTCTGTGCTCAGAGGCAGGGCGCCGTCGCAGTGGAGGTGTTCGGCCCAGTCGGTGGGATGGCTGGGCTCCAGGCTGCGCCTCTCTATCAGTGCTTTTTTCTCCAGCGCCGTGAGCGCGGCGGATTGCACCTCCTCCTGGCGCAGGGCCGAGGGGGTCTGCGGTCCCCGGCGCAGCAGGGCCAGTGCCTGCTGCTGCTTGGGGGCGCGCCTGAGCTCGTTGAGATCGCAGGCGTGCCCGGCCTCGGTGGAGAACCAGAACTCCAGCTCCCGGTAGGCGGCCGGCTCTCCCTTGCGCACCAGCACCGGCAAGGCCACCGCCAGCACCTCGCCGAGGGGGTACTGATAGTAACCCGCCCCCCACTGCATCAGGGCCAGGATATCGGGGCCGAGCACGGGGCGTTCGTCGAGTACCCGTTTGATCGGCTTGAGCTTCTCCCTGGGCAGGGTGCTTTCGGCCGGATGATCGACCACCAGCGCCACCAGGGTCTGCGGGCCGAAGGGCACCTCGACCCGGCAGCCGGGCGCCGGCAGGGGGAGGGGGCAGAGATAGTCGAAAGGACGGCGCAGGGGCACCGGCACGGCGACACGAACCAGATCCAGTTTGTCGGAGGAATTCACCAAAGATTGCCTATTTTTTCCGCGGGGCCACTTGCCTGATCTCAGGCGTTTCCTATATTATTCGCTGCCTTTGAAACTGTGTTCAATATTCGTGTGGTGTCCGACCCAAGGTTCGGATGGCGACACGGCCTATATCTTTGAGGTTGTCCATGAAAGCTGGTATCCATCCGGAATACGTTGAAATCACCGCCAAGTGCTCTTGCGGTAACATCATCAAGACTCGCTCCACCGTCTCCAAGGATCTGAACCTGGACGTGTGCTCCGAGTGCCACCCCTTCTACACCGGCAAGCAGAAAGAAGTTTCTAGCGGCGGCCGCGTAGACAAGTTCAACAAGCGTTTCGGTTCTCTGACTGCCAAGAAGTAATCGAGTCCGAAAGCTTGAAGAAAAGCGCCCATTGGGCGCTTTTTTTGTGCCCGGCTTTCCCCTAAGGTGGGGCGAGGAGTCGAGAAGGAGAGCAGGGATGCGACGCTGTCTGGTCATGGGAGCCGCCGGTTATGTGGGCTCCTATCTGGTGCCTTATCTGCAGGCACAGGGTTATGAAGTGGTGGCCGCCGCCCGGCGCCCCTGCCGGTTGCCGGAAGGGGTCGGGTTTCGCCTCGCCGACAGCCTCAGGCCCGCCACCCTGGGGCCGGCCCTGGAGGGCATAGATACCGTCTTCTATCTGGTGCATGCCATGGGCGCCGGGGCCGGCTTCCACCGTCTCGAGCAGCAGGGGGTGAAGAACTTCGCCGCCGCCGCCCGCGCCGCCGGGGTGCGCCGTCTCATCTATCTGGGGGCGATCCAGCCCGAAGCGTGCGAGAGCCGTCATCTCAACTCCCGTCGTCACTGTGGTGAACTGTTTCGGGCCGCCGGTGTGCCGACCGTGGAGCTGCGCGCCGGCATCATCATAGGCCCGGGCTCGGCCGCCTTCGAGGTGATGCGCGATCTGGTGTTCAACCTGCCTATGATGGTGACACCCAAGTGGGTGCGCTCGCGCACGCCCCCCATCGCCCTCTCCAACCTGCTTCACTACCTGGGGGGGCTGGTGGAGGCCGAGGGGGTCGAGGGGGGGATTCTCAACGCCGCCGGTCCCGAGCTGCTCAGCTACCAGCAGCAGCTCGAGCGCTTCGCGGCCCACATTGGCAAGCGCTGCCCCATCCTTCCCATCCCCTGGCTTACCCCGCGTCTGTCGGCCTGGTGGCTGCAGTTTGCCACCTCTGTGCCCCAGCCGGTCGCCAAGGCCCTGGTGGGGGGGCTCAAGCACGATATTCCGGCCGACGACGGGCCGCTGCGTGCCCTGTTGCCCCAGCGCCTGCTCGATTTTGACGAGGCGCTGGCCGAGGCCCTTACCCTGGAGCAGCGACTGGGGGCCGAGCAGCACGGGGAGGAGACCCCCCTCGGTCTGCGCTGGCGTCACCCCGAGTACGGCTTCTATGACCGCACCGCGAGCGGCACCGCCCTCTCCCTCGCCCCGCCCGAGGCCCTGTGGCAGGTGTTGCAGGGGCTCGGCGGCGAGCGACGCTACTTCTACATGAACAGCCTGTGGAGCGTGCGCGAGTGGATGGATCACCTGATAGGGGGCCCGGCGCGCCAGTATGGCCGCAGCGATCCGACCCGTTTCAACAAGGGCGATCGGATCGACTCCTGGGAGATCCTGGGGGTGGAGGAGGGACGGCGGCTCGATCTGTTGTTCAACATGCGGGCACCGGGGGTGGGGCGCCTCGAGTTCCTTATCGTGCCCGAGGAGTCGGGGTTGACCCGCCTCACGGTGACGGCTCACTGGCACCCTCAGGGGGCCTGGGGGCTCGGCTACTGGCTCGCCATGCTGCCGTTCCACCTCTTTATCTTTCAGGGGATGACGGAGGCGATCGTGCGTGAGGCGGAGGCCGACAGCGGCATTCCGGTGATGGACTGAAATATACCTCTAACTTGGTATTCTTGCGTGGTGGAAATCGCTGGTCATCTGCTCCGTCCAGCGTTTTAAACCATATTATCCTCTGGGAAAGGGCCCCCCTTTTCTTTATGATCATTTCCCCCCGCCTGAAGCGGGGAGTCCATCATCATGACGTGAACAACCGTATCGGGGTATCCCATGTCCGATCTGCGCCAACAGGCTCTCGACTACCACGCCCTTCCCGTCCCCGGGAAGATCGCCATCGAACTCACCAAGCCGGCGGAGACTGCCCGCGATCTGGCCCTGGCCTACAGCCCGGGCGTGGCCGAACCGGTGCGCGAGATCGCCGCCAACCCGGATGATGCCTACAAGTACACCGCCAAGGGTAACCTGGTGGCGGTCATCTCCAACGGCACCGCCATCCTGGGGCTGGGCAATCTGGGGCCGCTCGCCTCCAAGCCGGTGATGGAGGGCAAGGCCCTGCTGTTCAAGCGCTTCGCCGGCATCGATGCCATCGACATCGAGGTGAAGCACCGCACCAACGAAGAGTTCATCAACACGGTGGCTGCCATCGCCGACACCTTCGGTGGTATCAACCTGGAAGACATCAAGGCCCCCGAGTGCTTCGCCATCGAGCAGGCCTTGATCGAGCGCTGCAGCGTGCCTGTGTTCCACGATGATCAGCACGGCACCGCCATCGTCACCGCCGCCGGCCTGCTCAATGCCCTCGAGATCCAGGGCAAGCGCATCGAGGAGAGCCGCATCGTCTGCATGGGGGCCGGTGCCGCCGCCATCGCCTGCATGGAGTTGCTGATCAAGTGCGGTGCCATGCGCGAGAAGATCTACATGCTCGACCGCAAGGGCGTGATCCACACCCGTCGTGACGATCTCAACGAGTACAAGAAGTTGTTTGCCAACAACACCGACATGCGCACCCTCGAGGAGGCGATCAAGGGCGCCGATGTCTTCGTCGGTGTCTCCGGCCCGGATGTGCTGCCGGCCGAGGCGGTGGCCCTGATGGCGCCGAACCCGGTCATCTTCGCCTGCTCCAACCCGGATCCCGAGATCAGACCCGAGCTGGCGCAGTCGGTGCGCGATGACCTCATCATGGGTACGGGTCGTTCCGACTACCCGAACCAGATCAACAATGTGCTCTGTTTCCCCTTCATCTTCCGCGGAGCCCTGGACGCGCGCGCCAGTTGCATCAACGATGCCATGAAGGTGGCTGCGGTCGATGCCATTCGCGCCCTGGCCAAGGAGCCGGTACCGGCCGAGGTGCTGCGTGCCGCCGGGGTCGATGCCCTCGAGTTTGGCCGCGACTATGTGATCCCCAAACCCATGGACGCCCGTCTGCTGCCGCGGGTTGCCCGCGCCGTGGCCCTGGCCGCCGTGGAGTCCGGTGTGGCACGTATCGAGCTGCCGGCCGACTACATGCTGGGTTGAGTTCGCTTCCGTGAAGAAGGGCCGCATCCGCGGCCCTTTTTATTGTCCGCGCTTCAGGTGCGCGGCAGGGTGAGGCGAAACAGGGCCCCCGTCGTGCTCTCTTCCAGGTGCACCTCGCCCCCGTGGTGGCGGGCTATGCTGCGCACGATGGCGAGTCCCAATCCGGTGCCCCCGGTGCGACGATCGCGGCTCTCGTCGAGGCGCACGAAGGGCTCGAAGATGCGGCCCGCCTGCGCCATGGGGATGCCGGGACCATCGTCTTGCACCTCAATCAGGCAGGCTTCCGGGGTCAGACAGAGGCGCAGTTGCACCGCCTCTCTGGCGTGGCGCTGGGCATTGCGCACCAGGTTCTCCACCGCCCGGGTCAACAGTCGTTCGTCCCCATGCCAGGGAAGGGGGGCGCTCGGGCTCGTCAGGGTGATCGGCTTGTGGGGGCAGAGGGTCTGCCAGTCCACCAGATGGCGCCGGGCCCAGGCGCCGAGCTCCAGCTCGACCGGTTGCAGGGGCATCTCGGGGCGATCGAGACGGGCGTAGGTGAGCATCTCGTCGATCAGGGTGTCGAGTGCGGCCAGGTCCCGCTCCAGGGCCAGCCGATCTGCCTCGGGGGGCGGTGGCTCGAGCATGGCGAGGCGATAGTGCAGCCGCACCAGAGGGGTGCGCAGCTCGTGGGCAATGGCGTCGGTGAGCTGCTTCTTGCCATTGATCAGCGCCTCCAGCTGTTCGCCCATGCGGTCCAGGGTCTGGCCCATGCGCGCCAGGCTGCTGCCGGCGGGCAGGTGGCTGCGGGCATCCAGCTCACCATTTCCCAGGCGGCGTGCGGTCTGCTCCAGAGTGAGCAGCCCGCGCCAGTGGGGGCGCAGCCAGATCAGGATGGGCAGGGCCAGGGAGAGGCCGAGCAGCAGCAACAGGCCGATGTCGAGCCAGTGCAACTCGTGCAGATAGGAGAGGTAGGGGACGGGACCGACGATCAGCACCTGCTCGCTGCCGGGAATGCGCTGGCGGAAGGTGTCATCCTCCTCGACGATGAGCAGCTCCCCTCCCTGCAGCAGGGCCAGGTCCTCGCTGTCGAGGGGCTGGCTGGCCAGGGGATCGAGACGCAGGGGCAGCTTGAGCTGGCGGGACTGCTCCCTCAGTCGCTCGGACCAGAGCGAGGGCGGGGTGCGGGAGAGCTCGTTGGTGAGCAGGGCGAGGGAGCCTTGCATCAGGCGCTCCAGATAGCGGTTGCCGGCGCGCTCCGTGGTGTGCTGGTAGATGAGGCCGACCAGCAGCACCGCGACCATGAAGCAGGCCATCACCAGCAGGTAGAACTGGATAAACAGGCGGCGCATGGCTCACTCCCAGGCCTGGGGCACCAGCAGATAGCCGCGCTGGCGTACCGTCTTGATGCGGGTCGGGTCGGCCGGATCGTCCCCCAGCTTGCGGCGCAAGCGGGAGATGGCCACATCCATGCTGCGATCCAGCCCGTCGTAGTCGCGGCCACGCAGGCGACGAAACAGGGCGTCGCGTCCCATGATTTGCCCGGCGTGGCAGGCCAGCTCCCAGAGGAGATCGAAGTCGCTGGTGGAGAGGGAGACGCTCACCCCGTCCAGGGTCACGGAGCGGGCCTGACCATCGATGGTCAGGCCACCCAGTTGCAGCCGCTGGGGGACTGTGACGGGGGCCTGTGCCTGCGGCGCCCTCTGCTGCTGGCGAAACTGCACCCTCAGTCGTGCCAGCAATACGGGGGGCGGCGTGGTCTTGAGGATGTAGTCGTTGGCCCCCAGCTCCAGGCTCAGGATCTGGTTCATGTCGCTGTCGAGCGAGGTGAGCATGACGACAGGGCCGGCAAAGCGGGGGCGCAGGTCCCGGCACAGGGAGAGGCCGTCGCAGCCGGGCAGCATGATGTCGAGCAGCACCAGGTCGGGCTGCACCTCCTCGACTCTGGCCAGGGCCCGATCCCCGCGTGGCTCGAGGATCACCTCCATCTCGTGACGGGAGAGCCAGCCGGCGATCAGCTGACCGATATCGGGGTCGTCTTCAACAAACAGGATGCGTTGCATGGGGCCACCATCTCGGGGTCGGTCTGCTGACAGCATACCCGGCTGGTGGCCGCGGGGAAGAGGGGCTTATTAACCCTTGGCCGAATGGATGAGGCGACCGAGGCGTGCGGCGGTGGCCGCCGCATCACCGGCCGGGTCGTTGAAGAAGGCGGAGAGCACGTCCATCAGGGCCTGTTGCAGAGGGGTGGGCAGGGCCATCCCCTCGGCGATGCTGGGAAGCAGGGTGCCCTCCTGCTGCGCCTGCCGGAAATCCTGGTGAGAGCGGATGGCACAGCGGTCGAACCCCTGCATGGGCACCTTCTCCAGCGCCGGGATCGACCCCTTGGCCTGGTTGAAGCTGGCCTGGAACGCCGGGCGCATGATGAGCTCGGCCAGTTCGCTCTGGGCCTGCAGCTGTGCCGGATCGCGCACCTTGAACATGGCAATGGAGTCGATGTTGTAGCTGAAGAGCCCCTGACTGCCCGGGGCCGGCTGACAGAGGATATCTTCGCCGGGGCGGTAGTTGCCGGCGCTCAGCTCTCCCTTCACCCAGTCCCCCATCACCTGCATGGCGGCACCACCGGTCTCCAGCAGGTTGGTGGCCTGATGCCACTTGAGGGTCACGAAGCTGGAGGGGACGAAGGCCCTCAGCTGGCGAAAGCGGTTGAGTACCCGGATCATCTCGGGTCCGGTCAGGGTTGCCGAGTCGAGCTGGAGGAAGGCCTTGCGGTAGAAGTCCGCTCCCCCTTCGCCGAGGGCGACCGATTCAAACAGTACCGCCAGTTGCCAGGGTTCGTTGCCGATGGCCAGCGGGGTGATCCCCTTCTCCTTCAGTTGCTCTGCCACCCTGACCAGCTCGCCCCAGCTCTCGGGCACGGCGAGCCCCTGGGCGGCGAAGAGGCGGTGGTTGATCCAGAGCCAGTTCACCCTGTGGATGCCGGTGGGCACCGCCACCAGCTGGCCGCCCGGGCTCAGGGTCTGGCGCACCACGGGTGGCATGGCCTGATACCAGCCCAAGTGTTCGGCCATGGGGTCGAGGTCGCGCAAGAAGCCAAGACCGGCCCACTCGCGCAGCTCTATCCCCTTGAGGTGGGCGGCCTGGGGCGGATTGGCCGCCAGGGCCCGACTCTTGAGCACCGTCATGGCGCTCTTGCCACCGCCCCCCTGGATGGCGAAGTCCTGCCACTGGTTTCCCTCGGCCTTCCACATGGACTTGAGCACCTCGACGGCGCGCGCCTCGCCTCCCGATGTCCACCAGTGCTGCACCTCCACCTGGGAGGCGAGGGCGACGGGGGAGAGCAGGGCACACAGCAGGGGGGTGAGGGTCGTCTTCATGATCATTGTCGCGGCAGGGAGAGGGTGGCCTGCAGGCCACCGTTGGGACGATTTTCCAGCACCAGATCGCCCCCGTGGGCGTGGGCTATGTTGCGGGCGATGCCGAGCCCCAGGCCATTGCCCGGTTGCTCGGTATCGAAGCGGTAGTAGGGCTCGAAGATGTGTTCGAGCTGCTCCTCGGGCAGGCCGGGGCCCTCATCCATGATGAAGAGGATCAGCATCTCGTCGTCGTCGAAGATGATGATGCGCACCTTCTTGCCGTACTTGATGCCGTTGTCGATCAGGTTGGCGATGCAGCGCTTGAGGGCCAGGGGTTTGCCCCGGTAGCCGTGTTTGCAGCGTCCCTCTATGGTGAGCCGCTCCTCGCGCAGGTTAAGGCTCTCGGCCAGCTGGTCGAGCATGCCGTCGATGTCGATTTGCTCGATATTTTCGTGGATATCGGTGTCTTTCACCGTCTGCAGTGCCCCCTTCACCATCAGCTCCAGCTCGTCGAGGTCTTTGCTGAACTTGGTGATCTGCACCTCGTCGTCGAGCAGTTCGACCCGCAGCCGCAGTCGGGTGATGGGGGTCTTGAGATCGTGAGAGATGGAGCTGAACAGTCGCTCTCTATCGTCGATATAGCGCCGGATCCGGTGCTGCATGATGTTGAAGGCCCGGGTGGCCGCCACTATCTCGGAGGCCCCCTCCTCCTTGAGGGAGG
This sequence comes from Aeromonas sp. R6-2, assembly GCF_040908155.1. Lineage (NCBI taxonomy): Bacteria > Pseudomonadati > Pseudomonadota > Gammaproteobacteria > Aeromonadales > Aeromonadaceae > Aeromonas > Aeromonas sp. R6-2. The sequence goes on along the minus strand of NZ_JBFODE010000045.1, from coordinate 11,514 downwards.
GTTGGTCGATGTCCTTGCCCAGGTTGGCGGCCGCCTTGGCGAGGCGGCGCAGGGGGCGGGTCTGCCAGCGCACCAGCAGGAAGGTGAAGAAGCAGAGAAAGACCGTCATCAGGGCGATGAAGCGCACCTGGTTGGCGGGCATGACGGTGTCGTCCAGGGTCATGTAGGGGGCCGGCAGCAGGGCCGCCAGATAGAGCCACTCCCCCTCCTTGATCTCGATCTGAATCACCAGCACCGGTGGATTGATGGGCTCCAGCGACAGGGTGTAGCGAGCCCAGGAGGAGGGGAGATCCGCCAGCAGGGTATCGTTGTTGAAGACGTGCAGCTCCTCGGGGCGGGAGAAGTCCACCTTGATATCCATGGTATCGGTGAGCTTGCTGTCCAGTATGGTGCGCAGCTCGCCGAGCACGACGGCCTTGCGCTCGCTGTCGGGGATGGAGTTGACCCGGATCTCCTCCTCGTTGAGCGACACGAAGAAGCGGCTGCCCCCCATGTTGCGCAGCTGATCCAGCGCTATATGCCGGTACTGCAGGGGGAGCGACTTGAAGAAGCTGACGGTGGAGGCTGCCGACATGGCCAGGTTGCGGGTGGTGCTGAGCATTCCCTCCAGCTCCCGCTTCTGGATCTGCTGCATCCAGATCCCGGTGAGGATGGTCTGGGAGAGCAGGATCGCCAGCAGCAGGAGCAGCAGCATGCGCGACAGCAGGGAGCGCGGTACCAAAGGAGACCACCACCGTTTGGCGTTCATGCGTCCTCGAACACCTCGGCGATCAGCATATAGCCGCTGCCACGAATGGTCTTGATGATGCGCGGGCTCTTGCCGTTGTCGCCCAGTTTCTGGCGCAGTCGGCTGATCTGCACGTCGATGCCGCGCTCCATGGGCAGGCTCTCGCGGCCACGGGTGGCGTCGGAGATGGTATCGCGGTCGAGCACGGCCCCCGGCTGCTGCAGGAACATGGCCAGCAGCATGAAGTCGCTGCCCGACAGATCGAGCTTGCTGCCATCCTCGTGGGTGAGTTGGTGGCTCAGGGTGTCCAGGGTCCACTCGGCGAAGCGCAGCCGGCGCGGCAGCTCCTTCTCCTTGACCTCGGGCTGGCGGAACTCGGCCCGGCGCAGCAGCGCCTTGATGCGGGCTTGCAACTCGCGCGGGCTGAATGGCTTGGCGATGTAGTCGTCGGCACCCAGCTCCAGGCCGATGACCCTGTCGGTCTCGTCGGAGGCGGCGGTCAGCATGATGATGGGGACCTGGGAGTCGCGGCGGATCTGTTGGCACAGGGTGAAGCCATCGTCCCCCGGCATCATGATATCGAGGATAATGAGATCCGGGCTATGCTGGGCCAGCTGGCGACGCATCTCGTTGCCCTCGGCGGCGGTGAGCACCTCGAACCCGGCGCGGGTCAGGTACTCGTTGAGCAGCTCACGGATTTCCTGATCGTCGTCGACGATCAGCAGCTGTTTGCTCAGTGACATAGGTGTGTGCATCCATTTTTTTGTGCAGATTGAACCCGTCGGGGGCACAAAAAGCAAGCAGAGGGGGGTGCGAGTGTGAGTCGCTGGGCACTCCTTATGCGTATAGCCGTAAAATTGGCGATAAAAAAGGCCGGTTGATAAACCGGCCAATAAGGCGCATGGATCCGCGTGTTACCACTGTGTCGGGGCACCGTGTTGCCCCGCACATGACTCAGATGCGCTCAAACACGGTGGCGATCCCTTGACCCAGGCCGATGCACATGGTGGCGACCCCCAGGGTGGCGTCCTTCTCCTCCATCAGATTGATCAGGGTGGTGGAGATGCGGGCACCGGAGCAGCCGAGGGGGTGACCCAGGGCGATGGCGCCGCCGTTGAGGTTCACCTTCTCGTCGACCTGATCCAGCAGGCCGAGATCCTTGACGCAGGGCAGGGACTGGGCGGCGAAGGCCTCGTTGAGCTCGAACAGGTCGATGTCATCGACGGTCAGACCGGCACGCTTGAGGGCCTTCTGGGTCGCCGGTACCGGGCCGTAACCCATGATGGCGGCGTCACAGCCGGCCACCGCCATGGCACGGACGCGGGCACGGGGGGTGAGGCCGAGGGCACGGGCGCGATCCAGGCTCATCACCAGCATGGCGGCGGCGCCATCGGACAGGGCCGAGGAGCTGCCGGCGGTGACGGTGCCGTTGGCCGGGTCGAACACAGGGCGCAGCTGGCCCAGGGTCTCGATGGTGGTCTCGGGGCGGATCACCTCGTCATAGTCGTAGAAGAAGCGGGCGCCGCTGGCATCGTGCCCCTCCAGCCCGACGATCTCCTTGGCAAAGCGCCCTTCCACCGTGGCGGCGTGAGCACGCTGGTGGGAGCGGGCGGCGAAGGCGTCTTGCTGCTCACGGCTGATGCCGTGCAGCTTGCCGAGCAGCTCGGCAGTCAGCCCCATCATGCCGGAGGCCTTGGCCACCGATTTGGCGAGGCCGGGGTGGAAGTCGACCCCGTGGCTCATGGGCACGTGGCCCATGTGCTCGACACCGCCGATGATGAAGATATCGCCGTCACCCACCTGGATGGCGCGAGAGGCGTCGTGCAGCGCCTGCATGGAGGATCCGCACAGGCGGTTGACGGTGACCGCGCCGACCTGCTTCGGAATGCCGGCCAGCAGGGCGGCGTTACGGGCGATGTTAAAGCCCTGCTCCAGGGTCTGCTGTACGCAGCCCCAGTAGATGTCCTCGATCTCGTTGGGGTCGAGGGCGCCGTTACGCTTGAGCAGTGAGCTCATCAGATGCGCGGAGAGATCCTCGGCGCGCACGTTGCGAAAAGCCCCGCCCTTGGACCGCCCCATGGGGGTCCGGATACAGTCGACAATGACTACGTCTTTCATGAATGGGTCTCCTTTCCGCAATCAGTAGAAGGTCTTGCCCTGGGCCGCCATCTCGCGCAGCTGGTTGCTGACGCGATAGAGGGGGCCCAGATCCGCGAACTGGTCGGCCATGGCCACATAGCGATCCAGGCCCATGGTGTCCAGATAGCGGAACACGCCGCCGCGGAAGGGAGGGAAGCCCAGACCGTAGACCAGGGCGATGTCCGCCTCGGCCGGGGTTGCGATGATCCCCTCTTCGAGGCAGAGCACCACCTCGTTGATCATGGGGATCATCATGCGGGCGATGATGGTCTCCTTGTCGAAGGCCTGCTGTGGCTTGGCGATGGGGGCCAGCAGCTCGTAGGCCGCGGCGTCGGCCACCTTCTTCGGCTTGCCCTTCTTGTCGGCCTCATAGGCATAGAAGCCCTTGCCGTTCTTCTGACCGAAGCGGCTTGCCTCGTACATGACGTCGATGGCGGTACGGCCATCCTTGGTCATGCGGGTCGGGAAGCCCTGGGCCATGACATCACCGGCATGGTGACCGGTGTCGATGCCGACCACGTCCAGCAGGTAGGCCGGGCCCATGGGCCAGCCGAACTCTTTCTCCATCACCTTGTCGACGGCGGCGAAGTCGGCGCCGTCGGCGACCAGCTTGTTGAAGCCGAAGAAGTAGGGGAACAGCACCCGGTTGACGAAGAAGCCCGGGCAGTCGTTGACCACCACAGGGGACTTGCCCATGGCGGCGGCATAAGCCACCACACGGTCGATGGTTTCGTCCGATGTCTGCTCGCCACGGATGATCTCTACCAGGGGCATGCGGTGCACCGGGTTGAAGAAGTGCATGCCGCAGAAGTTCTCGGGGCGCTTGAGCCCCTTGGCCAGCAGGGAGATGGGGATGGTGGAGGTGTTGCTGGCGAGCACGGCGTCGTCACCGAGAACGGCTTCCACTTCGCCCAGCACGGCGGCCTTCACCTTGGGATTCTCGACCACGGCCTCGACCACCAGATCCACGCCCTTGACGCTGTCATAGCTGAGGGTGGGGGTGATGGCGGAGAGCACCTGGCCCATCTTGATGCCGTCGATGCGGCCCTTCTCGAGCTGGCCGTTGAGCAGCTTGGTGGCCTCACCCATGCCCAGCGCCAGCGCCTTCTCGTTAATGTCCTTCATCACAGCCGGTATGCCCTTGCTGGCAGACTGGTAGGCGATACCGCCCCCCATGATGCCGGCGCCGAGCACGGCGGCGTGGTTGGTGGCCTTGCTCGCCTTCTTGGCGGACTGCTTGGCCAGAGCCTTGATGTGCTGGTCGTTCAAGAAGATGCCGACCAGGGCCTTGGCCACGTCGGTCTTGGCCAGCTTGATGAAGGTGGCGGCCTCGGCGGCCAGCGCCTCGTCACGGCCCATGCCGGCGGCGGTCTCTACCGTCTTCACGGCGGCCATCGGCGCCGGATAGTGCTTGCCCGCCACGGCGGCAACCATGCCGGCGGCGGTGCTGAAGCTCATCATGGCCTCCAGCCTGGAGAGGCGCAGGGGCGCCTTCTTGGCGGCGCGGCGGCCCTGCCAGTCGAGCTTGCCGTCGGCGGCGTCCTTGATCATCTGTACGGCCGCGGCGGTCAGGGCGGCGGGGGCGACCACGGCGTCTACGGCGCCCACCTTGAGGGCGTCATCGGCGCGGTAGTCTTTACCTGTGGTGATCCACTCCAGGGCGTTGTCGGCGCCGATCACCCGCGGCAGGCGCACGGTGCCGCCAAAGCCCGGCATGATGCCGAGCTTGGTCTCGGGCAGGCCGATCTTGGCCGTGCTGTCGGCCAGGCGGAAGTCGGTGGAGAGGATGGTCTCGCAACCGCCGCCCAGGGCATGGCCCTTGATGGCTGACAGGGTCGGCACCGGCAGATCCTCGATGGCGTTGAAGATGTCGTTGGCCTTCTTCAGCCAGCCGAGCAGCTGTTCATCCGGCAGGGCGAACAGCTCGAGGAATTCGGTGATGTCGGCGCCGACGATGAAAGCGTCTTTGCCGGAGGTGAGGATCAGGCCGCGCAAGTCGGTTTGTTGCTGTAATGCGCTGATCGCTTCGCTCAGGGAGAGCAGGGTGGCGCGATCGAGTTTGTTGACTGAACCCGGTGCGTCGAACCTGAGTTCGGCAATGCCGTCTTCCAGGTAGCGGACCGACAGGGTTTCGCCTTGGTAGATCATGAGGGTCTCCTTGTTCCCGGCGGGTTGCGGGGATGGCTCCTTGTTCTCCCCCTGAGGGGACGCAGCTCAATATTGATCCAATGCTCGACATTTTCAACACCTATTTTAAACATTCGTTTAACACTGTTTGGTGTAAAGGCTCTAGTCGTGCGGATCCCATAAAAAAACGGCGCACACAGGCGCCGTCATCAGATTGTGAGCGGGATCAACTGGCCAGCTCCTGGCGGTCACGGTATTCATCCAGCACCTCTGGGTTGGCGAGGGCATGGGTGTTCTTCACCGGCCTGTGATGGACCACCTCCCGCACCGCCAGCTCGACTATCTTGCCTGACTTGGTGCGCGGAATGGCGCTTACCTGGACGATGCGGGCCGGCACGTGGCGCGCCGTGCAATGGCTGCGCACCTGCTGACGGATGCGATCGCGCAGGGCATCGTCCAGAATCAGGCCATCGCGCAGGCGCACAAACAGCACCACCCGCTCGTCCTGCTGCCACTGTTGACCAATGACGATGCTCTCCTCCACCTCGTCGAGCTGCTCCACGTAGCGGTAAATTTCGCTGGTGCCGATGCGCACGCCGCCCGGGTTGAGGGTGGCGTCGGAGCGGCCATAGAAGAGGATGCCGTCGTGCTCGGTCAGCTCGATCCAGTCCCCGTGACACCAGACGTTGTCGAAGCGCTCGAAGTAGGCGGCGCGATACTTGTCGCCGCTCTCATCTCCCCAGAAGCCGATGGGTTGGGCCGGGAAGGGCTTGGTACAGACCAGCTCGCCCTTTTCACCCTGCACCGGCTTGCCCTCGTCGTTGAACACCTGAACCGCGAGGCCGAGGCCACGGCCCTGGCTCTCTCCCCGGTAGACCGGGCTCATGGGGTTGCCGATGGCGAAGCAGGAGCAGATATCGGTTCCCCCCGAGATGGAGGCGAGCTGCACATCCTGTTTGATCTGTTGATAGACGTAGTCGAATCCCTCGGGAGAGAGTACCGAACCGGTGCTGCAGATGAGGCGCAGGGCGGGCAGGGCATGGGTGTGGATGGGGGTATAACCCTGCTTGTGCAGGGCATCAAGATACTTGGCCGAGGTGCCGAACAGGGCGACCTCTTCATCCCGGGCCAGATCCCACAGCACCTTGCCATCCGGGTAGAAGGGAGAGCCGTCAAACAGCACCAGGGTGGCGCCGGAGGCGAGTGCGCTCACCAGCCAGTTCCACATCATCCAGCCGCAGGTGGTGAAGTAGAAGACCCGTTCTCCCGGCTTGATGTCGCAGTGGAGCTGGTGTTCTTTGAGATGCTGCAGCAGGGTGCCGCCGATGCCGTGCACGATACACTTGGGCTTGCCGGTGGTACCGGAGGAGTAGAGCACATAGAGAGGATCGTTGAAGGCGCGCTCGGTGAAGGTGAGCGGGGGAGCCTCTCCCTGTTGCAGCGCATCCCAATCGACCCACTCCCGGGGGGACTCACTCAATCCCAGCAGGGGAACCATCACCACCCGGCGCACGCTGTCGATGGCACGGACCACCTCGGCTACCTTGTCGCGGATGTCGATGGCCTTGCCGCCATAGCGGTAGCCGTCGCAGGCGATCAGCACCACGGGTCGGGTCTGGCCGAAGCGCTCGATGACGCTGGCGGCCCCGAAGTCCGGGCTGGTGGAGGTCCACACCGCACCCAGGCTGGCGCTGGCCAGCATGGCGATCACCGTCTCGGGAATGTTGGGCAGGTAACCGGCCACTACGTCGCCGGGCTGCACCCCCTCGGCCCGTAGCCAGTGGGCGAGACGTGCCACCGCCTGCTGCAGCTGGTGCCAGCTGAGGGTACGGCGGGAGCCATCCTCGAGTCGGCTGATGATGGCCAGGCTGGCATCGTCCCGACGCAACAGGTTTTCGGCGAAGTTGAGGCGGCTGTCGGGGAACCAGCGGGTGCGGCTCATCTCCTGGCGGTTCTCTGCGACAGTATTGCCCAGACGCCCAACCACGCCGCAGTGCTGCCACACCAGGGGCCAGAAGCGGGTAGTCTTCTCGACTGACCACTGCCACAACTGTGGATAAGTACTCAAATTGAGTCCATGGAAGCGATTTACCTGCTCCATGAAGTGATACATGTTGGAGTGGCGGATGCGTTCCGGGCTCGGTTGCCACAGGCTGGCGCTGTTCATGAGAGATCCCTTTCTCGACGGTCTGGCTGCAGTTTATCGATTTGTTTTTCATTTGTTAATGAATCTGGTTTTCCGCAGGGGCGGGAAGCGTCACCTTTGCGTGACATCACGAACCGGTGGCGCGGCGGGTCGAGCCTGTGCCATCAAGATGTTATGCTGGTGTGATTGAACCAGCCGGAGCCCGATCCATGAGCAGCTACAGCCAACTCTATGCGCAACATATCGAGACCCTACAGCGGCGTACCCGCGACATCCTCGCCCAACAGGGTCTGGAGGGGTTGGCCATCCACTCCGGCCAGTGCCTGCGCATCTTCCTCGATGATCAGGATTACCCCTTCAAGGTGAACCCTCACTTCAAGGCGTGGCTGCCGGTGCTGGACAACCCTCACTGCTGGCTGCTGGTCGATGGCCACAGCAAGCCGGTGCTGCTCTTCTACCGACCGGTCGACTTCTGGCACAAGGTACCGGATCTGCCAACCTCCTTCTGGGTCGAGCAGTTCGATATCCGTTTCCTGACGCGCCCCGAACAGGTCGCCGATCACTTGCCGGCCCAGCGCGGACAGTGGGCTTATCTTGGTGGTCATCTGGAGGTGGCCGAGCTGCTGGGGTTTAGCCAGCCCAATCCGGAGGCCGTGCTCAACTATCTCCACTATCATCGCGCCTACAAGACCGACTACGAGCTCGAATGTCTGCGCGAGGCCAACCGCATCGGTGTACGCGGCCATTTGGCGGCGCGAGATGCCTTCCTGGCCGGAGCTTGCGAGTTCGAGATCAATCTGGCCTATATGAAGGCGGTCGGGCAGGGGGCCCTGGATGCCCCCTACGGCAATATCGTTGCCATCAACGAAAACGCGGCCGTGCTCCATTACACCCACCTCTCGCATCAGCGCATCGCCGACGTGGATCGCCACTCCTTCCTCATCGACGCCGGGGTGGACTTCCACGGCTATGCCTCGGACATCACCCGCACCTGGGCCTGGCGCCGTGGTCTGTTTGCCGACCTGGTCGCCGCCCTCGAGGTGCAGCAGCAGGAGATCATCGGTGAGATGCGTGCCGGTCTGCGTTATACCGAGCTGCATCTGCAGATGCACAGACGCATTGCCCGCCTGCTCAAGGAGTTTGAGCTGGTCGAGATGTCGGCCGAAGGGGCGGTGGAGAGCGGGATCACGGCCGCCTTCTTCCCCCACGGGCTGGGCCACCATCTGGGGCTGCAGGTGCACGATGTGGGTGGATTCATGCAAGACGAGCGCGGTACTCACCTGGCCGCCCCCGAGGCGCACCCCTTCCTGCGTTGTACCCGGGTGATGGAGCCACGCCAGGTGTTCACCATCGAACCCGGCCTCTACTTCATCGACTCTCTATTGGCCCCGTTGCAGGCCGGCGAGCACGGTCGTGCCATCAATTGGGACAGGGTGGAGGTCCTGCGTCCATGTGGCGGCATTCGTATCGAGGACAACGTGGTGCTTCATGAACACGGGACCGAGAACCTGACCCGTCAGGCCGGCTTGTGAGCGGCTACCCCATACCCGGGGAGGCGGTGGAGTGGAGCGAGGAGATCAAGAAGAGTCGCTTTATTACCCTGCTGCGCCACACTCCGGATATCGACACGGCTCGGAGCTGGATTGCCGAGGTGCGGGCCGCCCATCCGGTAGCCCGGCACCACTGCTGGGCCTATGTTGCAGGAGCCCCCGACGACAGCCAGGTCTATGGCTTCAGCGATGATGGCGAGCCCTCCGGCACGGCCGGAAAGCCCATGCTGGCCCAGCTGATGGGCTCGGGTGTCGGGGAGGTCTGCGCCGTGGTGGTGCGTTACTACGGTGGCGTTCTGCTCGGTACCGGCGGCCTGGTCAAGGCCTATGGGGGCGGCGTTGGTGCGGCCCTGAGGCAGATGCCAAGAGCATTCAAACGGGCCATGGTCTCGACGGCGTTGGTGTGTGATTACGGAGACATGGCGCTTATCGAGTATCTACAGGGGCAGTTTGACGGGGTGACCGAGGTGGCCGACTACGGCGCCCGGGTCAGCCTGCGGCTCGCCTGGCCCGACGATCTCCTGCCTCACGTCATCGCCTCACTGACTGAGCGCAGCCAGGGACGGCTTCTCCTCACTACCTCATCCTGAATCGTCACCGCACTGGAGGAATGTTTCCCGAATGCAGTTTCGGAGCCTGATCCGTATCGTCGGTCTGCTGGTCGGCATCTTTAGCAGCACCATGCTGCTCCCGGCCCTGGTGGCTTATCTCTATCGTGATGGGGGAGGGATCGAGTTTGTGCTCGCCTTCTGCCTCTCTCTGGCCATCGGATTTCTGCTCTGGTTCCCCAATCGCTATCAGAAGCGGGAGTTGAGGGCCAAGGAGGGCTTTCTCATCGTCGTCCTCTTCTGGACTGTATTGGGCAGCATAGGTGCCTTGCCCTTCCTGCTGGGAGAGGTGCCGGCCATGACGGTCTCGGAGGCCTTTTTTGAATCCTTCTCGGGGCTGACGACCACGGGGGCGACCGTGTTGACCGGGCTCGATACCCTCCCCAAGGCCTTTCTCTTCTATCGGCAACTGCTGCAGTGGCTTGGGGGGATGGGCATTATCGTGCTGGCAGTGGCAATCCTGCCGTTGCTCGGGATCGGCGGCATGCAGCTCTACCGGGCCGAGATACCCGGACCGGTCAAAGATAACAAGGTGACACCACGCATCGCCGAGACCGCCAAGGCGCTTTGGTACATCTATCTCTTGATCACCATCCTCTGTGCCCTGGCATTCTGGCTTGCCGGCATGGATATGTTTGATGCCATCTGCCACTCTTTCTCTACCGTGGCGATCGGTGGTTTCTCCACTCATGATGCCAGCATGGGTTACTTCAACAGCCCGGCGATCAACCTTATTACCGTGGTGTTTCTGCTGATCGCCGGGGTGAACTTCAGCCTGCACTTTGCGGCTTTTGCCCATGGTCCAACCCGGCTGGGAGTCTATTGGCGGGATCCCGAAGTAAAGGTCTTCCTCGGGGTGCAGCTGGTGTTGACCCTCATCTGTTTCCTGATCCTGGTCGATCACAATGTCTACGGATCGGCGGGGCAGGCTCTGGACCAGGCGCTGTTTCAATCGGTCTCCATCTCGACGACGGCCGGTTTCAGCACCACCAGCTATGCCGAATGGCCTCTGTTCTTGCCTGTGCTGCTGATGTTCTCCTCGTTTATCGGTGGCTGTGCCGGTAGTACAGGGGGGGGCATGAAGGTGATGCGCATCATGTTGTTGCACATGCAGGGGATGAGAGAGCTCAAGCGCCTGGTTCACCCCAGGGCCGTTTATCGGCTTAAATTGGGCAATAAGGCGATCTCGGAGCGCGTGATTGAGGCCGTCTGGGGCTTCTTCGCCGCCTATGCCACTATTTTCGTGCTCTGCATGTTGGGACTGATCGCCACCGGTATGAGCGAACTCACCGCCTTCTCCGCGGTCGCTGCCACGCTCAATAACCTGGGGCCGGGTCTTGGCGAGGTGGCGCTTCACTTTGGTGAGAGTACGGCTGCGGCAAAATGGATCATGATCCTGGCCATGTTGTTCGGCCGATTGGAAATTTTTACGCTTCTGGTACTGTTTACTCCAGCATTCTGGCGTAGTTGAGGTAGCTGATGGATAAGGTTTTGGTGCTTTACTCTTCCCGGGACGGTCAAACCAAAAAGATCGTCGATGTCATGGCCGAGGAGATGGCAGGCCACGAAGTGGTTATGATGGATCTGCATGCCATGCCGAAGTGCAACTTGAGCAAGTATGCCAAGGTGCTCATTGGTGCCTCTGTTCGCTATGGCCACTTCCACCCCAGCTTGATGGGCTTCATCTATGCGCATCAGGAACAGCTTGAGGTAGCCAATGCGGCCTTCTTCTGTGTCAACCTCACGGCCCGTAAGCCGGAGAAGGCGACGCCGGCCACCAACGCTTATATGAAGAAGTTCCTGCGCCAATCGCCCTGGAAACCCAAATTGCTCGCTGTCTTTGCCGGGGCCCTTCTCTACTCTCGCTATAACTGGTGGCAGACCCTGATCATTCAGCTCATCATGAAATTGACCGGGGGGAGCACGGACACCAGCCGTGATATCGAGTTTACCGACTGGCCCCAAGTTCGTGCCTTTGCCCGAGAGTTTATGACCCGCCGGTGAGGCGAAAATCGGCAAGTTGTCGAAATAAAGAGCATTCGAGTGGCGTTTTCCATAAAACGCCATTTTTTTGCAAATTTCCCCTTGCCAGCCGAACTGAACTCCCTATAATGCGCCTCCGTCGACAGGGCAACGCCGCCACAGCAGCGAGCCGGTCGATGGGTGAAAAAGCCTTGTAAAATAAGGCTTGACTCACCGGGCGGGAAGCGTAGAATG